>CANJOT010000237.1 GCA_947475815.1 Burkholderiales bacterium | reverse complement strand
CAGCGTCGCGCATACCCTGCCGGCTTACCGGCAGGTTGCCACATCAGTGCACCACTTATCGCAGGGGGAGGCGGGCATGAACAAGCGTCAATGCAATCTCATCGTGATCTTCGTACACAGCATGCTGGCCTTGTTTGCGGCCAATGCGCCAGCGCAGTCCTACCCATCCCGACAGATCACTTTCGTGGCACCCTACGCGATCGGCTCACTGACCGATACGCTGCAGCGCGTTGCGGTGATCGAGGCCTCCAAAATCCTCGGCCAGACGATCGTCTATGAAAGCCGGCCCGGGGCCAACAACCGGCTCAGTCTGGCCGCGATTCGCAACGCCCCCGCGGATGGTTACACCCTGGCCGGCGTGCTCGATGGCCTGATCGTGCTGCAGCCGCTGGTCGACCCGGCGTTCAAGTTGCAGCCTGTTCAGGACTACATGCCGGTTGCCGTGCAGATCGAATCGGCGCTGGCTTTTATCAGCTCCGGGGCGCGGCCATACCGGGACATTGACGGCCTGCGTGCCTTTGCCAAGGCCAATCCGGGCAAGCTGAACATGGCGGTCGGCATCGGCGGCAGCAGTCATGTGTTCGCTGAACGCATTCGCGCCGCGATGGGTATCGACTTTGCCATCATCGGCTACAAGGGATCGGCGCAATCGTACATTGACCTCGCAGCGGGCCGCATCGATCTGGTGCTGGCGACCGACAAGAGCCTGGTCGAGTCGGGCAAGCTGGTGGCGCTCGCGACAACAGGGCGGGAACGCTGGTCTTCGCTGCCCAAGGTGCCCACGCTCACCGAGGCGGGGGTACCGGTCGCAGGCACCTTGTGGTTATCGGTGATCGCGCACAAAAACACGCCACCGGAGATTGTCGCCCGGCTCAACAGCGCGTTCTCGGCCGCGGTCAGAACGCCCGAGTTCACCAAAAAAATCGAGGGCACCGGTTATGCCGCGATGCCAGCCATGGCGCCAGACGTGATTGTTTCTTACATCAAATCCGAGATGGCGGCCATGGAGCCGGTCATCCGTCAGGCAGGTATCAAGCTGGAGTAGCCGCGTCACCCCAAAAGATCAGCGCGGGTCGATACCGGTGTCGCGGCCGGAACGCAGCACGATGCCCGGCAACTGCCCGGTAGGCAGACCATCCCTCAGGGTTTCGACGCCGTTGACGATGACGTGATGGATGCCATCGGCCTCGGCATACAGGCGCGCCGCATCTGCCGGAAAATCATGGCGCAGCGTCATGGTGCGCGGCCCCACGGTAGCGGGATCCAGCACCACCACATCGGCGTGCCAGCCGACCTGCAACCGGCCACGCTGATGCAAACCATAAAACCGCGCCGGCACCTCCGTCATCAGCCGGACCGCCTCTTCCAGCGTCAGCAGGCCGCGCTCACGGACGATCTCGCCGAGCACACGCGTCGTGCAATTGGCGTTGCAGATGGAGTCGACATGCGCACCCGCATCAGAACCCCCCAATACGGCGCGCGGGTCATGCAGCACCTGACGGCGCAGCTGCCATGAGGTTTCATCGACCGCATCAACGGGAAAACTCACATAGGCGCGCAACTGGTCTTCCAGTGCCACATCCAGGTAGCAATCGAAGGCGCTCTTGCCGCTGGCCCGGGCGAGCGCGCCCGCCGTCTTGCCCAGCAGATGCTGCAGCGCCGGGTTGTCGATGCGCTCAAACCGCATCTCGCTCCAGTTGACCGCATGCTGAGCGGGGCCGGTCGCGTGCAGGGCACCAGCCTCAAGGCGACGTCGTACCGCCGGGTCGGCAAACTGGCGCATGCGCTCATCAATGGGCAGGTACATGATCTCGCGCCAGCCCGGGATGGTGTCGTAAATGCGGGAGACCGAAAGACTCAATTCCGTCGAATTCGGGAAAGGATAAAACAGCGCAACGATGCTGGCTCCAGCCGCGGCGGCGCGGTTGCCAGGCTGCAACTGACGCTCCACGGTCGCCGCATCGGACTCGCGCACGCGCGCTGGATTCCAGTTGATCGGCTGTCCGGCGGCCAGCGACATGTCGATCATCACCTGCGTTTCGCGGTCACCCCATTCGCCGTACACACCGGGCGTGAATTCCAGCATCGTGCCCGGGAAGGCATGCACCACACCGGCCAGACTGACCATTTCTTCCGCGGTAGCAAGTCGCGAGGGCACGGGATCCCCATCGCCATCGGTATGCGTAAGATGCCAGGTGGAAGAAAAGCCGAGCGCACCTTCCTGCAGACTCGATTGCAGCAGGCTGCGCATGTCGCGCAAGTCCTCGTCCGATGCCGCCGACACCGTGGCGCGTTCGCCCATCACGAGTCGCCGGATGGTGGAGTGGCCCACCAGGAAGCCGGCATTGATGCCCAGCCGTCCATCAATGCGCGCAAGGTATTCGCCAAACGACTGCCACTTGAAATCGAGGCCGGCCTGAAGTGCTTCGAGCGGAATGCCCTCGACCTTGGCCAGCATGCGCGTGATGTAGTCGACATGAGGCGGCGTCATCGGCGCAATGGAAAAGCCGCAGTTGCCGCCAATCACCGTCGTCACGCCATGCAGATTGGAGGGCGTGGCCAGCGGATCCCAGAGGATCTGCGCGTCGTAGTGGGTATGCGGGTCCACAAAACCTGGCGTGACCAGCAGTCCGGTGGCATCAATGATTTGCCTGGCCGATTGCTCAAGAACGCCCATAGCGGCGATGCGGCCGTTGACGATGCCCAGATCAGCACGCTGGCGTGCGCTACCCGTGCCATCAATCAGCATCCCGCCTTTGATCAGGATATCGAACATGCAGCCTCCCCTATTTGTGATGCAGTCATTTTTGGTCACTTCACCCCGATCATACCGAAAGATGTATCGAAGGGCTGCACGAAGATGACGCGAGCCAATGGCGGCCGGCAAAAATCGGGACTGGAATCACGCTCAGGAAGATGACCAGCTGCCCCTGCCATTAAAAACCATTCTGGTTGTATTTTGGGTTTATTATGGGTATGCTTTCTACAAAGGAGGTCCACATCATGGCTAACACTGCTGAACTACAATTGAAGAAGGTCCCAAGCAGAATCAAATCGCTCATCGGGAGCGAGGCGCTGCTGCATCGCCGATCCATCAACCAGGAGGCAATCGCCCTTCTGGAAGAGGCCTTGCTGGCACGCGCGCAGACAATGCGGCACACGCGCGACGAAATCGACGACATTCTGGATCGGTTCGACAGGCTCCCGACAAGGGATGCCCTGCCACTTTCAGAAATGATCGAATTCGACGAGTTGGGCTTGCCCAAATGAGTTCGCGGAAGGGTATGGTAAAGGACATCACTCCGCAAGTCTGAACATGGGCGATGCAATGCACATGTTCGGTTACCAGTTCGACGCACCACACCAGCCTCTGCCGCTCGCGCCCGGGGCGGTCAATAAATGAAGTTGAACATCATCAACAACTACCGCAAGACTCCCCATGGAGCTTGCCTGCCGAGCCCCCCGTTTATTGTCGCAAACCGGAATGCGGAGCTTTCTTTGTCATCCGATGTTCGGCCAGCATGATTCTTTCCATCGCCGCCGCAGGCGGCGGCAGCGTGCGGCCATTGAGCTTGAGCAGGCCGAGTTCAAACTTCACCACCGGCTTGACCAGCGGCACATAACAAAGACCCGGCTTGTCGGCCAGCAGGGTCGACGATCCCAGCACCGACACGCCGAGTCCCTGTTCGAGCATTGCGATCGTCGTGATCATGTGGGTCGACTGATATTTGCAGGTGCGCAGCACGGCTGCTTCGGGGCGGTTGTCGAGCAAAGCGTGTACCGGCGAGCCGATCAGCGTTGCGCCGTTCAGGTCGTCCCAAGTCATGGACTTGCGCTGGGAAAATGGATGCCCCCGGTCGCAGACCACACCGAAGCTGTCACCAAAAAGAGGCGTGAAGTGGAGGCGCTCATTGCTGGAGACGCGACTGCAGAATCCAAGATCCGCCTCGTAGGACAGCACGGCACGCTCGACATTGGCCGAGTTGTAATCGAGCAGGCTGATGCCGATATCGGGATATTTCGCCACAAAGCGCCCGAGCGACGGCGCCACCAGCACCCGCAGTGCCGTGCCAACACAGGCAATGGTGAGCTTGCCGGTCCGGCTCTGGGCAAGGTTGTGCATGGCGGCTACGCTGCGCTCATGCTGATCGACCAGCGTGCGCGCGATCGGCACACAGCCTTGTCCAAAGGGTGTGAGAACGGTGCGCGCAGCGGGTTCAAACAAGCCTTCACCGAGCTTGTTCTCCATCTGCCGGATCGCCAGAGACAAGGCGGACTGAGAGCGGCAAGCCTGCAGCGCGGCGGCGGTGTAACTGCCCAGATCGGCGACCAGCAGGAACAAACGGAGTTGCGTGTGCGAAAGGGCGGGAAGCGCGGTCACCATCGGATTCACTCCAAAAAACCATGAGGCCTAGCGAATATCTGATAAGTTTTACTAATAATTTTTCAATTATTACTCATTTTACTTTTCATTTGGGCCGTCCTACAGTGTTCCGTTCTTGGGCCTCACACCATCCTGAACAAAAACTGAAAGAGACTGTATGCAAGGGCCGTTGACGGGCATTACCGTGATCGATTGTTCCCGCGCAGTTGCTGGACCGTATACCGGCATGCTACTGGGTGATCTGGGCGCCAACGTCATCAAGATCGAGGCGCCCGGCGACGGTGACGAAGGTCGCGGCATGACGCCCACCTACGGCACGGACAGTTGCTACTTTCTGCTGTCCAATCGCAACAAGCGCAGCATCACGCTCGACCTGAAGTCGCCCGAGGGCCAGCGCATCCTGCAGCGCCTGCTCGTCGACGCCGATGTCTTCATCGAAAACTTCAAGCCCCAGACGGCCGCCCGCCTGGGCGTGACCTATGAGGCGTTCCGCGACAAACATCCGCGCCTGATTCACTGCTCCATCACAGGCTTCGGGCCCACCGGGCCAATGAGTGACCGGCCGGCGATGGATGCCATGATGCAGGCCTACACCGGCGTCATGAGTGTCACCGGCGAACCTGGTCGCGCACCGGTACGCATGGGCGTGGCGGTATCAGACCTTGGTGCCGCACTGCACGCCGCCTATGGCATCCTCGCGGCAGTGGTGGCCCGGGTATCAACGGGCCGGGGCCAGAAGGTGGAGACCTCGCTGCTCGAATCCACCATTGCACTGTCGGCCTATCAAAATACAAGCTACTGGGGCACCGGCAAACCGCCTGAGCGGCTCGGCTCGGCTCACGCCGCCATGGCACCCCTCCAGGTTTTTGAAGTGGCCGATGGTTACATGCTCATCATGGCAGGCACGCAAAAACAATGGCTCAGTCTGTGCGAGGTGCTCGGCCTTGATGAACTGAGCTCCGACCCACGCTTCACCACCAACGCCCTGCGCGTCCAGCATCGCGATGCCTTGCACCTGCTCATCGGCGGCATGCTGCTGCGCCATTCCCGGGCCGAATGGCTCGCGCTCTTTGCCGGCCGTGACATTCAATACTCGTTGGTCAACAACACTGCCGAGGCCCTCGATGAGCCACAAGTACTGCATCAGGGCATGGTGATTGAGCGACCCCATCCCACCCTGGGCACCATGAAATTCACGGGCTTTCCTGTCAAGCTGTCCGACACACCGGCCGGCTTTCGCCTCGATCCGCCGGCCCTCGGCCAGCACACTGAAGAAATACTGCGCGAAATCGGCTGCGACACCGCTGAAATCGCACACTTGCGAGAGAGCAGGGCAATTTAGTTGTTCACCCGGAAGTCGACCATCCACAAGGAGACTCACACCATGATCCATAAAAATATCGCCGCCCGCTCGCTG
>CANJOT010000236.1 GCA_947475815.1 Burkholderiales bacterium | reverse complement strand
AGTTTGGCGTCGTCAGGCAGATCGGTCACGACCGTCGGGCTGAAATAATGGCCGCCCGTCATCGGCCGCGTGCCACCCGTGACAATTTTGCCGCCGCGCGCCACCGCGTCTTCCAGAAACAGCTCCATGGACGCGATGCGCCGCTCGTGCGCCAGCGGTCCCATCTGCGTGCCCTTTTCCAGGCCATCGCCAACCTTGATGTTGCTGATCACATCAATGAATTTTGCGGCGAACCGATCGTAGATTTTTTCGTGAATGAAAAACCGTGACGGCGATACGCAAACCTGCCCGGCGTTGCGCGTCTTGAAGCGCGCCAGCATCTCGGCCGCCTTGTCGATGTCGGCATCCTCAAACACCAGCACCGGCGAATGCCCGCCCAGCTCCATGGTGACGCGCTTCATGTGCGCGCCGGCCAACGCCGCCAGCTGTTTACCCACCGGTACCGAACCGGTGAAGGAGATCTTGCGCACGATCGGCGAGCTGATCAGGTATTCCGACACCTCACTGGGCACCCCCCAGACGATGTTCAGGCAGCCCGGCGGCAGGCCGGCATCGTGGAACAGCCGCGCGAGCGCCACCACCGCGCTTGGGCAATCTTCCGGACCTTTGAGGATCAGCGTGCAACCGGCGCCGAGCGCCGCAGCCATCTTGCGTATCGCCTGATTGAAGGGAAAGTTCCACGGTGTGAAGGCCGCGCACACCCCGACCGGATCGCGCACCACCAACTGACGCACATTGGGCTGGCGCGGCTGGATCACGCGGCCATAGATGCGCCGGCACTCCTCGGCATGCCATTCCGCGTGTTCCGAACAGGCGATCACCTCACCGACGGCTTCGGCCAGTGGTTTGCCCATGTCCAGGGTGATGTTGCGGCCGATCGAATCGGCGCGTTCGCGCGCCAGCTCGGCCACACGCCGCAGGATTTTGGAGCGCTCCATCGGCGAGCTCTTGCGCCACGAGGCAAAGGCCTTCTCGGCGGAAGAAAGCGCCAGATCCAGATCGGCGCGCGTGGCGTGCGGCAGCTTGCCCAACACCTGCATATTGGCCGGGTTGATGATGTCCTGCTCGCGGCGGTCGCCGCCCTTGATGAATTCACCGTTGATGTATAACGCGAGGTCTTCGTACATGGCTGTGCTCCCTTCAGAATGGCCGTAAGTGTACGGCAATTACCGCCGGTGGATGGTCCTCCGCCTCCGTTTCAACGATGACGCCATCCACGTCGCCAACCTGCCGCGTGGCGCCAATCAGGGCGCATGCCCGCGCCGGTGCGCTGGCCGCGCAGCGCAGGCAAGTTGTTCATGGCCGGATTTTATGCGCGCCCCGGAAAGCCGTATCATGGCGGTCAAAGAGCCGGCCGGATCGACCCGCCGGTAGCACTGATCTGGAATCACGATGAACGAGACAAGTAACGATACAGGCAGGGAGCCAGGCAGCGAGCCAGGCAGCGAGCCCGGCCCGGCGAATTTTCACTGGCGCGATGAATACCTGCTCGGCTACCCGCCGATGGACAACATGCACCGCGAGTTTGTCATCGTCGTCGAAGCATTGATGTCCTGTGAGCAGGCCAGCATGGGCGCTGGCCTGCGCGCGGTGGCCAGCCATCTCGATGAACACTTCGGCGAAGAAAACCGCTGGATGAACGAAATGGACTTCCCGGCCCGTGGCTGCCACATCGACGAACACGCCGCCGTGCGCAAATCGGTCGACGAAGTGCTGGCCCTGGTCGACGCTGGCGATCTCAGCCAGGTGATCCCCTTGGCCCAGGCCCTGGTCAACTGGTTTCCGGGGCATGCTGATTATCTCGATTCGGCGCTGTCGGCCTGGATCAGCAAACAGCGCACCGGCGGCAAGCCGGTGGTGCTGCGCCGCAATCTGGATCTGGCGCGCGAGGCCTGATGCGGGTGAGGCGTTGATTGCGAACGGCTGGGCCTGCGCTGCACTAGCTTGATGTCGTTGCAAAACTTAAAACGGCGCATCCTCCCAGTCTTCAGCAACTGAAGGGGCGACGGTCCCTGGCGCAGAGACCAGCGGCGCCTTGTCAGAGTGTGCCTCTGCGGAAACAGAGGAGGACTCCCTCCTGCCCAGCATTTTCATCTCATCGGCCACAATTTCTGTGGTGCTTCGCTCCCCGCCATCCTGCCCTTGCCACTTGCGCGTCTGCAGTCGGCCTTCGATGTAAACGGATGCGCCCTTGGTGAGGTACTGGCCGGCAATCTCGGCCAGCTTGCCGAAAAACACGATCCGGTGCCACTCGGTGTGTTCGCGCTGCTGGCCAGAGCTCTTGTCCTTCCAGTTGTCGGTGGTCGCCAGCCGTATGGTGGTGACCTGCCCACCGCCAGTGGTGGCACGAACCTCGGGCGCCGCGCCCAGGTTACCGACCAGAATGACCTTGTTGATCGATGCCATACGACCTCCCTGTTGAAAGTCGATACCATAGAGCTGGCATGCCTCCCAGTCCAGAAAAACCATAGAGGAAAAATGAGAATCGCTCGAGATGTTTTGGCTGACTGGGTGCCCGGTGCTGAAGAGGGACCACTCTCGGCGAACCTGATTCCTGTACGCGACTACAGCGGCCTGAATGTGCAGGACACCCAGTTGCGTCTCTGGCTACCGGACGGCGCAAAGCAGGCGCTGACGGAGATCGGTGACCGCGAGGGGGCCTCCTACACGGTGTATCTCACGGAATTCTTCGCGACGTATCTCTATGGCTACCATGAGCTTCTGAAGATGCGCGACACGCGCACCGGGCTCTATGAACCCGATCCAGGGCGGGGCGCAGAGCCGGTTGAGGACGAGGCTCCTCCGATCGAGGATGAACTCGGTCCCGAATACGATGATCCAGAGCCGGAAATGGGGAAGAACATTTTTGCGCTGAAGATCTTCATGCCCAAGAAAATGAAAGACGGCCTGCAACAAAGAGCAAACAGGGCGCACGTGCCACTTGGTCGCTTCGCTCGCGCTCTTCTCTGCGCCCACCTGTTCGGACGAGACGTCGGACCGAGGCGCTTGCTGGGGTGGGCGAACGGCAGAGAGTGAGGGGGCGCGCTTTCGGTCGTCACTTTGTGATGGGGCTCGGCCATTCCGGTGCGTGCACGAAATTGGTGTTCGCTGAGTACATTGACGACCGCTGGAAGCGGTGCAGGCCGGGCAAGATTGAGGGCGATGTGAACGGTCGATTTCGTACAGAAAAATCGTTGCATAAAGTTGCCGTTGCAGTTTTTGGATCGATGGATAAAAGCTCAGCATCCGGCATGAAACCCACCCGTTGGCAGACGAAAATCGGTTCGAAATTTGCTGCTGATCGAGCCCCTCAGGTACAACCCCATTCGTCCCAAATCTTTCGTAAATCAAGCATTGGTCAAGATTTGTCTATCCTAATCGCAAAAATAGGTAGAGACTCGTTCGGCCTGTGCGGGCTTTAGGGCGACTTGTTCATGGTGCTGGTGGAGCTTTGTTCGGTTCGGGTTGAGGATGTCGAGAACCCGCATTCTGGGCCCTCGACTGTTTCAACCACCCACTCAACCTTCAATTACCGGCGGGACATCCTCTAGCCTATCGCGTCAATTGGTACGCATGTTTAGTGCAGGACAGAGTTCCTAGGTTTCACTGGAGAGGTATTCAATTGTCTTATTCAGCGGGGAATACGAGTCTCCCGACCAGCAACGTCATGGTGGGTGGCGATACGACGCCACCGGCGGTGAGCTTCACGGGGGCGACGGAT
The DNA here is from genome assembly GCA_947475815.1 of Burkholderiales bacterium. Taxonomy (GTDB): domain Bacteria; phylum Pseudomonadota; class Gammaproteobacteria; order Burkholderiales; family Burkholderiaceae_D; genus CANJOT01. The sequence continues at coordinate 2,108 of CANJOT010000236.1, read as the reverse complement.
GACGTTGGTTCGAAGACGGGTGCACTGGTAAACGGTGCGAGTACGGATGACACCGCGCTACTGTTGAGCGGTACAAATGAAGCGGGTGCGACGGTCAAGGTTTACAACGGCGCAAGCCTGCTGGGTAATGCGACGGTCAGCGGCACGACCTGGTCTTATACGGCGACGGTGGTCGATGGCACGACGTATCAGTTCAATGCGAGTGCCACGGACGCAGCGGGCAATACCAGTGCGGTGACCAGCAACTTCGCGGTGATTGGCGATACGACGCCGCCGGCAGTGACCTTTACGGCAGCGACGGATGATGTGGGTTCGGTAACGGGCCCACTGGCGAGCGGTGCGCACACGGATGACACCGCGCTGTTGTTGAGCGGTACCAATGAAGCCGGCGCGACGGTCAATGTTTATAACGGCGCAGTCCTGCTGGGTAATGCAACGGTAAGCGGCACGACTTGGTCCTATACGGCGACGGTGGCCGATGGCGCGACGTATCAGTTCAATGCGAGCGCCACGGACGCTGCGGGCAATACCAGTGTGGCGACCAGCAACTTCACGGTGATTGGCGATACGCCGCAGTCAACCCTGAGTGCCAGCCTCCTCGACAACGTGACGAATCTGGAAGTCAGCTCCAATATTGTGCTCAATTTCAGCGCCAACGTGACAGCGGCAACAGGTAAGTTCATTCACATCATTAACGACGGGGGCACGGGCTTTCATGGGGAGAGCACGGTCAATACCCTCAATATCCTCGCGACCGATACGACGCAGGTGACAATTGTCAACGGCAAGGTGACGATCAATCCGACGGGCGATCTCGATCTGGCCAACAATTATCACATCACGATCGACGCGGGTACCTTCACGGCCAGTGCCGGTGGTGCGGCAATGGCGGCGTATGACGGCACCAGCACGCTGAACTTCAGTACGGTGACACCGGGGACGTCGGCGCTGGCCAATGCGGCAGCCTCGCAGGTGATGAATGCAAATGGCACGCTGGGCAGCGGACACCTGTGGCTGGATATCGAAGGAATCGGCAGTCCGTCGGCCCCTTCCGGTACGGCGCTGGATTTAGCAGCCAATAACTACGCGCTGGTGGCGAAGGATTACAACGCCGCCGGCGGCTCGTCTGGGAGCGATGGTGTTACGACCGGTGATTTTTATGTGGCTGCAAAAAATTTCGGTGCGGGCGACCTGCTCTATATCGACAATCAGGGTGGCGCTGCAAACGACCTGACTCAGACGAGTATCGTCAATTACGGCAACCCGCCGACAACCATGCAGTTTGCGGGAACGGGCCTCGGGGGCATGGTTGACATATCGCTGGCAGGAACACTGTCTACGTTTGATACGCTCTCGGAGATCAAGACGCTGCTGGGCTCATCAACGTCACCAGTGATCAGCGCATAAGAAAAAATGGAAATAGTCTTGCTCAAGGCGTGACCATTTTCCAGCAGCTTCACTTGGAAGTCCTTCGGTACCGCCCCTGAGGCTGAGCATTCTCAGCCATAAAAGCCCATGATGCACCTGCGCGATACTGGTCTGGAAACTAGCCCTCGGGCGCTGGACCGCCCGCCTTGACCTTTAGGTTTGTGAAGTGGATGATGCGTTGTATTACAAATGCACAGGCGTGTCACAGCCATGACCCTCAGAACCATCAACGTACGCCTGCCCGAGGCGCTTTACAACCAGATCGAAGAGTTGGCCAAGGCGACCGCGCGGACCAAGAGTTTTTTGGCCATCGATGCGCTGACCAACTATGTGCAGAGTGAATCCTGGCAGATTCGTGACATTCACGATGGCATCAAGGAAGCCGATGCAGGCGAATTCGCAAGCGACAAGCAGGTCAAAGCGGTGTTTGCCAAATACGGCGCTTGATCCATGGTGATCAAGTGGACCAAGACAGCGCTCGCGTCTGTGGATGAAATCGCTGGCTTCATCGCCAAAGACAACCCGACCCGCGCCACCCGCTTTGTGCTGGAGTTGCAGGCCGCTGTGACCAAACTTCAGGTCTACCCTGGCATGGGCCGGGCTGGCCGCGTCCCCGGTACGCGTGAGCTGGTCCTGCACAAGAACGACATCGCCATTTACCGCGTGCGTGGCGACGATGT
>CANJOT010000235.1 GCA_947475815.1 Burkholderiales bacterium | reverse complement strand
GGACCGATCGTCCCCGGCACGGTGGTGCCCAACGGCGCCAAGGTTCCCGGCACGCAGTTTCAGCTCGATCCGGTGCAGGCTGCCTTCAACATCGGCTGCATGATCCGCTGGCTCGACTTCAACGATACCTGGCTGGCTGCTGAATGGGGCCACCCGTCGGACAACCTCGGCGGCATTCTCGCCACGGCCGACTGGCTCTCGCGCAACGCTGTGGCCGCCGGCAAAAAGCCGCTGACCATGAAAGACGTGCTCACCGGCATGATCAAAGCGCACGAAATCCAAGGCTGCATCGCACTGGAAAACTCGTTCAACAAAGTTGGCCTCGATCACGTTGTGCTCGTCAAGGTGGCCTCGACCGCCGTCGTGGCCGAGATGCTCGGCCTGACGCGCGACGAAACCCTCAACGCCGTGTCGCTCGCCTGGGTCGATGGCCAGTCGCTGCGCACCTACCGTCACTCCCCCAACACCGGCTCGCGCAAGAGCTGGGCTGCGGGTGATGCCACCAGCCGCGCCGTGCGCCTCGCGCTCATGGCCAAGACCGGCGAAATGGGCTACCCCTCGGTACTGACCGCCAAGGGCTGGGGTTTTTACGACGTGCTCTTCAAGGGCAACCCCTTCAAGTTCCAGCGCCCCTACGGCAGCTACGTGATGGAAAACGTGCTCTTCAAAATTTCCTTCCCGGCCGAGTTCCACTCGCAGACCGCGGTCGAAGCCGCCATGACCCTGCACGCTGAACTGGCCAAGGCCGGCAAGTCGGTCGAGGACATCAAGAAGATCACCATCCGCACCCACGAAGCCTGCATCCGCATCATCGACAAGAAGGGCCCGCTCGACAACCCGGCCGACCGCGACCACTGCATTCAGTACATGATTGCCGTGCCGCTGCTCTTCGGCCGTCTGACCGCCTCGGATTACGAAGACAACATCGCCAGCGACAAGCGCATCGATGTGCTGCGCGCCAAGATGGAATGTGTCGAAGATGCGCGTTTCACCAAGGACTACCACGATCCGGAAAAACGTTCGATCGCCAACGCCCTGACGGTGCAATTCAAGGACGGCAAGACCCTCAAGGAAGTGGTCGTCGAGTATCCGATCGGCCACAAGCGTCGCCGCAAGGATGGCATCCCCCTGCTCGAAGACAAGTTCCGCACCAATCTTGCCCGGAAGTTCCCGACCAAGCAGCAGAAGGCAATTCTTGACGTCTCGCTGGACCAGGCAAAGCTCGAAAAAATGCCGGTTCACGAGTATGTCGATCTGTACGTGATCTAAGCTGATTGATTCGTGGTATAGATTCACAGTAATGCTTCAGGCCTGCCCCGTGCAAACGGGGCAGACAGCAATGTTTTTCATCATTCCGAGGTCACCATGCCGCACAACACATTCAAAACCCTGAAGGAATTTCAGGTCGGGAAAAAGACGGGCCAGTATTACAGCCTGCCTGCCCTGGAACGCGCCCTGAAAACCAAGGTTTCCCGTCTGCCGCTGTCGATCCGCGTCGTGCTCGAAGCCGTGCTGCGCAACTGCGACGGCAAAAAAGTGACCGAAGAGCATATCCGCGAGCTGGCCAACTGGAAGCCGAACGCCGAGCGCACCGCCGAGATTCCTTTCGTCGTCGCCCGCATCGTGCTGCAGGATTTCACCGGCGTGCCGCTGCTCGCCGACCTGGCCGCCATGCGTGATGTCGCCCAAAAAATGGGTCAGGACCCGAAGAAAATCGAGCCGCTGGTGCCGGTCGATCTGGTGGTCGACCACTCGGTGCAGATCGATCACTTCCGCGAACCGAACGCGCTCGATCTGAACATGAAGCTCGAATTCCAGCGCAACCGCGAGCGCTATCAGTTCATGAAATGGGGCATGCAAGCCTTTGACACATTCAAAGTCGTGCCCCCCGGCATCGGCATCGTGCACCAGGTCAACCTCGAGTACCTGGCGCGCGGCGTGCACCAGAAAGAAAACGTCTACTACCCGGACACTCTGGTCGGCACTGACAGCCACACCACCATGATCAATGGTATCGGCGTGGTCGGCTGGGGCGTGGGCGGCATTGAAGCCGAAGCCGGCATGCTCGGCCAGCCCGTGTATTTCCTCACGCCCGATGTGGTCGGCGTGCACCTCAAGGGCAAGCTGCGTGGCGGCGTCACCGCCACCGACCTCGTGCTGACGGTCACGCAGATGCTGCGCGCCGCCAAGGTGGTCGGCAAGTTCGTCGAATTCTTCGGTGAAGGCACGGCCTCGCTGTCAGTGCCCGACCGCGCCACCATCGCCAACATGGCGCCCGAGTACGGCGCGACCATGGGCTTTTTCCCGGTGGACGACAAAACCATTTCCTTCTTCCAGGGCACCGGCCGCACCAAGGACGAAATCGAAGCCTTCGAAGCCTACTTCAAGGCGCAGAAAATGTTCGGTGTGCCGAAAAAAGGCCAGATCGATTACAGCACCGAACTCGAACTCGACCTGACCACCGTCGCGCCCTCGCTGGCCGGCCCGAAGCGTCCGCAGGACCGCATCGAAATCGGCAGCGTCAAGAGCACCTTCGGCACGCTGTTCTCCAAGCCGATCGCCGACAACGGTTTCAACAAGCAGGCCGATACCCTCACAAAGGAATACGTCAACGCTGACGGCGTCAAGATGCACAACGGCGACATCCTGATTGCCGCCATCACCAGCTGCACCAACACCTCGAATCCGAGCGTGTTGCTGGCCGCCGGCCTGGTCGCCAAGAAGGCCGTCAAGCTCGGCCTGACGGTCGCGCCGCACATCAAGACCTCGCTTGCTCCCGGCAGCCGTGTGGTCACCGAATACCTGACCAAAACCAAGCTGCTCGGCGCGCTCGAACAACTGGGCTTTGGTGTGACGGCCTACGGTTGCACCACCTGTATCGGCAACGCCGGCGATCTGACGCCCGCGATGAACGAAACCATCCTCGCGAACGACCTGATCTGTGCCGCGGTGCTGTCGGGCAACCGCAACTTCGAAGCACGCATCCACCCCAATCTGAAGGCCAACTTCCTGGCCTCGCCGCCGCTGGTGGTGGCCTACGCGATTGCCGGTACGATGCAGATCGACCTGATGACCGAACCCCTGGGCAAGGACAAGAAGGGTCGCGACGTGTTCATCGGCGATATCTGGCCGACCACCGAAGAAGTGAATGCCCTGCTCAAGTCGGCGCTGGATCCGAAAACTTTCCGCCGCCTGTACTCCAACATGACCCAGGACGGTGACCTGTGGAGCGGCATCAGCGCCACCACTGGTGACGTGTACGACTGGCCCACCTCGACCTACATCGCGCGTCCGCCCTTCTTTGACAACTTCAAGATGGAAAGCACGCAGGAACAAGCCAGCGTGCGCGGCGCCCGTGCGCTCGGCCTGTTCGGCGACTCGATCACGACCGACCACATCTCGCCGGCTGGTTCGATCGCCGCCACCTCACCCGGTGGCAAGTACCTGATCGAACACAAGGTTGGCAAGGTCGACTTCAACAGCTACGGCGCGCGCCGCGGCAACCACGAAGTGATGATGCGTGGCACCTTCGCCAACGTGCGCATCAAGAACCTGATGATCCCGCCGACGGCCGACGGTTCGCGCATCGAGGGTGGCATCACTACCCTGCAGCCTTCGGGCAAGCAGATGCCGATCTACGACGCCGCCATGGAATACATCAAGGCCGGCACGCCGACCGTGATTTTCGGTGGTGAAGAGTACGGTTCGGGTTCGTCGCGCGACTGGGCCGCCAAGGGCACGCAACTGCTCGGCGTCAAGGCCGTGGTGGCACGCAGTTTCGAGCGTATCCACCGCTCCAACCTGGTCGGCATGGGCGTCTTGCCCCTGCAGTTCAAGGGTAACGACAGCATTGCATCGCTGGGCATCAAGGGCGACGAAACTTTCGACGTCACCATCACCGGCACCATCGTGCCACAGCAAAACGTCGAACTGGTGATTCATCGCGCCGACGGCACGCATCGCAAAGCCACCCTGCTGCTGCGTATCGACACGCCGATTGAAGTCGACTATTACTACAACGGCGGCATCCTGCCGTTCGTGCTGCGCCAGTTGCTGGCAGCCTGAAGCAGGGAGTCAATACCATCGGACCAAAACATTGGTCCGGTGCTGCTTCAATAAAAAACGCCGCGCTGTTGCGCGGCGTTTTTTTTGGACGGGCGATTGCCTGAGACACTCGACGTCCGTCACCATGCTCAGACTGGCGCACCCCGGAGCGCTTGCGCATTGTCGGCACAGATCCTTCGAAACGGCGTGCTGATGCGCGGGTCAACGCTGGCACGGTGCCAGAACTCTGCCGCCGCCCGCGCCGCCTCCCGCCACGCCCCGGATTGTCCCGGCATCGGCAGCGACGGCATAAAGCGCCTGACAGAGAGTTCCACACCGCGTTGCGGAGCGTACATCATCGGCAACATGTCGTAGATCGGCGCCAGTTGCAGTGTTGGCGTCCCCGGCAGGAAGGACAGGTTGCCATCGTGCATGTCGGTATTGCCAATCAGTTGACCAAAATGCCAGATGCGCAGCATGGCCTCGCGCGTTGCCGCATCCAGCCATCCACGGTCCAACAATCGATCGGCGGCATCGCTCCAGGGACGGCCTGCCATGCCAAACAGGGCGTTGTTCAGGGCAGCCCAGGAGCACAGGGCCGAGCGACCGCGCAGGCCATGACGATCAAAGCGGATCACCTCAAGGAAGGTGCGCCCGGCCGCCTGATGAATGACCGAACGGGCAGACTCGATCTGCAACGCGGTGCGTATCACCTCGGAGGCCAGTTGTTCGCAGACCAGCAAATCGGACCAGCGGCGTGTGCCCGGCGCCTCGTCAGAACCGGAAAACTTCACCAGCACATGCGCGGCTTGATCATCAATGCGGCGCAGGGCCAGAAATTTCGGGAATTCGCCACCCGCCGAAGATCCGATGCGCGCCTGCAACATGGCCTGCTGCGCCAGCGCCGGGTAAGCCTGATCAAGCTCTGCATCACCCAACAGCACGGGGGGGTGACGCAATTGTTCAAGCCACAAGCGATAAGCCGGCCCTCCGAGAATATAGTTGCCACTCTGGTCGGCACCAAGCAGGCACAAGGCATGCAGAGCGTCATCGTCAGACCAGAGCTGAGGATCCTCGCCCACCTGCAGCAGCATGGCATGTGCGTGCACAAACTGCCGGCCCAGATAGCCCTGCGGGCGCATGTCCTGCAAGGGATAGGGCAAGCCGTCAAACCAGCCGTCGCGCATCTCATCGTCCATCGGCCAGTCAAAAGGCAGGAAAAAATCAAGCGCACAGCCATCCGGATGGATCAGGTGGATGCGCGCGACCTCGCGCGCCTCACCCTGCTGGTCGATCTGAAACAGCGGCAGCGTCTGATCATTGCCACGCAGGCTGCGCCGCGCCGCATAGCTGGTGCGACGGGCGTTGCCGCGCCCGACGACTTGCGGCCCGGCTGCACGCACCGCACGCATCAGCGTGGTGCGATTGGTCTGGAGCAGGTCAAGCAGGCGCCGGGTCGGCATCCGACCCCAGATGCGCAGGGTTTGAACGAGTTGATCCGGGTTAAACATGAAACGATTCTCTTAACTATTTTATGGATTATATACAACAACTTACCATAAATTCGAAGAATAATTTGAAACGATTAATGAAACGATTAATAGAGCGATCGTTGGGCCGCAGGCCCGCTGAGGGTTTGCCTACGCCACCGGCTTGCGCGTCCCCCGATAACCCGACACCTCGGCCCCATCCGTATTGTGCAGCTTGGCAAAAAAGATCAGCGACACCAGACCGATCAGGCCGGCACCGACAAACGCACCGTGAAACTCACTGATGCCGGGTGCTTCCTCGCCATTGATGGCCATGGCGATC
>CANJOT010000234.1 GCA_947475815.1 Burkholderiales bacterium | reverse complement strand
TAGACCTTGGTCAGTGCCTGACTATGCGTCAGTGCCTCGCGCAGGCTGGCGCGATGCACATCGGAGAGTTGCTCGGCATCCTTGTTGAGCCATTTGCGCGCGGTTTCGATGCGCACCAGCTTGACGCGATCCGCCGAAACCGTGCGCAGTCGGGCCACTTCCTCGCCATACACCCGACGCACCGAAGCGGCATACTTGGCCATGACATCGTAGCGGTGGGCAATGACAGCCTGCAGGTTGGCCTGATCGACCACCGAACGCGGCTCGGCAAATTTGGGCGTGGGCGCAACCTTCTTGACCTTGGCCAGACCGAAGAAACTCAGGATGCAGATATACATCCAGCCGATGTCAAACTCGTACCACTTGTTGGACAGCTTGGCCGAAGTCGGATAGGTGTGATGATTGTTGTGCAATTCCTCGCCACCGATGATGATGCCCCAGGGCGAGACATTGGTACTGGCATCCTCGCAATTGAAGTTGCGATACCCCCAGTAGTGGCCAATGCCGTTAACGACGCCGGCTGCCCAAACGGGGATCCAGGCCATCTGCACGGCCCACACGGTGCTGCCGTAACCGATGCCAAACAGCATCCAGTTGATGATCAGCATCAGTGCGGCGCCCTGCCAGCCAAAACGGGTATAGACATTGCGCTCGAGCCAGTCGTCGGGCGTGCCGTGACCATAACGCTCGATGGTGTCGGCGTTCTTGGCTTCGGCCCGATAGAGTTCGGAGCCCTTCCAGAACACGGTCTTGATGCCGCGGGTTTGCGGGCTGTGCGGATCGTCGGGCGTTTCACACTTGGCATGATGCTTGCGGTGAATCGCGGTCCAGTCCTTGGTCTGCATGCCGGTGGTGAGCCACAGCCAGAAACGGAAAATGTGCGAGGGCAAGGCGTGCAGATCCAGCGCCCGGTGCGCCTGATGGCGGTGCAGGTAAATGGTGACCGCCGCGATGGTGAGGTGGGTCATTGCCAGAGCAGCAACCGCGATCTTCCATACGGGCCAGTTGAGCAGGCCGTGGCCAAGGAAATCAAGAACGACATCAGGAATCATGGTGCTCCAGGTGACAGGTAGGAACAAATTGTCCGGCTTGGACGCATGCCGGCGACAAATCGTTCAGTTTTTTTGTTGCAGCACGCAACCGGCAGGCTCAGCCAACGCAAGGCACACCGCCACAGCGCACCTCGGTTCGAGGCACACAATGGCACACAACGGCACACAACGGCACACCTGCGCTCACTCTGCCAGCCAACGCAGAAGCAACGTAACATGCGGATTATAGAAGAATAAGCGGCAAAATCCCATTTTTCGAAAATTCACACTGCGGTGATCCTGCTTTCAGCCGCCGCCGGACTCGCTCCCTCCGGCGCCACGACCAGCCGCGGCGCTTCGGGCAGCAACACACCCTGCGCCTGAAAACTGCTCCAGAGGGTGCGATTGATGTCCGATTTGATGCGCAGGCTGCCCTGCTGCGGGTCGGCAATCCAGAAACCGAGTTCGAGATCCAGCCCGCCGCTGGTCATGCCCGTCAGGAAGGCGGCCGGCGCCGGGTCGGCCAGCACACGTGTCTCGGCACGTGCCGCTGCAGCCATCAGTTCGAGGGCCCGGTCAACGTCCGTGCCCAGACGAACCTGCACCTTCAGACTCAGGCGCACGCTCGAATCCGTGTAACTGTGGTTGAGCACAGCCTGGCTGACCAGCAGGTCATTGGGAATGATGGCATCCGTGCCGTCGAGGGCGCGCAAGACCGTGTAGCGCGTGCGGATCTGCGTGACCGTGCCATGAAACCTGTCGACGCTGATGATGTCGCCGATACGCAGGCTGCGATCAAGCAGGATGATGAATCCGCTCACATAACTGCTGGCGATGCGCTGAAAACCGAGACCCAGGCCGACGCCGAGGGCACCGCCAAAGATCGACAGCACCGTCAGGTCGATGCCCACCAGTGACAGGCTGACCAGTACCGCGACCGTAATCAGCACGGCATTGCCGGCCCGCGACAAGACCACGCGCAGACTGGCGTCCATGTCCTGTGCGCGCATGAGGCGTGCTTCCAGACTGGCGCCAGCCCAGAGGGCCACGATCAGCGTCACCGCCACCGTCACGGCGGCCTGCAGAATTTGCAGCAGCGAAATGTGCGTTTTGCCGAAGTTGAAGACCACCGACTCGCTGGCCTGCAAGGCGTCGGGCAACCAGCCAAGCACATAGAGCGCCACACCACCCCAGACGATGACGGCAATGCTGCGCTCAAACGCCACCAGTGGCCCGCCCGGCGACAACACGCGCCGCAATACATGCACGACCAGGCGCACCAGCACAAACGAGAAGGCCAGCACCATGACCACATGCACCAGGGTCACCGGCTGGTGCAGTTGCGCACCGGCAACCCGCGCCACGCCCAACAGCAGGGCGGCCAGCGCCGCAAACATCAGGTCGGCGAGCGCACTGACCTGCCGCAAGCGCTCCACGCCCGGCCCGCCAGCGCTGGCGGCATAGCGGCGCGCGCCGGCGCGTACGTGGCCACGCAACAGGCGCGTGGCCAGCCAGGCGAGCAGCAGGCAGGCGACCACGGCCAGCAGTTGCGCAACGACCTGGGGTTTTTGCCCCTCGTCAAACAGGGCATCTAGCACGGTGGTGAAAGCGGGCTGGTTCATGATCGACCGGCGTACGGGTCAATGACAGACAGAAGGGCTCGGGTGGGTCACTCGGGTCAGGTATTCAAGGTGCTCAAGGTGTTCAAGGTGCAGGGTCGCAGGGTCACCTCGTCGGATCAGGCCTGACGTTCCAGCACCGCCGCGTAAAATCCGTCGGTGCCATGACGGTGCGGCCAGAGTTCGAGATCGACGCCGGTCGAGACCACGATCTGCTGCGCCGCCAGCACCTCGCCGGCATTGAGGCGCGTGAACTGTGGCGTGGCAGCGAGGAAGGCATTGACGATATTGACGTTTTCTTCGTTGAGCAGGCTGCAGGTGGCATACACCAACCGCCCGCCCGGCTTGACCAGGCGTGCCGCCGAAGCGAGGATGGCACGCTGTTTGGCGTTCATTTCGGCCACGGTGGCCGGCGTCTGACGCCATTTCAGATCGGGATTGCGACGCAAGGTGCCCAGGCCGCTACACGGCGCGTCGACCAGCACGCGGTCGGCCTTGCCCAGCATGCGTTTGAGTTTTGGATCGACCTCGCTGTCCAGTTCGACCGGGTGCACGTTGGACAGGCCGCTGCGCGCCAGGCGCGGCTTGAGCTTGGCTAGCCGCTTGGCCGAAATGTCCATGGCATACAGCCGGCCCGTGTTGCGCATGAGCGCCCCCAGGGCAAGCGTCTTGCCGCCGGCGCCGGCGCAAAAATCAATCACCATCTCACCGCGCCGCGGCGCCAGCAGATGGGCCAGCAACTGGCTGCCCTCATCCTGCACTTCGACGGTGCCATCGTTGAACAGGGCCATGTGCTGCAGGGCCGGCTTGCCTTCAAGACGCACGCCGAGTGGCGAACAAGGTGTGGGGGCAGCACCAAAACCGGCAGCCTGAATGGCGGCGAGGGCCTCGTCGCGGCCCATTTTCAGGGCATTGACACGCAGATCCAGCGGCGCCGGCCGGTTGAGGGCCTCGGCCAGTTTCCAGATTTCGTCGTCGGCCAGGCGGGTGCGCAGCGCCTGAATCAGCCAGCCCGGCATGTTGCAGCGGATTTCAAAGGCCAGCGTGGTGCGGTCAATGTTGAGCAGACCACGCAGCCAGTCGGTTTCGCGCACGCCGGCTGCAGCGGTCAGGGCCTCAATGCCGACGGTATAAGCGAGGCCCAGAATGGCCAGGCGCTTGTTCTGCGGCCCCTGGCCGCTTTGCGAGAACTGTGCGAATTCGAGCTTGCGGCGCAGCACACAAAACACCGCTTCGGCGATGAAACCGCGATCACGGTGGCCGAGTTCGGGGTGGCTGCGAAAATAACGGCTGGTCACCGTGTCGGCCGGCGCACTGAAACCCAGAACCTCGTCGAGCAGGGACTCGACATGACCGACGAGCACGCCGGGCAGGCTCTGCCGCTGGGTCGGCGTGCGGGAGACGCCGGGCCGCGTCGTGCGCGACCGTGACGAGCGCGGTGCTGACGAAGACGGTGCGGACGCAGGTGGTTTTGACACAGGCGGCTTTGATTCGGCGTGATTGGACATTGGATTTTTCAAAAGAAGCGGGCGGCAAACCAGCCACCACCCTACAGCTTAGCACCCGCAGAGCAGTGCGGGTTCGGCCGGGCCGTTAAAACAGACGCGACCGGCCTTGAGTTCGATCCTGCCGTCGATCAGCCAGCCCAGGGCCAGCGGATAAAGCCGGTGTTCCTGTTCGAGCACGCGCGCCGCCAGGGACTGCGCGTCATCGCCGGGCAATACCGCCACCACGGCCTGCGCAATGATCGGGCCATGATCGAGGTCCGGGGTGACAAAATGCACGGTCGCGCCATGCGCGCACACACCCGCAGCCAGCGCTTTTTCATGCGTCGCCAGCCCGGCAAACGCGGGCAGCAGGGACGGATGAATGTTGACCAACCGGCCTTCATAATGCGCCACAAAACCGGCCGTCAGGATGCGCATGAACCCCGCCAGCAGCACGAAGTCGGGCGCACAGGCATCGATACGCTCGCGCAGCGCGGCATCAAAGCTGGCGCGGTCGGCAAAAGTCCGGTGATCGACACAGTCGGTCACCAGGCCGCGCTCTGCGGCCCAGGCCAGTCCGGCGGCATCGGGGCGATTGCTGATCACGGCCACCACGCGCGCGCCGGCGCCGGCGTTCTGGCAGGCTGCAACCAGAGCTTGCATGTTGCTGCCACGGCCCGAGATCAGGATGACGATGTTTTTCACGCGGCGAAGTGTATCACCCATGCACGTTTTTCCGGTCTGCGCGGTCTGGTGCCGGCCGCGGGCGGTCAGCGGGGTGCAGAGCGTTTATAATTCAAGGTTTTATGTCGTCTTTCATGTCGTCTTTCGAGCCACCTCTCACCAACAGGTAATCCGTGCGGGTTTATCGCGGTCTTCCCAAATCAGCCCAGGGCGCCGGCAGTCGCGCGCCCTGCGCCATCACCATCGGCAATTTCGATGGTGTCCATCTTGGCCATCAGGCCTTGCTGGCCGAGGTGCGTGCCGCCGCCGACCGGCTAGGCGTGGATGCCGCAGTCATGACCTTCGAACCGCACCCGCGCGAATTTTTTGCCGACCGGGCCGGTGACCCGTCCAAGGCGCCAACGCGCATTGCCGGACTGCGCGACAAAATGCAGGCGCTGGCGCGGCAGGGCATCGACCGCGTGACCGTCGAGCATTTCAACGCCCGTTTTGCCAGTCTGAGCGCGGAGCAGTTCATCCGCCAGATTCTGGTCGAAGGTTGCCACACGCGCTGGCTGATGGTCGGTGAGGACTTCCGCTTTGGTGCCGGTCGCACCGGCAATTTCAATATGCTGCGCGAGGCCGGCCGGTCCTGCGGATTCGAAACCCATAGCCTGGCGACCGTCGTGGCCGCGGGGCATCCCGGCCTGCGCGTCTCCAGTTCAGCGGTGCGTGCGGCGCTCGCAGGCGGCAATCTGGCACTGGCCGACAGTCTGCTGGGCCATCCCTATTTCATCACCGGCAGGGTGGTGCACGGCCAGAAACTGGGCCGCACCATCGGATTTCCGACGGCCAATCTGCGTATCACCCACAACCGGCCGGCGGTCTCGGGCATCTTCGTGGTGCAGGTCCATGGCATCGGCACGACACCCCGGCCGGGCGTGGCGAGTATCGGCAAACGGCCGACGGTTGACGATTCGGGGCGCGTGCTGCTCGAGATTTTCCTGCTCGATTTTGCCGGTGACCTGTACGGCAAACTGCTGCGTGTCGAGTTTTTGCACAAACTCCGCGAC
>CANJOT010000233.1 GCA_947475815.1 Burkholderiales bacterium | reverse complement strand
CGAGCTTTGCCGATGGCGGCATGAATCTATTCGAGTTACCCACCGACCTTCGGTCCATGGATAACTCACCCCGCAGGGAATTCACTTAAAAAGCGACAGATTCTGTCTTAAACAACCGAGCCACCTCTAAATACGCCCAGAAGGCAACTCGTCCAGTTCGCTAATGCAGTTGCTGATCACGCCCTTGGCAGCGTTCGATCTTGAAAGCGGATCGCGCCTTAGGCGAGAATGGCCGTAGGACTTTACACCGCACAAGCAGCGCGTACGCTTGAATTTCGCCGCTAATTTGCGGGGCGTTTACAGGCCTGGCTTGGCCAAACGCAGAGGTGGCTCGCTTATTCAAGAAAGAATCTGTCGCGGCCAGACCTCTTCATACTTGTTGGACTGCCGGAGCGATAAAAAAATAGTTACTCAAGAACCGATCTTTTTATCCACTGAACGATCTGATCTGATGCCACCGCTGGAGTTGTGAGGTGATTAGCGGAAACCTCCAGATATTGACTCTTGCTATTTGAGGGTAGTTTATCGAAAACGTATTTCCGCCCTTCGCGAATCAAAGAGTCGCCATCACCGATGACCCACAGCACAGGAATGCGGGCGGAAATTTTTAGCGCAGTCACAGCCATTTCCGCATCGGACGTTGGCTCAAAGTAAGACAAGTAATCATTTGGCGTCATCCAAACAACGTTACGTCTGCCTTGATTGATGTCTGTCAGTGGCTGTTTCTTATCAGCATTGCCTAAGCCGACCTCCTTACGTGCGTACTCAACGCCTTCTTTCACGGCGCATAGTTTTATTGGGGAATATGGAACACACAGGCTGAAGTAGTAAGGAACATGACCTGGTGCAAGCAAGACAATGGCAGCAACATCTGCATGCCTTGCCGCATAACTCATGGCAGCAGGGCTGCCAAGACTATGGCCAATCAAAACCACTTTGGTCGCGCCGGACTGCTTGACCTTTTCAACATGCGCTTTGATTTCATTCATGGCTAGATCCCAGTTGCCATCAATGAAACGATTGAAGGACCATGGCATCTCAGGCTTAATCACCAACATGCCTGCCTCGTGCAACTTTTTATGGAGGCTATCAAGGCTTGTGTCGCGTTGTCCACCACCTTGCTTTCCATGCATAAGAACAACACCAATTTTGTCATTGGCTTGAGCAGGACTGGTCAACGATAGAAAAATATATATAAAAAGTAATCGAATCATTTGCATTTTTTAGTTCAATGGCGGTGCATTGACTATTGTAGAGGCCCTCACATGTAATGAGGTGATAAAAATGCCAGGGTGGCCGAAAAGCCAAACCACCACCGGCGACGTGCAGCTGGTCAAAGTTGGTCCTCAAGCGGAAGTTTGAGAGGTCTTTTCTGTAGGCGTCCGGTCAATCTTGACAAGGCTTGTTGGCTGGTAAATAATAATAGTTATTAACTGTTAGGAGAGCATCATGCCCACCAGCGTTGCCCTGAGCCCCCATTTTGAGACCTTCATCCGCGACCAAGTCGAAAGCGGCCGCTACAACAACGTCAGTGAAGTCGTCCGTGCCGGGCTGCGCTTGCTCGAGGACACCGAGCGCCAGCAGGCCATCCAACTCCAAGCGCTGCGAAATGATATCGCCGCAGGCAAGGCCAGCGGCGCACCCCTTGCAGCCGAATCAGTGTTTGATCGGCTACAAGCCAAATACGCCCAGAAGGCAACTCGTCCAGTTCGCTAATGCAGTTGCTGATCACGCCCTTGGCAGCGTTCGATCTAGAGGAGATCGGCGACTACATTGCGCAAGACAATCCGGTTCGCGCCGGAACTTTCGTCGCTGAGTTGCGTGCACATTGCGAAAATATTTGTCTCAACCCTGCGGGCTATCGGCGGCGGCCCGATTTGTCTGATGACTTGCGCTCATGCGCGCATGGCAACTACGTGATCTTTTTTGAGTCCACTACAGAGCAGGTCACCATCGTGCGCATATTGCATGGTGCGCGTGATATTCGTGAAGTCTTGAACCCTCCGTAAAGTCACCCAGTTTTGTAGCGACTCAGCGGGGCTGAAGCTTTTCCGAGCGGCCTTTTTCTCCCTATTATGCCGATCGAGAAAGCGGAGCGCCTTGGGCGAGGACGGCACCGATGATTACCATGGGGCTTGACTCGGGCCTTGCGTTGATTTGTTCTCTTGGGTGGGATTGCGTGCCCGTTATTGCGTACGCGCGCCCAGTGCGCGGCGCCGTGATCGCCGTGCCAGTTGATGGCGAAGCGCTCACGTAGGTGTTTTACCAAGGCCCCACGGTCGCACACCAGTAACGCACTCCGCATGGTCACGCTCCCTATTTTTCTAGATACGCTGGGCAATTTCCCAGGGGACATCGGCCCGTTCAAAATGCCCCCAGCGTGCAACGTCGACAATATCAGAGATCGGGAAGCTGCTTCCGCTGCGCGCAAGAGAAAGATCCACGCGCGTGGCAATACCCGCCGGCACCGCGATGCTGCCTGGCGGCGTATGAATGTCGAGCACGCGCGCCTCGCGCTCGCCGGGGCACCATTGCAGGGTGACGGTCGCCTCTGCCGCCAGGCCCATCTGCACGATGAATTTTGCGAGGCGCCGCGCGTGGAGTCCGCCCGCCCGGTCGGCTTTGTAGAAATCCTTGCCCGACCAAGCGCCCCCACCGATTGGAACCCGCGGACCGTAGGCGTCGACCACGAGCTTCTTGCCTGAGAGGCCGTTGTCCCCTTCGGGGCCGCCCACTTCAAAGGCCCCTGCCCCGTTCACAGTCAGCTGCTCCGGCACAGTGGAAGACAGCCCCGGCAGTTCGGTCGAGGCTGCCTGGAGTTCTGCTTCCACCGCCAGACGCACCGCCCGGTGCAAGGCCACGTCATCGGCCGAGTTCTTCTGCTGCAAAGAGCAACTCAGTGATTCGAGCGACCAGGCCGCCTCCGCTTCGCGCACCAGCACAATCACCTTGCCATCGGGGCCGAGCTGCAAATCGGGCTGCTCGAGCCTTAAGGCATACAGCCGCCTTGCCAGACGCCGCACCAGCCACTGTTCGACCGGCAGGTAGTTTGTTTGCGGTAAATGATTGGCGTATCCGATGCAAATCGCTTGGTCATCCGCAAGTTCGCGAAACGCGGCCTCGCCTTCCTCCAGTGGCCCCACGCAGAGGTCTGATTCAACGACCAGGTCTTCAGGCGCCGGATACCAGGCCTTGCCGTAACCGGCACTGAGATACACCGCGCGCACAATCCCATCCACATCGATGGTGTCTGCGTCTTTGCAGGCAATACGGCCGGTGACGAACACGCGGTTGCGATGTACCGCAACCTCCACGCCCACCAGCGCACGCTCTTCGCGCTGATACGCCGCCAGCACCAGCGCGTCGGCAATGGCGTCGCTCAGTTTGTCAGGGTGGCCGGGAAAGATGAATTCAGAACAATACAATCGGGCAGTCATGATTGAGCTCCAATTAAAAGTGTTGTGCTGTAATCAGCAACCGCAGCCAGATCTGATTCGTTCGTCTCACTGCCCAAATAGGCCACACCCAGCTTTGCCGCATCGAGCCTGTTGTGATGTTCGCCTCTGGGTTTACCTACCCAGCCATCGGTAATAATCACCGCGCGGCGCACGGCATTTTTTTTCATGTGGTCTGCCACGCAGGTGATGCTGGTGCCGTTGGTGCTCCGGCAGACGCCCCGACGCAATTCGGCCGTGCTGATGTCAGCGACCAGGGTTGAGAACAAATGAATCGTGGGGTTCACCAAGTCCTCACAGTCGAGCACAGCGCCATAGAGCGCGCATTTGATGCCGTTCATGCTGCCCGACACATCGAGATAGACGTGCACCCGCTCACCAGACGGCGTCACCCGCCGGTGTGCGATGCTGCCGGTATGCAACAAGGGCTCGTGCCCGAGCGCCCGAAGCACGATGGAACGACGCGTGTTCTGCGGAACTGCCGTCGTGACCGCCGCCTCTTGCCATCGGACTTTGCGCACAATACCGTGCGCCTTGTGTCCGGCTACCTGACAGATCAGGGTGCGCAGCATTCCGCGGTTGGACACCACGCGCTGCGGCGCCACTGCGCTCGCCGCCAACACATCGGCCAGCGAACGGCCGCGGATCGGGTCGGGCGGCTGCGGCCACTGCTCAACGATGCTGCGCACGATGTCAAACAACACCGGTGATTTTTCTTCAAGCTCGCCATCGGGGCCGTCACCATGCCCGCCCATCAAGGGCACACCTTCTATATCGTCCTCATTGACCAGCGTTGGCAGCAGTTCATATACCTCGTGGTAGCTCGCACCGCTCTCCGAATACAGCGCCGCATGCACTTCATTGATCAGCAAACGGGTCTTTTCGGGAAGCGCGGCCAGCGTGCCGGCTTTCGGCTTCTCACTCCCTTTCAACAGGTTCAGCGATGGCTGGCCCTCTACCGCAGCGCAACCTCGCCAGCCTCTCGGCGGACGAAGCAAACATTGCGGGAAGGCATCGGCATCGTAGTACTCCGTGAAGAGCGCGGTATGGCCGCGCTGCGGAAACATGCGGCACACCAGCCCGTTGATCACGGCGTCGAACACAAAGTTTTGCACCTTGGTCGCGCGCGGAAACAGCGTTGTGTGTCCGAGCAGCACGTGGTGCAGCTCATGCATGACGAGCGAGAGCAGCTTCTCTGAGGTGGATGCATGTTGTGCAACGAATACCGGGTTGATCAAGAGACGCGGTTGAGCACGGCACTCCACCGCCGCCGTCGGCACGCTGGTGGTTTCGACGATGTCGAGCAAGCGTAACAAGCCCGAGAGCGCATAGGTACCGCTGGGAAATGCGTCAAGGATGCGCTCTGCCAACGGCGTAGTGTCCGCAGTGAAATCGCCTTCATACGCCAGATTTGTTTGCATGATCGATTGTCTTTTCAAAAAAGGTAAATGGCTGATCACCGCTTAAAAGCTGTGCAAGGGTGAGGCATAAAATCGGGCGCCCTATGGGCTGGCCGGCCGATACAGTGACTGCAGCTCCGGGATGCGCGCCGCAAATTGGGGCGGCACCAGCAGCGTCACTGTGTTGCGGCGCAGGGCGGCGTGTATCGTCGGTGTTTTGGTGCGCAGCCACACGTAATCCGAACACTTGGCGAGTATCGCCAGCGCCGTCAGCGGGTCCTCCCAGATCACCTGCGAGTCACTTCTACCAGGGATGACTGCGCAACCATCTGGCAGCGGCAACTCTTGTGCACGGGCGTTGATCAATTCAAAAAGGCGACGTTCGACGTCGGCAACCGGTTCATGACCAAGAGACGCGAAGAGCTTGTCGAGCGTCAGGTCTGCATACCTTGCCCCCAACCTAAAGCGCAAGGGCACGCCGTAGATGTCGGTTTTCTTGAACCGAATACCCGTCACTCCAGATTCGCCAGGGCCGGTAAGCGGCGCAAGATCTGAAAGGCCAGAATATTTGACCACTGTCTTTGGCGGCGCGGACATGTTGTGGAGCAATGTGGTGTGCTCGTTCATATGACGATCACCCTTAGCTGCGCGTCGGTGTTCTCAAATTCGTGAAAAGCCTGATTGGCATCGTCGGGGGTGGCGAGATCCTGCCGTGAAAATGCCGCCGCCAGCGCGTTCGCGCGCAAATGTGCCCGCGGCGCACTCGGGTCTAAGCGCGAGAGCAGATCTTTGATCCGAGCCCAGGTCTTAAAGCGCGTATGCGTCGCATGCAGCGTTTCGGAAAATACCGGTGGTGTGGCGATTTCACGGTAAATCTCACCCGCCTGCCCTGCCACTGCTGCGTTTAAACGACCCACCGCACCGGTTTCGAAGAGATGCAGGATTGCGGCATCACGCGCACCATGCGGTAGTTGTGCCAGCGCATCAGCGACCACCTGCGAGAACGCCGTCTTCGACAACGCAGTGGCAGCCACCGCCAACTTAAAACGCTCGAGCGGTT
>CANJOT010000232.1 GCA_947475815.1 Burkholderiales bacterium | reverse complement strand
TTGATCTCCTGGCCCTGGCCATGGAGATCGATCAGCAGCACGCCGTTGCCAAACTGCGCCCGGGCCTGTTCAACATGCCGGGTGATCTGGGCGTGGTAGGCGCGATAGGCGGGCAGGGCTTCGGGTGCATCGACGGCCTCCTGCTCGGTGCGATTGGCATCGGCGTATTTGCGGCTGAAGCGGGCCAGCACCACGGCGGGCCGGGCGCCGAGTTTTTCTTCAAGGCGGCGTGCCACGTCCAGCGCCAGCTGCGCGGTGCGCACGTCACGCACCGTCTCACCATGGCGGCGCAGTGGCGCGGAGTCGGGGCGCTGGTCGCCGTCGTGCGGAGCGGTCAGGATCAGGGGCAGGGTGCCCGGGCGGGAGTCGACCAGCGCATGGGTGCCCGGCTCGCTGGCGGCGCCGGGCGGGACGAGGGCACACATCAGCAGAAAGGAAAAGGACAGCCGGTTCATCATGATCGCGTTCGGTGGGCGCGGCAACGATCGGGAGTCTACCACCGGTGATTGATAGGCGGCTGCCGCGCCGCCGGTGCGGCGTTCAGTGCTGTTCGAGCTTGATGTTGGCCGATTTGATGAGTTTGCCGATGCGTTCGATTTCTTCGCGCACGAAGGCGCTGAATTCGCTCGCGTTCATGACGAAGGGTTCGACGCCGGACTTGATCAGCTGGGCCGGAAAGTCGGTGGAGCGCTGCACACGAATGATGTCGGCCGAGATCCGGTTGATGAGTTCGGGCGGTGTGCGCGCATGCATGACGATGCCAAACCAGTTGGTAGCGCGATAGCCAGGCAGGCCGGCTTCGGCAAAGGTCGGCACGTTGGGCAAAATGGGCGAGCGTTTATCGCCCGAAATGGCGATACCCTTGAGTTTGCCGGCGGTGATGGCGGCATTGAGCGACATGGGATTGCTGAAGGTCATTTGCACCTGATTGCCGAGCAGGTCGGTCATGGCCGGCGCGGCGCCCCGGTAAGGGATGTGCACGATCTTGACGTCGGCCATGGTGTTGAACAGTTCATGGGCCAGATGTTGCGGGCCACCGGTGCCGGTTGAGGCGGCATTGAGCTGGCCGCTTTTTGATTTCGCCAGGGCGATCAGTTCCTTGAGATTGTTCGCCGGCACCGAGGCATTGATGGCGAGCACATAATCGCTGCGCGCCAGCGGACCGACCGCTGCGATGTCCTTGAGCGTGTCATAGGGCATGTTGGGGATCAGGTTCGGATTGATGACGAAGTCGTTGTTGACGAACAGCAGGGTATGACCATCAGCCGGTGAGCGCACCAGATCAAGTGTGCCGATGGTGCTGGTGCCACCGGGCTTGCTGTCTACGAGCACGGTCTGGCCCCAGATCTCGCTCAGTTTCTGGGCCAGCAGGCGCGCCATGGCATCGGTGCTGCCACCAACCGCAAAGGGCAGGATGAGGCGCACCGGCTTGTTGGGAAAGCCCGTTTGCGCCTGCGCCGTGCCGAGCATGACGAACAGTCCGAGCACGCTGGTAAGCAGGCTTGTTCCAAATTGAATGGTTCGGTTCATGTGGGTCTCTTCACAGGGTGCTTGATTGATGTTCTGGCTGGAGTGCGCTTCATGACGCTTCGGCGCGGGCGTTGCGCAATACGCGGCCGGGCAGTGCGCCGCTATGGCGGCCGTTTTCAATGAGCACTTCGCCATTGACGATGGTGGCCTCAATGCCGCGTGCCGCCTGAGCCTGCCGTGCTTCGCCGGCCGGATAGTCAAACACCAGTTCGGGCTTGCACGGCGCGACCGTGGCAGCGTCGAAGAGCACGAGGTCGGCAGCAAAGCCGGGCCGGATCTGGCCGCGGTCATCAAAACCGAACAGCGTGGCCGGCATCAGTGTGAGCCGGCTGACCGCCTGCTCAAGGCTCATCAGGCCGCGGTCGCGCACCCAGGGGCCGAGCAGTTCGGTGCAATAACCATAGTCGGCCAGAAACGAGGTGTGTGCCCCGGCATCGGACGTGCCAACAATGGTCGCGGGATGGCGCAGCATCTGGCCGACCGCCTCCTTGTCGCCATTGCCGAGCACGGTCTTGAAGACGGTGTCGAGGTTCTCGGACAGGGCGAGGTCGAGAAAGGCGTCGACCGGATGCTTGCCCTGTTGTGCGGCGAGCGCGGCGATGTTGCTGCCCAACCAGCAGGCGTTTTCAGGCCGGAAGGTTTTTTCGATGGTGACCAGTTCCCAGCGCTTGTGAAAGCTCTTGATGGTTTTTTCTTCGAGGGCTTCGAAGCGCAGCAGAGGCCGGCGCGCCGGATCGGCAAAGCCGGCCAGGCGCTCGGCACGTGGTGCAAACATTAGCGGGCGCCAGGTGGGCATGTTGTCAAACAGCAGTTGCACGTTCATGAGCGTGAACTCAAAACTTGTCGGCAGCGTGCTGCAGGTGCCGTGAATGCGGTAACCGTCGGCGAGGCACTGTTCGCCCAGTTTCAGCACCTCCTTCCAGAGCTCCGGAGTTTGCCATTTGTGGGCGATCTGGTTGAACAGCATCGGCCGGCCGTTGGCATCGGCCAGGCTGCGCAGGAAGGCGTAGTTGTCGCGCGGGTCGACCTCGGTGCCCATGGTGCCGCCATTGACCTGCAGCAGGCCGACATTGGTTTCGGCCATGACGCGGGCCAGGGCGAGCAGCTCGTCGTGCTGTGCGACGGTCGAGGGCAGCGCGCGGCCGTCTTCGAGAAAGTGGTGTTTGCTCTGATTGATCGACATGCCCGCCGCGCCGACGCGCAGGGCGAGGCGCAGCTGGTCGCACATGACTTCGATTTCGTCGGCGCTGGCGGCGCGCTCGGTCGCGGCGGCACCCATGGCGAATTGGCGGATTGCAGTGTGACCGACCAGGCAGGCAACGTTGACCCCGCGCTGTTCCTCGAGGCGCTTGAGATATTGCCCAAAGGTGGTCCAGCGCCAGTCCACGCCGGCCTCAAGCGCCTTGCGCGAAATCGCTTCGACGCGCACCAGTCCGCTGACCAGATCGCTGCGGTCTTCGGGTTTGCAGGGCGCCAGCGACAGCGAACAGTTGCCGGTGACCACCGTCGTGACGCCATGCCAGCACGATGAGCTGGCCAGCGGATCCCACAGCAGCTGTGCGTCCAGGTGAGTGTGATGATCGATGAAGCCGGGCGCAACGATCAGGCCGTCAGCGTCGATGACGCGCTGCGCGCGCGCAGCGCCGATGCGGCCGGTTTCAACGATGCGTCCGGCCTGGATCGCGACATCGCCGTGGTAGCCCGGTTGCCCGGTACCATCGATGATGCGGCCGTTTCGAACGAGCAGATCAAACACCCTGGTCTCCTGATGGTCATTATTTTTTTCCCTGCCTGGGGCAGGGGTGCTGCGCTGCTGCGGGTAATGCTCAGGCGGCCCGGCGTGTCAGTGCCGAGACCGAGCTGGCATCGAGTCCGTACAGCTTGACTGCGTTTTCGCTGAGCACCTTGCGCCGTGTTGTCTCGGGCGTGTCCTGGTACTGCGCGGCAATCATGGACTGGGAGTCTGGCCAGAGGCCGTCGGGGTGTGGAAAATCCGAAGCCCACATGACGTTGTCTTCGCCGACGAAATCAATCACCTTGCTGCCGAACAGTTCGGTCTGGTAGGTGGCGTAACATTGCCGGCGCCAGTACTCTGAAGGTTTGTGGCGCAGGTTGAGCAGTGGTCGGTACTGGTCGTCCCAGTTCTGGTCCATGCGCTCCAGCATGTACGGTATCCAGCCGATGCCGGACTCGGAGAGCACCAGCTTGATGTTTGGGTGGGCTTCGAGCACGCCGCCAAGTATGGTTTCGCGCAATACCAGACTGGCCCGTTCGTACTGGCAGTTGGCCAGGCCTTCGGCTTTGGAGCGGTGGACATCGAGCGTCGAGAACCCGCGCAGGTCGCGCAGGTTCGGGCCGAGGGTATGAAAATGCACCGGCAGGCCGGACTCTTCAATGGCTCTCCAGAATACATCCCAGTCGGCGTGGAACAGCGGCCGGGCACGCGCTTCGCCGCCCGAGGCATCAATGCCGCGAATGCCGCCGCGGCGTGCGACGCGGACGATCTCCGCGGCCGCCAGTTCGGGCGAGTGGGTTGGAATCGACGCCAGACCGAGCAGCCGGTTGGGCGCGTGGGCACAGAAATCAACCAGCCAGTCGTTGTAGATGCGCGCCATCTCCCAGGATGCTTCTGTGTCGCCGAGGCGGATCGATGCGCCCAGCATGCCATAGAGCACTTCGGCGGATACGCCGTCGGTGTCCTGGTCTTCAATGCGCATGCGCGGGTTGCACAGACGCAGCGCGGCGCGTGAGGCGTCGCTGTACAGACCCGCTTCCGCCATGCGGTCGGCGCGGTAGGAGGCGCCCTTGATGTAGGTTTTTCCGGCCGAGCCGACGCCCGTGGCGAGGCCAAATCCGGGCCCGTCGCGACTGACCCAGCGTGGTCCTTCCGGACTGTCTGCTACATAAGGCATGCGCTCCCGCAGGGCGGCGCTGGCATTGTTCGTGAACAGGTTTGCGGGCAGCCAGGTGGAATCGATGTGACTGTCGGCTGAAACGATGAACATGCGGGACTCCTCGGCTAGGGGTGCGGCAGGATCGCGCGCCCGGTGGCGGGCTGACAATCGAATTGTTTTCGGGCACGCTTGAATTGTGTTCAAGCGTGGGTTGCGGTTCGGGTACTGTGTTTCAGCTGGCCGTCAGACAGGTCCCCAGCAGCCATTCGCGGAACTGCTCCAGACCCGAGGTGGCGCGGCGATGGGTCGGGTGAATCAGATAAAAGGTGAAGTTGTCGCGGTCCAGCGTACCGGCCAGGGGCTGGATCAGCCGCCCGCTGGCGAGGTCCTGGCGCACCAGCGGCAGTTGTGCCATGGCCACGCCATGCCCTTCGATGGCGGCCTGATAGGCGACCGCCGATCCTTCCAGATAAAGGCGGTTGTAGGTGTCGAAGGGATCCAGGCCCTGGCTGGCCAGCCAGTCGGGCCAGTCGTCCTTGCGTTCGTTGCTGTTTGACTGCAGCAGCACGTAGCGCTTCAGGTCGCCCGGGTTTTTCAGGGTGTGCAGGCCACCGAGCAAGGCCGGGCTGCAGACCGGCGCAATCAGGTTGGGGATCAAGCGGTCGGCCTGGCAACCTGGCCATTCGCCCGGGCCCATACGGATGGCGCAGTCGAGTTCGTCCCGATGGAAGTCGACCGGGGCATTGGAGACGGACAGCACCAGTTCGACAGCCTTGTGGCGCGTGTAAAAATCGGACAGGTGGGGAATCAGCCAGCGCAGCGAGAAGGTCGTGTAGGCGCGCACCCGGACGGTGGACTTGCCCGTTGGATGCGATAGCACGCGGGTGGCAGAACGCAGGGCATCGAAGGCGCCCGAGACAGAATCGAAATACTGCGCGCCGCCAGGGGTCAGACTCAGCTGCCGGTGGCCACGCACGAACAGTTCGGTGCCGAGAAAATCTTCGAGCACACGCAACTGGTGGCTGACCGCGCCCAGAGTGACGTTCAATTCGGCTGCCGCACGCGTGGCACTGAGATGACGCGCCGTCGCCTCGAACGCGCGCAGCGCAACCAGCGGAGGCATTTTCCCCTTGGACATGGTTCTCCCTGTCTCCGGATTTTTATTTGAACGCAATCGAACCTGTCCGGATTCTAAACGAAACCGCGAGCGCTCCGCAGCGACCGCAGCGGGCCACGGGCTGTACATGCCGAGGTACAGGCTGGCAGGCGTGGCGGTACGCACCAGAGAGCGCTTGGTTTGCACTGCGGGTCTTTCAGTTTGCAGATTTTTGGGGCTTGCCCTGACCCCCGACCGAACGCGCGGGATGAGAAGCCGCCCTTTCCAAGCGGGGCTGGTCTAAAATCGAGGGTTTTCACGGTAATCCAGTCAACAGGATGGCTTTTTGATGTATTGCACGATCAATGGTGAACGACTTGAGTTGCCCGACTGCACGGTGGCCGACCTGCTGGCCGCGCGCGGCCTGACCGGTAAGCGTCT
>CANJOT010000231.1 GCA_947475815.1 Burkholderiales bacterium | reverse complement strand
TCTGCTTAGCCCGGATGGGCTTCCAGACTGATCTGCAGCTTGACGTTGTCGCTCACGGCGACCGGCGTCCCAAACTTCATACCCCAGTCAGAACGCTTGATCACGCCTTCCATGTCAGCGCCACACATTGGCGCCTTCGAAAAGGGATGCGGAGCGCACTTGAAGTGCGTCACAGCCAGCTTGAGCGGCTTGGTGACGCCCAGCAGGGTCAGGTTGCCTTCGATGCTCTCAAGCTCCTCACCCTTGAAGTTCAGCCTGGTGGAACGGAAGGTGATTTCCGGGTACTCGGCGACATTGAAAAAATCGGGCGAGCGCAGGTGATCATCGCGCGAACGTTTGCCATCGGCACGCGCGCCATCTCCGGTCGAGAGGGAGGCTGAAACAATCTTGATCTCCACCGTGCCGGTCTTGGCGGCCAGATCGAGGGTGGCCTTGCCGCTCATCTTGTCAAACCGGCCACGCACGGTGGCCATACCCAGATGTTCGACCGAGAAGCTCGGAAACGAATGAAACGGATCGAGGTTATAGGTTTGCGGGGCAGCAAAGGCAGATGCCGACAACAGGCTGGCACACAACAGGGACAGTGGACGAATCATAGAAGCCTCCTTATGGAAAAATCAAAAAAATGCACCACAACATCGTTGCATTCGGAAATACGCGCTGGCGGTGCCCACGCTGCAGACGCGCCTCAGTACGACTGCGTCGCTTGCATCACCCAGCCCAGGACCAATGCCAGGGCAACCGGGATCAGGGCCAGCGCTGACGCCAGCAGCGCTTCAATCCACACGGGAAATTTATCTGTCGGCACGAGCCGTGCACACCATGGTGCGGCCAGCAGAGGCAACAGCAGGAACCAGCGCACGCCACCCGTCAAGCTTGCCATGACCGGCACCAGCGCCGCCACCACGCTGGCCGGCAGGACCAGCGTCCAGCCACTCGGGCTGGCCTGACCGCGGACCATTTGCGTGAGCAACAGCGCGCCGGCGCTGGCACCCGCGGCAATGCCAAACAATGCCAGCACGGCCGAAGCCCCCAGCAAGCCGAAGCCCCCAGCGCCCAGACCGAGCATCAGCATGCCGGCCGAAGCACGCACATTGTCGCGACTGGCCGCCGCCGACGAAAACACCAGCCCGGCGACAAACACGACAACCGCCACACCAGCCAGCAAAGCGCCAGACTCCATCTGTCGCACCACACCAAATGTCATCCACAAGCCACCCAGGCCAGCCAGCAGCGCCAGCACCGCCTGCAGCAGCAGACGGCGCGCTGGCTGGAACCATTCGATCAGTAACACCAACAGCGCCGTCACCAACACCAGGATGCTCAGCTTGCGGGTTGCACTCATCGATTCGAACGACCAGCCGATGGTCAGATACACCGTGCAGCACACCCCCAGGGCCACAGCCAGGCCGGTCAGGCGGGTGGAACGCAGCAAGCCGGCGGCAATCAGCGCAACAACAAAGGGCACCAGCGCACCCTGCACCGCAGGATTGCCAAGCAATTCATTAAAATCCATCGTCCGCTTTCAGATTGAGTGCCACGTGCCCGACATCAGTGCCCATCATTACTAAACAGTGCCAACGAGAGACACCCTCCCGACACCGGCTCCGTAGCGCGTGTGACCGGTCAGACAACAGCCAAGTTCCCGCCACGCAGACATTTTGGAGAATTACATGTCATCGTCTCTGTATCGTCGCACGAACCTCAAGGATCAGCGTCATCGGATCAAGGACATGGGATCAAGGACTTCGGCGCGCCTTGCTGAAGGCGTCCTGAGGCCGTCCTGTGGGCCAGACACCACGGACGGCCACGCCGCCGCAATCGGGCCATCGAATCAAGTATGCTTGCGTCTTTTTCAGGGTGTGAAGCATGGATGGCTTATTGTTGATCAAGGCTGCGTTGATGGGACTGGTGGAGGGGTTCACCGAATTCCTGCCGATTTCAAGCACCGGCCACCTCATCCTCGCTTCCGATCTGCTCAATTTCGCCGGCCCGGGCTTTGGCACGGACAAAGTACAAGCCTTCGAGATCATCATCCAGGCCGGTGCCATCCTCGCCGTCTGCTGGGAATACCGGGCGCGCATCCTCGCCACGCTGGCCGGGTTTCCCGGCAAGGAGACGTCGCGCCGCCTGATCCTGAATCTGATCATCGCCTTCATCCCGGCCGCGGCCCTCGGCTTCCTGTTTAGCAAGGCCATCAAGAGCGTGCTGTTTGCACCGGTGCCGGTGGCGCTGGCCTTCATCATTGGAGGCCTGATCATTCTCTGGGTCGAACGCCCGTCGGCGCGCCAGAGCGGCCCGGCACGCATCGAAAGCGTCGATGACATGCGCTGGCCCGACGCCCTCAAGATCGGCGTGGCGCAGGCCTTCGCCCTGATTCCCGGCACCTCACGTTCGGGGGCCACCATTATTGGCGGCATGCTGTTTGGCCTGTCGCGCAAGGCCGCCACGGAGTTCTCGTTTTTTCTCGCCATCCCGACGCTGTTCGCGGCCACGGCCTACTCCGCCATCAAGGAACGCGCCTCCTTTGTGGCAGCCGATGCGCCGGTGTTCGCCGTCGGTCTGATCACTTCCTTCATCAGTGCCTTTCTGTGTGTGCGCTGGCTGTTGCGCTACATCAGCAGCCATGACTTCACAGCGTTTGCCTGGTACCGCATCGGCTTTGGCCTGATCGTGCTGGGCACCGCCTGGGGCGGTCTGCTGGCCTGGAAGGTCTGAGGGTGGGCTTGAGCAACACGCCGGATCCCGCCCGCGCCCTGGAAATCCTGCGGCGCGTCTTCGGTTATCCGGCCTTTCGCAACGCCCAGCAGGACATCGTCGGTCACGTCAGTGAGGGCGGTGACGCGCTGGTGCTCATGCCGACCGGGGGTGGCAAGTCGCTCTGTTATCAGATCCCTGCGCTGTTGCGCAATCAGGCCGGGCTGGGCATCGGGGTAGTCATCTCGCCGCTCATCGCCCTGATGCAGGATCAGGTCGCGGCGCTCGACGAAGTCGGCGTGCGCGCCGCCTATCTCAACTCATCCCTGAGCAGCGCTGAGGCAGTGGCGGTCGAACGACGCGTGCGCAGCGGCGATCTCGACCTGCTGTATATCGCGCCCGAGCGCCTCATGACCGAGCGTTGCCTGCAACTGCTGGAAGACAGCCGCGTCGGCCTGTTTGCCATTGACGAAGCGCATTGCGTGTCGCAATGGGGCCACGACTTCCGGCCCGAATACATTCAGTTGTCGATCCTGCATGAACGTTACCCGCAGGTGCCGCGCATCGCCCTGACGGCCACGGCCGACATGCAGACGCGCGCCGAGATCATCGAGCGCCTGCAGTTGCAGCACGCGCGCGTGTTCATTTCGAGTTTTGACCGGCCCAACATCCGCTATCGCATCGTTGAAAAGCAGAACGCGCGTGCGCAGCTGGAGCATTTCATCGAAACCGAACACAGCCAGGAATGCGGCATTGTCTATTGCCTGTCGCGCAAGAAGGTCGACGAGACGGCCGTGTTCCTCAACAGCCGCGGCATCCAGGCCCTGCCTTATCACGCCGGCATGGACCAGAAAGCGCGTCAGCAGAATCAGGCGCGCTTTCTGCGCGAGGATGGCCTGGTGATGGTCGCCACCATCGCCTTTGGCATGGGCATCGACAAACCCGACGTGCGCTTTGTCGCCCACCTCGACCTGCCCAAGAGCATCGAAGGGTATTACCAGGAAACCGGCCGCGCCGGCCGCGATGGCCTGCCGTCCGACGCCTGGATGACTTACGGCCTGCAGGACGTGGTGCAGCAGCGCCGCATGATCGACGAATCGGAGGCCGACGAGCAGTTCAAACGCATGTCGAGTTCACGGCTCGATGCCATGCTCGGCCTGTGCGAAACAGCCGAGTGCCGGCGCGTGCGTCTGCTGACTTACTTCGGTGAAGCGAGTGAACCCTGTGGCAACTGCGACACCTGCCTGACACCGCCACACACCTTTGACGGCACGGTGGAAGTGCAAAAGCTGCTGTCGTGTATCTATCGCACCGGCCAGCGTTTTGGCGCCATGCATGTGATCGACGTCTTGCGCGGCATCAGCAACGAAAAGTCACGCCAGTGGCGCCACGACGAATTGTCGACCTTCGGCATTGGC
This sequence comes from Burkholderiales bacterium, assembly GCA_947475815.1. Taxonomy (GTDB): domain Bacteria; phylum Pseudomonadota; class Gammaproteobacteria; order Burkholderiales; family Burkholderiaceae_D; genus CANJOT01. The sequence goes on along the minus strand of CANJOT010000231.1, from coordinate 1,900 downwards.
GCTGACCGCAGCGATCAGGAGTGGCGCAGCATGATCCGCCAATGCATTGCCCTGAGTCTGATCGCCATCGATCATGAAGCCTTTGGCGCCCTCAAACTGACGGCCGAAAGCCGTGCCGTGCTTAAGGGTGAACAGAATATCCATCTGCGCCAGAGCATCAAGGCCGCAAAACTGCCCAAGGCCAGCCGCGCACAGGGACGCGCCAGCCTCAATCCGGTGGAAGGCCTCGATGCCGCCGGCACGCGCCTCTACGAGCGCCTGCGTAACTGGCGACTGGAAACGGCACGTTCGCACAATCTGCCGGCCTACGTCATTTTCCACGATGGCACGCTGCGCGAAATTGCCAAACGCCGTCCAGGCAGCGTCGACGAGTTGCTCGACGTGCCCGGCGTGGGCGCAAAAAAACTCGAGGCCTATGGGCAGGCTATTGTCGCCTTGTGTGATGCAGAGCCCGCCTGAAAACGGCCCAGCACCGAGCCCGGTCAGCGTTTTCTGAAGATCACATCCCAGACACCATGACCGAGGCGCAGGCCGCGCGCCTCGAACTTGGTTTTCGGCCGTTCGATGATGTCGTTGCTGCGTCCCGAATAGGCCGTTGACGTATTGACCAGCAAAGGCTCGGCGCCCAGCACCTCCAGCATCTGCTCAGCGTAATTTTCCCAGTCGGTGGCGCAGTGCAGATACCCTCCCGGCGCCAGCCGGCTTGCCAGCAAGGCCACCAGCGGCGCCTGCAGCAGACGGCGCTTGTGATGACGCGCCTTGTGCCAGGGATCGGGAAAATAGACATGCACTCCAGCCAGTGAAGCCGGCTTGATCATGTGTTCGAGCACCTCGACGGCATCGTGGCTGATGATGCGCACATTCGACAAAGGCGCGGCGCCGATCATCTTGAGCAGCGCACCGACGCCCGGCGTATGCACCTCGACGCCAATGAAATTGACATCCGGCCGGGCTGCCGCGATGGCAGCGGTGGTTTCCCCCATGCCAAAGCCGATCTCGAACACCGTCGGCGCGGTGCGGCCAAACACGGCCGTGAAATCAAGCGGCGCATCCTGATATTCAATGCCATAAATTGGCCAGAGCTGTTCGAGCGAACGTTGCTGTGCGTTCGAGACCCGCCCGGCGCGTGTGACATAGCTGCGTATACGGCGCTGACGCAAGTCTTCGCCGCCGGACTCAGCCGGCAAATGGTCCTGCATGGCAGTCTCCCTGAAGGCGCGTCTCAGCTGCCAATGACACCGGCTGCCGGTGACGACGGCGCGGCAGAATACAGTTTTTTCGGCATGCGGCCGGCCAGCCAGGCTTCGCGCCCGGCCTCGACCGCTTTTTTCATGGCCGAGGCCATCAGCACCGGATCGCGCGCTGCCGCCACGGCGGTGTTCATGAGCACACCGGCACAGCCGAGCTCCATGGCAATGGTGGCGTCCGATGCCGTGCCCACGCCGGCATCCACAATCACCGGCACGCTGGCACGCTCCATAATCAGCTGCAGGTTCCAGGGATTGAGGATGCCCATGCCCGAGCCGATCAGCGAAGCCAGCGGCATGATGGCCACACAGCCCAGATCTTCGAGCACGCGCGCCTGAATCGGGTCATCACTGCAATACACCATCACCTCAAAGCCATCACGCACCAGTTCGGCGGCGGCCTTGACGGTCTCGGGCATGTTGGGATACAGCGACTGCGCATCGCCCAGCACCTCCAGCTTGACCAGGGTATGACCATCGAGCAGCTCGCGCGCCAGACGCAGGGTGCGCACCGCCTCGTCGGCGCTGTAACAACCCGCCGTATTGGGCAGCAGCGTGAACTCCCCGGGCGGCAAAGCCTCGAGCAGACTCGGCTCACCGGCATGCTGACCAATGTTGGTGCGCCGGATCGCCACCGTGATGATCTGCGCGCC
>CANJOT010000230.1 GCA_947475815.1 Burkholderiales bacterium | reverse complement strand
CCGTTCGCAACTTATCCAGATAGTCGGCCCATCGTTGCATCATTGTGCGTCTCTGCGATATGTACTCAGCACGGTCATAGGCACCCCCAAGAGCGCCACTTTTCCTGTGATCAAGTTGGGCCTCAACCATGTCGGGGTCAATTCCGGTCATCTGTTCGACCATCATGGTGCGTGCCATGGCGCGAAATCCGTGCGATACGTGCTCGTCCGTCTTGTAATCCATTCGTTTCAGGGCTGCATTTAAGGTATTTTCACTCATGGGGCGGGAGCCCGTGCGCACACCGGGAAACACATACACACTGCGCATAGTCAGCGGCTGCAACTCTTTCAGTAGCGCCAAGGCTTGACTGGCTAACGGTATCAAATGGGGTTTACCGTTGATCTTCCCGTGCTGCGTTCGTTTCATTTCAACTGGAGGTATTGTTAGCATGGAGTCTTCAAAGTCGATCCATGCCCATTTCATTGTTCTTATATTGCCCGGTCGTTGAAAGAAGAGGGCGGAGAGTTGCAGGGCGGTTCGCGTGACGGGACTGCCGATGTAGCCGTCAATTGAGCGTAATAGTCCGCCAACGGCTAATGGTTCAACGACTGCGGCATAGTTTTTCGGGACGTGGGGTTTCAACGCACCTTTCAAGTCTGGCGCTGGGTTTCGTTCAATCCTTCCGGTTTGCACGGCATACCGAAAAACCTGTCCAGCTATTTGCTGGAGGTCTTGTGCCGTGCTCAAAATGCCCTTTGCCTCCACTTTGCGCAGCGCGTTCAGCAGATCCTTCGTCTTGATGCTGGCAATTGCATGGCTGCCCAGTTGCGGAAAAAAGTACAACTCATTCATGCGAAGCCATTTGCCTGCATGAGCTTCGCTCCAACCTACCGATTTCAAAGAGTGGAATTCCCGCGCCACGGTTTCATAGGTGTTCGTGGCAGCTAGTCTCTCGGCTTGCTTGTTTTCTTGCTTTTGTCTACTGGGATCGATGCCCTGTGCCAGCATCTCTTTTGCTTTGTCACGGCCTTCACGGGCTTTTTTAAGAGACACTGTCGGGTAAATGCCCAATGCTAGTGTTTTTTGCTTCTCGAGAATCCGGTAGTTCATGCGCCAGTATTTGCCCGATTTTGTAACGTGCAGGTATAGCCCTCCACCATCGCTGTGCTTGTTCCCAGTCGATTTTCCGCTGTGCTTGGTGCTGTTCTTAATGAACGTGTCGTTTAGCGCCATGAGCCACCTCGTTGGTACTTTTGTTGGTATCTAGCTTGGTCTGCTTGGTTAGATACCATCAGGTACCAGCAAATGTACCAACAAATTGTTGGTATGTCATGGTATCCAGTGATTCCGCGTGAGGCAATAAAAAACCCGCCGTCTATAGTGAGAGGGCGGGTTGTGAGCCTAGTTGAGGCTATCTGAAACGATCTTATGGAGCGGGCGATGGGAATCGAACCCACGGCTCTAGCTTGGGAAGCTAGGGTATTACCATTATACGACGCCCGCCTGGTGCGGTTTTCACCGCAGCGCTGATTCTAACCTTCCCCCCTCGGTTTGGAAAGCACGCTGCCGTCTTGTTTCTGTTTGCGCGCATCGCTACACCATCGTCGCGTGCCCTGTTGAACAGATTGTCGCCGCCCGCCCTGCAAGCGGAGCCGGCCAAGGCGCCGCCGGCCAGCGATCAGGCGCTCTGACGTACGCCTGGGCTGGTGTCGCCTGGGCTGGTAGTCAATCCTGCTGCATGTGTTTACAATCGCTCGCACTGACGTCTCTCCCCGCGTTCGTTTCAATGCCCTCCGGCAAGGAGCTGCAGCATGCACAATAACAATGAAGCCTGGAGCACCTGGGTCATTCCCGAAGCCGGTGAGCCCGATGAGGTGCTCGATGCGCCCGAGGGTGCGGCGCCGGCCAGCGGCCAGCGTATCACCCTGCTCGACAACAGCAAGGTCAACGCCCATCACCTGCTGGCCATGCTGAGCGAGCGTTTCAAGACGGAGCTGCCCACTGCCAGCGTGGTGACCCGAAAAAAATGGAATGCCTCGATCAGCGCGCCTGCGGCGTTGCTCGATCAGATCGCTACTGAATCCGACTGCGCCATCACTGCGATGGGCGATTGAGGCTCCTGTACGTCGTGGAGTGTCCATGACATGGTGCAGCTGCGCAAACGGGGCTTGTTCACCATCGTGATCTGCTCGGCGCCGTTTGAGTCGCTGGCGACCAATCAGGCGCGTATCCTGGGCGTGCCGGATTTACCCCTGGTGTTTGTTGATCATCCGTTTGCCGGCATCGATCTGCCTGAGGTGCGTGAACGTGCGCGCCAGGCCGGTGACCAGATCATGCGTTTGCTGGCAGCGCGCAAGGTGGTGTCATGAGCCGGCTCGAACCCTGGGTAGAATTGCCCGGCATGAGCACGCGCGGGCCGGATGATGTGGAAGCCGCCACCGAATTTTGCAACCAGCGCGGCTGGGGGGATGGCCTGCCGATCGTGCCGCCGACGGTTGCGCGGGTCGAGCGCATGCTGGCCTATAACCACCGTCCATTGAACGAAACCATCGGCCAGCTTGCGCCGCGTTACGGTGCACTTACGCCGCTGCGTGTGGCGGCCAATGCCGTCATGGCCGGCTGCCGGCCCGAATATTTTCCGCTGGTGTTGCTGGCGCTTGAAGCCATGGCGGTGGAAGACTTCAATCTCAATGGCTTGCAGACCACCACCCATCCGGGCGCGCCGCTGGCCATTTTCAACGGGCCGATCGCGCGCGAGGTCGGTATCAATGGCAGTCACAACGCCTTCGGGCCCGGCTGGCCGGCCAATGCCACCATCGGCCGCGCGATCCGGCTGGCTTTGCTCAACATTGGCGGGGCGACGCCCATTACCAGCGACATGGCCACCATGGGCAGTCCGGCCAAGTACGGCTATGTGGTGGCCGAACACGAAGAGGCCAACCCGTGGGAGCCGCTGCACGTCGAGCGCGGTTTTGCGCGCGACACCACCACCGTCACCGTGGTGGCTGCCGAGGGGCCGCACAACGTCAATGACCATTACAGCGTCGCCGGGGAAAGTGTGCTCACCATGCTGGCCGGCACCATGGCGAGCACCGGTGCCAACAATCTGTATTACCGTGGCGAACCGGTTGTCGCGCTGGCGCCGGAACATGCCGCGGCGATTGCCGCGAGCGGCTATTCCAAGCTCGATGTGAAGCGCTTTTTGCAGCAGCGTGCCAGCGCCGTGCTGGGCAGGTTCTCGCCGGAAAACATCGAAGGACGCTTTCGGGTGCGCCGGCCCGATCTGTATGCCCATGCCGATCTCGAGACGCGCGTTCCGATGTTTGAGTTCGCCGAGGACCTGATCGTCATCGTGCTGGGCGGGGCCGGCAAACATTCCATGATCCTGCCTTCGTTTGGGCCAACACGCGCGGTGACGCGTGCGCTGACTCGGGCCGATGGTACGCCGGCACGCAGCATCGCCGAATTGAAGGTTGTTTGAGTTTTTATTATCTACACAAGACTGGAGCCACCATGTTCGACCAACAACAGCGTTCTGCCCGCCATTTGATCATTGCCCTGAGCCTGCTTGCACCCCTGTCGGCCTGGGGGCAGGCGGGTTTTCCGAACAAAGCGATTCACATCCTGGTTGGCGTGCCGGCGGGCGGCAATCTCGACATCAACACGCGCGCGATTGCCGAGCAGATGTCGGCGACGCTGGGTCAGCCGGTGGTGGTGGAGAATCGGCCGAGCGCCAGTGCACTGGTGGCCACGCAGGCGGTTTCTAGGGCCGCGCCGGACGGCTACACGCTGTTGTCGATGTCCAATACCTTCGTGACCGTGCCGGCCACCGTCAAGGTGCCGGGTTACGACTCGCTCAAGAACTTCACGGCGCTGGGCATGTTCGCGCGCGTGCCGCTGGCGCTGGCCGTCAATGCCGGCTCGCCCCTGCGCAACGTTTCGGACCTGCTCGCTGCGGCGCGCCGCCGTCCCAATGAAATTTCATCGGGCACGGGCGGCGAGGGCTCGGCGGGTGATATCGCCACCTCCATCCTGTCGATCCAGGCCGATGTCAAACTGCTCAAGGTGCCCTACAAGGGCGGCAGCGCACCGGCTTTGATCGACCTGATGGGTGGCCGTCTTGATCTAGTGTTCGATCCCGTGTCGACCTCGGCGCAACACATCAAGGCTGGCAAGATGCGCGCGCTCGCCGTCACCACGCAGGCCCGCTCGGCCCTGCTGCCTGATGTGCCCACGCTCGCTGAGTCGGGCCTCAAGGAGTATCGCTACGAGGTTTTCAACGGCCTGATCGCACCGGCCGGTACCCCCCGTGAGGTGATTGCCCGTCTGGCCGATGCGCTAGCCAAGGCGCTGGCCAATGTGCAACTGCGCGAGGGTTTTTTGAAAAACGGCGTGGAAGTGCCGCTGGATGAAACCCCGGCCAAATTCCAGACCTTCATCGACGGCGAGATTGCGCGTTACATGAAGCTGGCCAAGGATGGGTATTTGAAGACGGAGTGAATGAAGACTGAGTGAATGAAGACTTAGTGAAGCCGCACGCGTTTCACGAATGCCGGAACAGGCGGTTGTAGTCGAAGGGGCGTTGCGATGTGGCGGTGATGCTGGCGGCGAAAGGGTGTTGCGGATTGATCAATGCGACGCTTTCCTCCGGGACGATGACCGAAGGCACCAGCAGGATAGGCGAACGTCTGGAGGCCAGCCATTGGGAGCCAAACGCCATGCTGGCGTGTCCGGTGGGTATGGCTGCCCAAGAGGCCGGCAGGGTTGCGATGGTGGCCTCTTCACGGGCTTGCCAGACCCTGTCGGGCACGTCGATGCGCAACAGCATCCGGTTGATCGGCAGGCCAGCACTGTCGATGTGGGCGGCGGTTTCGAGCACCGCCAGAGAAATGCTCAGCGCCGCATACACGACCGGTTGGTTGGTTTCATTCCAGCGCCCCGGATAGTGGGCCGCGCCAGCCCCGCTCAAATCGGTGGCCGCGTAACGCCGCGAGTGCGTGGCAATGCGCCAGAGAATCACTGATAGGCGCCGCTATGGATGGAGCCCAGCAGGCGCGTCACCACTTCCAGCCCGGTAGGCGTATCGATCATGTCGGCCGGCCGCTTGCCCCCCAGCGCGGGTTGCGGCAGTTCGAGCCAGGCGCCCAGCCATTTTGCTGAGTTGAAATCTGCCGCTTCGGGCGCAGTGGAATCGGCAACCAAGGCCTCAACAATGCCCAGCAATTTGGCCACGCCGATAGCGGCATACCCCCCGCTGCCTGACACCAGCGACCCAGTGGTCGCCTTCTTTTCCGCAGTCGCCTTGGGAATGCCCAGCATGGAAAACACGCGCACGGCGGGCAGTTCCATTTTTTTCGACAGATCCTTGAGGAAGATGCCGGTCACGCCATGGCGTTCGGTGGCAATCAGCACGGCGGGCGTGGCCCGCGCGACCTGATCGACGAAGTCAGCGATGCCTTTGGCCGGGCGGTAAGTGATGCCCTGCGCCGGTCCAGCATCGCGCTTGGAGTCGACGTCGAGAGCGATGGTTTGCGTAAGCTTCTTGAGAGTGGCCGTCTTGCGGCGTGGCACAGCGGCTTGCATGCGGGAACTCCTCGTCTATAACGAGGGTGATGATAGCATCGTTCGAGGCTGTATGGAGACTGTTTGGAATCTGCGCGGGAATGCCTTTTGGCCAGGACGGGCCACGCATGTTGCATGGCAGAAACGATATCTGGATTTCCCTGAAATTTTCCAAAAAACGGCAATACAATCTGCGAATTGTTGTTGTGCACAGTTCTGTCGACAACCTGTGCATAACAGGTGTGCAACGCAAGGTTCAATGGAGAAAAGCAATGCCAAGCGCATATGACGTTGCTCGTTACATCGGCACATTTTTTCAGCAGGCCGGATGCGGAATGCCAGGAAATTATCTCCAAGGATTCTATGCGGCAGTTTTTTACACAGATTGGGGCAGAGCGTGAAGATTCGGAAGGGCAATGAGCTTCCAGAGAAGGGCACCATTCACAAAAGGAAGGCACTCCCAGAAAATCTATTGCGATTTTCGTTCCGGCATATAAGGGTCACTGAAGTCTGTACCAGGGACGTCAATGAATG
>CANJOT010000229.1 GCA_947475815.1 Burkholderiales bacterium | reverse complement strand
CGCGCGGCTCGTGATTGGGCCGGTCGGGGCGCGTGCGCGGGTAGTCGGTCTGCTGCGTTTCCCAGGTGACGATGCCGCCCTTGACGTAGATCTTCCACGAGCACGAGCCGGTGCAGTTGACGCCGTGCGTGCTGCGCACGATCTTGTCATGCGCCCAGCGATCGCGGTAGGCGTCTTCCCAGGTGCGGTCTTCGCCGGTGGTCACGCCGTGGTCATCGGCGAAATGTTCGCGCGCGGCGGCGAAGTGGGTCAGGCGATCGAGGAAATGACTCATGAAACTCTCCAGGTGCAAATGAGGGTGCGTGCCCGCGTCGCGGGCAGCGGTGTCACGGGTTCTTGATGGCGGCGCCGGCGCGCAGGTAGAACCACCAGTTGAGGACCAGGCACAGGCCGTAGAAGATGGCAAACCCGTACATGGCGTTCTGCGGCGTGCCGGCTTTGATCTGCGCGCCGATCACGACCGGGGCGATGAAGGCGCCGTAGGCGGCAATCGCCGAGGTCCAGCCGAGCACCGGGCCGGCTTGCTGGCGATCGAAGATCACGCCGATGGTGCGAAAGGTCGAGCCGTTGCCGATGCCGCTGGCCGTGAACAGCAACAGGAACAGCACCATGAAGGGCAGGAAATATTCTTCCGGCGTGGCCGAACCGTAGGCCAGCCACATCACATACCCGACCGCCACCGACGCCAGCACCATCACGGCTGAAATGATCTGCGTGACGATGGAACCGCCGAAGCGGTCTGAGATCCAGCCTCCCAGCGGCCGCACCAGCGCGCCGAGGAAGGGGCCGATCCAGGCATAGGTCAGTGCCGAGGGCGCATGCGGATTCTTCAGGGTATGTTGCAGCACGCCGGCGGCATCGGGTACGTGGCTGATGCCGAAAATCACCGTGATCGACAGCGGCAGCGCCATTGAGAAACCGATGAACGAGCCGAAGGTGACGATGTAGAGCAGCGTCAGTGACCAGGTGTGCGGGTTGCGGAAAATGGCGAACTGCGTGGCGATGTTGTCCTTCATGGTGCCAAAGGCGGTCAGCTTGAGCATGAGCAGCGTGCTGACCACGATCAGCGGCATCACCAGCCACATGTTGACCAGACCGAGGCCCGAGGGTGCGGGCAGGTACAGGTACAGGCCAAAACCAGCCGGTATGAACGAGAGGGTGTAGAGCCAGATGATCTTGAAGAACGCCACGATCGTGCCGCCAGTATTGGGCGAGACCGTCCGCAGATTGTTCATGCCGAAGAAACACAGAGCCGACAGCGGAATCAGAGACAGCAGCCAGGCGAAGCCGGCGTTCTGGATCCAGGTGGGTGTGCCACTGACGATCTTGCCGAAAATCCAGCCGCTGTCTTTGAGCAGGGTCATGGGCTCGCCGCCCCAGCCGCCGAAGATGCCCAGCGTCATGACCAGCGGGATGACGATCTGCATGGTGGTCACGCCAAAGTTGCCCAGACCGGCGTTCAGGCCGAGCGCTGTGCCCTGCAGGCGTTTGGGAAAAAAGGTGCTGATGTTTGACATCGAGCTGGCGAAGTTGCCGCCGCCCACGCCCGACCAGAGCGCCATGATCTGGAAGGCCCACAGTGGCCATTCCTTGTGCTGCAAAACAATGCCCGTGCCGAGTGCCGGCGCCAGGAGCATCGCCGTGGTCAGGAAGATGGTGTTGCGTCCGCCTGCCAGACGGATCAGGAATGAGGCCGGGATGCGCATGGTCGCACCCGCCAGTCCGGCGATGGCCGTGAGCGAAAACAGCTCAGCCTGGCTGAACGGAAAGCCAAGATTGAGCATCTGCACGGTGATGATGCCCCACATGCCCCAGATGGCAAAACCGCACAGAAGGGCCGGCACCGAGATCCACAGATTGCGCCAGGCAATCTTCTTGCCGGTACTTTCCCAGAACGTGGCGTCTTCCGGCTGCCAGACGGTGATGTCGGCGCCGCTTTTGTTGGAGTTGTTCATGAGGGCTTCCGGTTGAGGGAAAAAGATTGGGCGGTTCGGCCCATGACCTGGGCGTTGCGTACTTCGGTCCAGTACATCCAGATGAGCGATATCCAGACTACGCCGTACATGAGCATGAAGGCGCTTGAGCGGATGCCGGTGAGGTCCATCATTACGCCGAACAGGATGGGCAGCACGAAGCCGCCCAGTCCCCCGGCCAGGCCAACGATGCCGCTGATGGCGCCGATGTTGTGGCCGTAGTCGTCGCTGATGTATTTAAAAACGCTGGCCTTGCCAAAAGCGAAGGCAATGCCCAGAACGAACATCAGGCCGGTGAACACGTACACGTTCAGGCCGATGTGAAAGGTGGTCGGGCCATTTACCGTGGTGATGGTGAAATCGGTCTGCGGGTAGGACAGCAGGAACAGGCAGATCCAGCTGACCCACATCACCCACCAGGTGACACTGTGCGCGCCATACTTGTCGGACAGAATGCCGCCGAAGGCGCGCAGCACGCCGCCGGGCAGCGAGAAGCAGGCCGCCAGCAGCGCCGCGATGCGGATGTCGAGGCCAAACTCGCCGACGTAGTACTGCACCATCCACAGGGACATGGCGACGTAGCCGCCAAACACGATGCTGTAGTACTGGCAGTACTTGATGACCGTGGGATCTTTGAGGGCCTTGAGTTGGTCCATGAAGCTGACCGTGTGCGGCACCAGATGCGCCGGGTCGCTGTGGCTGAACATCCAGAACAACACCAGTGTGCCGAGCATGATGGCCGCGTAGACCTGTGGCACCATGGCCCAGCCGAAGGCCACCAGGATCACGGGCGCGACAAATTTGTTGATCGCCGAGCCGGAATTGCCGGCGCCATAAATGCCCATGGCCGTGCCCTGGCGGTTTTTCGGAAACCAGCGCGCCACATACGGCGTGCCCACCGAAAACGAACCGCCGGCCAGACCGACAAACAAACCGATGGTGAGAAAGTGCCAGTACTCCGTGGCATAGGCCATCAACCAGATGGGCGGCACTGTGACCGCCATCAGCACAGCCATGACGATGCGTCCGCCGTAGCGGTCGGTCCAGATGCCGAGCGGTACGCGGATCAACGAACCGGACAATACCGGCGTGGCCATGAGCAGGCCGAATTCGGTGGAGTTGAGGTTGAGCATCTTGCGGATCGGGATGCCGATCACGCCAAACATCATCCACACCATGAAACACACGGTGAAGGCGAGGGTGCTGATAATCAGCACCGACCATGCTTGTTTCGGATTGTCAGGTGCGGAGCCCATGTGAATTCCTTGCAGATGAACAGGGCTCCACTGTCGCCGCTCGGCGCGGCCTTGAATATCCTCCTGAAGCAGCGTTGGGCGCTTCAAAAAGAACTAGGGCGCCCGTGGCGCCCCTGTCAGGTGGTAGTTATGAAGTAGTACTGGACGGTAAAAGACGGGCCTGTTTGATCTGCATCAAGCCAGGCCGTGCGCGGCGGCGTACAGGGCGACCTGCACGCGCGAGGCGAGTTGCAGCTTGCGGAAGATGTGCTGGACGTGCACCTTGACGGTGGTCTCGGCGATGTTGAGCTGGCGGGCGATGCCCTTGTTGCTCTCGCCGCGCGCAATCAGTGCGACGATTTCGCGCTCGCGCGCCGACAGGCTGTCGAGGGCCGTGTTCTGGGCGGCAGGCGCGGGCTCGGCGCGTGTGCGCGGGCCGGGTTCCGGCGCGGGCGCCTTGGCGCGAAACATGGTCACGAATTTGGTCATCATGTCCGGGCTGATGACGCAGTCGCCGGCCAGTACTCTGACGATGGCGTCACACAATTGTTCCGATTCAACCGTCTTGAGCAGATAGCCGTCGGCGCCCGCCTGCATGGCGCCAGCCAGATCGTTTTCATTCTCGCTGACGGTCAGCATGAGGATGCGCGCCAGAGGCCAGTTCTCTTTGAGCGCGCCGATGCCATCGACGCCGCGCACGCCGGGCAGGTGGTTGTCGAGCAGGATCAGATCGGGCGGCGTCACGGCGCGCAGCGACTCGCCGAGGTCGGCAGCCTGACCGCTGATCTCGAAGCGGCCGTCCTGCATCAGCAGGGCAATCAGGCCACGGCGAAACAGGTTGTGATCGTCGACCACCAGCAACTTGATTTTTTTCATACGCGTCCTTTCAGGCCTGTGCGCGGCTTGCCGCCGCGGCATCGGTGCCCGCTGCCGGCGGGCGCGCCGCGACCGGATGGGGGGGCAGGGTCAGATGGACGGTTGTGCCCTGGCCTGGCACCGAGTCGATGTGCACGCTCGCGCCGATGCGCGCGGCGCGTTCCTGCATGATGTTCAGACCCACGTGGCTGGTGTCGGGTGCCAGAGCGCTGGCATAACCGCAGCCATCGTCGCGCACGTCAAAGCGCCACTTCTCTCCCTTGATGATATCGATGAGCACCTGGGCAGCGCCGGCGTGTTTGCGCACGTTCGACAACGCTTCCTGAATGACGTGCAGCACCTGCACCTGAACGTCGGCCGGTAGCGGCAGGCCTTCCCCAGCCACCTTGAGCGTGGCCGGCAGGCCAGTCTGGTGGCGGAATTTCTGCAGGGTTTCCTGCAGGGCGGCTTCGATGTCGTCGGTGTTGGTGCGTGTGCGGAAATGGACCAGCAACTCGCGCACATCGTTGATGCTTTCGCGCAGGCCGGTATCGAGTTCGGCAAGCGCGGTTTCGACCTGCTCCGGCTGACTCTTGTGCACGGCGCCACGCAGCAATTGCACCTGAATTTTGAGAAAGGCCAGCGATTGCGCGATGGAATCGTGTAACTCGCGCGCCAGCAGGGCGCGTTCCTCACTGACCGCCGCCTCACGTTCGAGCGCGGCAGCGCGCAGACTCTCGAGTGCGCTGGCGAGGTGGCTGGCGAGCGTGTCGAGCAGGTCGGTTTCGTCGGCCGAGAGCTGCATCGGTTTGCGGAAGAACAGGTCAATCTCGCCGATCAGCCGCTGTTGCAGACGCACCGGTACGCTCACCAGGCTTTCGTAACCGGCGCGCACGCAATTGCGCATCTGCAGCGCCTCGTGGCTGATGATCGGTATCACCCGGGTGCGGGCATCGGCCTTGAGCGCACCGCAGGAGCAGGCGCCGCTGATCAGGCTGCGCTCTTCTTCAAGCAGGTCGCTGGGCAGGCAGTCCGAGGCCAGCATCAGGTAACGCTGATTGGCCTCATCGGACCAGCGCACGGCCACGGCATCGGCACCCATGATGGCGCGTACACGCTGCGCAAAACCGTGGGACAGGTCTTCGATGTTGCCGGCGCTGGCGACAAAGGCGCTGACTTCATAGAGCGCCTCAAGCCGGGCGCGTTGGGCTTCGATGTGGTGTGTCTTGGTGACGACCTGTGCCTCCAGACCGTCGTAGAGCGTCTGCAGTTTACCGGCCATCAGGTTGAAGCCGCTGCCAACCCGGCCGAACTCATCGTCACTGTCGACTTCCACGCGGGTAGAAAACTCGCCGGATTCGATGCGCCGCAGGCCGGCTTGCAGATGGGCCAGCGGGTTGATGACGTATAGATAGCCGGTATACAGCATGATGACTGCACCAGCGATGGCCAGTGCCATCATGACAAACTGAAACAAATTGAGGATGGCCGTCAGGCGCGCCAGCTGGTGTTCGATGGCCAAGACCAGTCCATCGACTGCATTGGCAAACTCGCTGGTGGATTGCAGGGACTGTTCCGGTGAGGGCGGCTGATCGGCCAGCCAGAGCGCGCGTTGCGCCGCCCAGAGTTTGCTGACATCGTTGAAATGGCCGGTCACGGTGTCGTCCCAAGGTACGAACAGTGGCCGTGATGCATCGCCGTTCCTGAGCAGCACCAGGCTCTGGTCAAAGCGCTCGACCAGATCCTGCACGTCGGCCGGCGAATGGGGCGCCTGCACGGTGCTGGCCAGACGCCAGGACTGCATGCGCATGCGCCCGGCCTCGTTGACGGCGGCGGCGCCCCCTTCGAGTTGCCAGGTGACCCACAGGGTCAGGCTGATCGACATGAGCGCCACCACCAGCAATACGGTACCGATGGAGGCCAGCTTGGTCGACAGGGAGTATTTTCTTGACATGGCGCAAGCCTACCCTTCGAAAGGCACGCGGACAAGCCGCGATTGATGCTGGCGCCGTTCAGGCTGG
>CANJOT010000228.1 GCA_947475815.1 Burkholderiales bacterium | reverse complement strand
GCGTCACGATGCCGGCCAGGAACCGCCATGCGGCCCTTCGCGTCGAGACTGAGTTGTGATGCGCCTTGGAACACGCTGATTTCCCTGAACTTCCCACGGTTTAAACCGGCGCCCACGCCGCCATTTCAACGGCAACCGGCGCGGCACTTTTTACTACATCCGTATTCTCACACGGTCCGCCACATTTAGCCACTTTTACACACTTTTTTCCACTCTAAAGCAAGCGCCGGGACTGGTCAAGCACGAGATTGCAATTGTTCTATGTGGAACAATGACTTAGCGCCTACATTCAAACTAGTTTTGAAGTGCAAATGATGGAAAAACAATGGCTTGAGAGCGTTATTGAAAGTGGGTTATCAACATTTTTATCCACAGGCTGTGGACCGGCCGCGCCGGTGTGTCAAACACCGGCAAACGCGAGGGGAAAGCAACAGTAAAAGCCGCTGGCAGGGACGCCGGACCGGCCGCATCGCGAAATGTTAGGATGCCGCGCAAGCCTGCTCAACAGTCGAAAAGGGTTTCATGCCGACCACATCCGTCATCGTCACCTGCAAGAACCGACTGCACCACCTGCAGCAGACCCTGCGCTGGCTGCTGCGCCAGAGCGACGCCGAAATCATCGTCGTCGACTACGGCTGCACCCAGGGCACCGCGCAATGGATCCGCGGCAACCATCCTGGCGTGCGCGTCGTGCGCGTCAGCGACGATCCAGTGTTTTCGCTGGCTCGGGCGCGCAACATCGGCGCCGCCCAGGCTCAGGGCAGGATGCTGCTGTTTTCCGACGCCGACATGATCATCAGGGCCGACATGGGCGCCTGGATTGCCCGCAACGTCCTGGAAAACTGCTTTTATCAGGCCACCATTCCGATGCACCCGTCGATGTGTGGCACGGTGGTCTGCGCACGCCACGATTTTGAGCGCACCCAGGGGTATGACGAGGCCTACCGCGGCTGGGGCTGGGAGGATACCGACCTGTATCAGCGTTTCATGCTGGCCGGGCTGCGGCGCGCCCCGTTTCCGATTGATTTTCTTTTGCCCATCGAGCACGACGACAGCGAACGCCAGATCGGCGCCGACAAGGGCGGCATGCCCACCAAAGAACAGGCCATGCGCTGCGGCGAGCTGTACACCACGATCAAACACGACCTGATGCGCATGACCGGCCTGGTGCCGGAGATCAATGTGCGCCTGCGCATCATGAGTGAGGTGCGCGATGGCATTGCCGAGCTGTATGCCTCGACCGATCCGCAACTGCAGAAAACCATCAACTTCAGCTGGGCAAATACCCGATTCCAGCCGCCCGTCACCCTGACGCAGCAGTTGATCTACACCCTGGCCAGAAGTCTCCCGACCTGACCGTGTCAGAAAACGGTCAAGCGGGTTGGCAAACTGCAAACGGACGGCCCGCGCTCGGGCGCGGTGGTCGCCCATGAAAATACAAAGTGAAGCAAACCGATAAGCCGGATTCTGTTACGGCGCCAAAAGCGCTATGACAATCATTCCTCTAGGCCCGGCATCACTGCCGGGCTCGAGCCGCCTACCCGCACGCTACCCGAGCCGGGTCAACACGTGCCTACTTGACGTTGCTCCGCGTAGAGATTGCCCGTTTCACCCCGTGCCGACAGGCGGCACGGACTCGTCTCTGTTGCTCTGATCCTCGCCTCACGGCGGGCAGGAGTTACCTGCTACGCTGCTCTACGGAGTCCGGACTTTCCTCCCCCCGTTCAAAGAACGGGCAGCGATTGTCTGGTCTGCTTCACGGGATGCATTCTACGCCTGCGCAGCGCGTCGCTCATCGCTATCGTTGGATCGTTCAGGCGCCGACAAGCCGCCAGGCCATGGTTTCACCCGCGCGCAGGGGCACGATGGTGTCGGTGCCGAAAGGCAGGCGGTCGGGCACGATCCAGGGCCTGCGCTCCAGCGTCACGCGCGCCTGGTTGCGCGGCAGGCCGTAAAAATCCGGGCCGAAGAAGCTGGCGAATCCTTCCAGGGCATCGAGACGGCCGGCAGCGTCAAAGGCTTCGGCGTACAGCTCGAGAGCGTGCAGGGCCGTGTAGCAGCCCGCGCAGCCACAGGCGATTTCCTTGGCGCCACGCGCATGCGGCGCGCTGTCGGTGCCGAGAAAAAAACGCGGGTTGCCGGACACAGCCGCCTCGACCAGTGCAAGACGATGCGTCTCGCGCTTGAGCACCGGCAGGCAATAATAATGCGGCCGGATGCCGCCCAGAAAAATGGCATTGCGGTTGTAGAGCAAATGATGGGCGGTGATGGTGGCCGCCATCGGACCGCTGGCGTCACGCACGTAATGCGCCGCATCGCGCGTGGTGATGTGTTCGAACACGATGCGCAGTTCGGGAAAATCACGCCGCAGCGGAATCAGCTGGCTGTCGATGAACACGCGCTCGCGGTCAAACAGATCAACGTTCGGGTCGGTGACCTCACCGTGGATCAGCAGCGGCAGGCCAAGCTCCTGCATGGTCTCGAGGGTTTTGGCGACGCGTGTCAGGTTCGTCACCCCGGCATCGGAGTTGGTGGTGGCGCCAGCCGGATAGAGCTTGACGGCAAACACCGCACCACTGTCGCGCGCCAGGCGGATTTCCTCGGGCGCGGTCAGATCGGTGAGATAGAGCGTCATGAGCGGTTCGAAGTCGGCACTGCCGGGTGGCAAAGCATCGACGATGCGCTGGCGATAGGCCAGCGCCTGTGCCGTGGTCATCACGGGCGGGCGCAGATTCGGCATAACGATGGCACGGGCAAACTGGCGCGCGGTGTGCGGCAGGACGGCCGAAAGGGCCGCACCATCACGCAGGTGCAGATGCCAGTCATCGGGACGGGTCAGGGTGATGTGATCTTGGGGAACGTTCATGGTTTGCCGGTTCAGCTTGAACTTTGAGGGATGGAAATTCAGGGATGGAGATTCAGGTAATCAGGATGACACGATAGTCGTTGACGTTGGTGCGTGTCGGGCCGGTCACTACCAGGCCCTCGCTGGCCTCAAAAAAGCCCCAGGCATCGTGCCGGTCGAGGCAGGCCTGGGCGTAGACACCACGATCGGCCGCGCGCTGCAGGCTCTCGGGGGTCAGCACGGCGCCGGCATTGTTCTCCGAGCCATCGATGCCATCGGTATCACACGCCAGCGCATAAACACCCGCCACGCCGCGCAACGCGAGCGCCAGGGCCAGCAGGAACTCCGTGCAGCGCCCGCCGCGGGCGCCGCCTGCGTCAGGGTCGCGCAGCGTCACGGTGCACTCGCCGCCGGACACCAGCGCCACCGGCGCTTTCCAGGGCTGGCCAAAACTGCGGATTTCGCGCACCAGCGCGGCATAAACTTGTGCAACCTCACGCGCCTCGCCACTGACCGTGTCACCCAGATTGGCCACCGCATACCCATGGTCGCGCAAACAGGCCACCCCGGCTTCGAGAGCGCTATGGGCATCGCCGATCAGGCGGTTGTCGACCCGTTCGAACAGGGCATTGCCGGGCTTGGGCGTCTCGGCAATTTCGCCACGCGCGCCGCGCTGCAGATGTTCGAGTATCGCCGGCGGCACGGCCATGGCATGGCGCGCGATGACGGCGAGCGCGTCGGCATAGGTTGAGCCGTCGCCGATGCACGGACCGGACGCCACGGCGCTCAGGTCGTCACCGCTGACATCGGAAACAATCAAGGCCAGCACGCGTGCCGCGGTCGCCGCCGCGAGACGACCGCCGGCGATCGCCGACACATGTTTGCGCACCACGTTCATGTCGGTAATCGGCGCACCACTGGCAAGCAGAACCCGGTTGAGCACCTTGAGGTCGGGCATGGTCAGCCCCGGCGCGGGCAGGCTCATGAGACTCGACCCCCCGCCGGACAACAACACCAGCAGCAGGTCTTCGGGCGCGAGCGTCGCAGCCCGTTCGAGGATTTCACGGGCGGCGGCCTCGCCCGCCTCGTCGGGCACCGGATGGCCGGCCTCGACCACGCGGATGAAGTCCGTCGACAGGCCATGGGCATAACGGGTGATCACGAGGCCTTCGAGCGCCACCTTGCCGCGCCAGTGTTGCTCGACAGCACATGCCATGCTGGCGGCCGCCTTGCCGGCCCCGACAACCAGCACCCGTCCGGCCGGTACCTCGGGCAGCAACGAGGCCAGCGTCGAGCGCGGATCGGCCGCGTGCAAGGCGGCCTGGAAACTGTCGTGCAGTTGCCCAAGCACCACCCTGTCCGCCGCCTGCCCCGCATTGGTCCGATTTATCATTCTGATCCGCCCGCCGATAGCCGGAAGTATACCGGCGTCAGCTCGGCGGGCCACGCCGCATTCAGGACCGGCGGCTGTGGCGCACCCGGTACGGCCGGGTCAACACTTCCGGACGCAGGATGTCCTGCAGCTGCGCTTCGGTCAACAACTTGCGCTCCAGCACCAGCTCGGCCACACCGCGACCGCTGGACAGCGCGTCGCGGGCGATGCTGGTGGCGTTTTCATAGCCGATGTAGGGATTGAGCGCGGTCGCCAGCCCGGCCGAGGCGCGCACGCGCTGTTCGAGCAGTTCGCGGTTGGCGGTGATGCCGGCCACGCAGTTGTGCGTCAGGGTCAGGCAGCCGGCGCGCAGGTGGCTGATGCTCTTGAACAGCGACCAGCCCATGATGGGCTCAAAGGCATTGAGCTGCAGTTGCCCGCCCTCCGAGGCCATGGTGATGGTGACGTCATTGCCGATCACTTCAAAGGCAATCTGATTGACCACCTCAGGGATGATGGGATTGACCTTGCCCGGCATGATGGACGAGCCGGCCGCGCGCGCAGGCAGATTGATCTCGCCCAGACCGGCCTGCGGACCGGACGACAGCAGGCGCAGATCGTTACAGGTTTTCGAGAGTTTGCAGGCAATGCGCTTGAGCACGCCGGACACCTGCACGAACGCGCCGGTGTCCTGGGTGGCCTCGACCATGTCGGCGGCCCGGATCAGCGGCAACTGGGTCTGTTCGGCAAGCGCAGCGCAGGCCAGGTCGGCATAATCGGGGTCGGTATTGATGCCCGTGCCAATCGCGGTCGCGCCCAGATTGATTTCACAGATCAGGGCCATCGCCTCACGCAGGCGCAGTTCGTCTTCGCCGAGCATGATGGCGTAGGTGCGAAACTCCTGGCCCAGTGTCATGGGCACCGCATCCTGCAACTGGGTGCGGCCCATTTTCAGGATATCGTCAAACTCCACTGCCTTGGTCTCGAAGGCCAGGCGCAGACCGGCCATGGCCTCCAGCAGGCGACCGATCGAAAAGCACAGTGCCACGCGCAGCGCCGTCGGGTAGACGTCGTTGGTGCTTTGCGAAGCGTTGACGTCCTCGATCGGATGCAGCAACAGGTATTGACCACGCCGGTGGCCGAGCAGCTCAAGAGCGCGATTGGCGATCACCTCGTTGGCGTTCATATTGGTCGACGTGCCGGCACCGCCCTGAATGACATCGACCACAAACTGTTCATGCCACTCACCGGCGATGATTTCGGCGCAGGCTTTCAGGATCGCATCGGCCTTGTCGGCGCTGAGGATCTCGAGCTGGCGGTTGGCACAGGTGGCCGCCTGTTTGACATAGGCCAGCGCACACACCAGATCGGAAAACGCGCTGAGCGTCGTGCCACTGATTTGAAAATTCTCCATGGCACGCAATGTATGAATTCCCCAATACGCCTCATCGGGGACTTCGCGTTCACCGAGCAGATCGTGTTCGATACGGGTGTGGCCGGCCCGGGTTCCGGATCGGGGTGTGTTGGCGGTGACGTTCTGAAATACGGGCAAGCCCGGCGCGGAGGATAGGGTCATGTCGGCCTGAAGAATGAATGAGCGGAATACCAGCCGGAGATGAACCGGCCGGTCAAACAGCAATTATAAGCAAATTCAATGCCTATGATCAGGAGGCTTTAGGCCAGTGTCAATTGCGCGGGCGCTTCTTCGGTGTCAACACCCTCTTGGGCCGCATCCTTTTGCTGGATGGCCCACATCTGCGCATAGGCGCCGTTGCGCGCCAGCAACTGCCCGTGGGTGCCGCGCTCCAGAATGCGGCCCTGGTCGAGCACGACGATCTGGTCGGCATCCACCACCGTTGACAAACGGTGGGCAATCACCAGCGCCGTGTGATTGCGGGCAATGGCGCGCAACTCCGCCTGAAT
>CANJOT010000227.1 GCA_947475815.1 Burkholderiales bacterium | reverse complement strand
CGGCGCTGGCACACGCCGTGCGCGCACAGTTGCGCGACCAGGCCGGCCTGCACGGCAAGGTGGCGGATACGCGCGTGCTGGTGGAGAAACGCGCCACCTTTGCCTGCCTGCCCGGTCTGGACCGGCCCTCGACACGCACACCCCATGCACGTCTCGTGCTGGCGGGTGATCATGTCGCCAGCGACTATCCGGCCACGCTGGAAGGCGCCGTGCGCAGCGGCCAACTCGCCGCCCTCGCCCTGCAGACCATTCCAGGCTGAATCCGGTGCTGATGTTTTTGCGACACAGCACCTGAATTCGCATATAACAATTACCATTTCTTGTCGCAATATGCAAAGATTACGCATTCATGTTGCATTGCATGATTGACTGCCCCAGAGAGTAATCGATGAGCCTGCCCATTTCTACCACACCCCGAACTGGCAACTCCATACCGTGCGCTGTGTGGACAGAAACGAAACAAACCGGTTCCGGAAACCACTCCCAACGCCCAACCCGCATATCGGTCCACCGCAACAGCCCTCTGCCCACACCACTCCCCACGCCCGACTCCCGCATCACGGCACGGGCACCAGCCACCACCCCGTCCGGCCCTGCCGACACAAAAAGCACGTACGGCCACGCCCTCCACAGCGCAGCCCACAGCGCACATGCCGACAAGCCGACCGTGCGCATCATTGCCGACCGCCAGCGCCTGAGTTGCCACGAACGCGCCCTGCGCGGCTTCTGGATGGGTCTGCGCGACCTGAGCGCCACGGTAGCCGCCACCGGCCCGCGCCTGGCCGTCGGTGTCCTGCTGGTTCACCAGCGCAGCCGCAATCTCAGCTATGGCCTGCTGGGCGGTATCTCGCTGTTCCACATGGGCGTATTTGGCGTGCTCTACCGGCGCAGCAGCCAGGACCCTGCGCCCGCACAGGCCAGCACCAGCGCGCAGGAGCGGCCCACGCAGGAACAGACGCGCCGGCTCGCGCAGACGACCTGCATCGCACTTGGTCTGGGCGCAGCCACCTTCGTGCCATTGACACTGGCGATCGAACAGACCAGTGACCGGCAGACCGCCATGAATTTTGCCATCGCCCTGATCATGCAAAGCTTTGGCAACCTCATGCGCGACTTCGTCGTGTACCGTTTCAAGACGGTGCTGCCACCACCCACCCTCGAACTGGCGATACCGCGCGGGACCGACCGCAAGGAAGAGGTCAGCGCACGCATCGATCGGGCCAAACGCCACGCACTGAGTGTCAATATCCTGTCCTACACTGCCATACTGATGGGCACCGGACGGCTCGAACAGCATCTGCGGGAACGCTACAAAACCGGTCTGGGCGAGGCCGGCAATGGTGATTTCCCGACCTTTGACTACTGGCTGCGCAGCACCAGCATCAATCTGGGCATCTACGTCTTCACTGAACTGATCGACCAGTGGGCGGGCCAGCTGTTCGCCAATCTGGTACAGCATGCATCGGGCATCGCGCCCTACCGCAACACCGCCGCCAGGCCGGTGGCGCGCAGCGCTGGCAGTGGGCTTCAGGCGACCCTCGAGGTACTGCTCGATTCGTCGACACGCAGCGTGGTCGTGGGCACGAGCACCATGCCGTTCTGGGCGCTGCGCATGCACGTCGCCCCGCAACTCGCGCAGTCCCTGCGTGCCAGTATCGGTCTGTCCGAAGCGCGGGCCTTTCTGGCGCAGCTCGTCTCGCCGGCCGCTCTGCACATCCGGCCCAATTCGGATGCCATCAATCTTGCCCGCGACCACGGGCCAGAAGATCTGGAGGAGTCCGACTGGCTCACCAGCCCGGCGATGTACGGCCTGGCCGAGTTCCACCACGCCTCGCACAGAGACCGGCCCACCGTCGATTTCGGAGGCGTCCGGATCAACGCACTGGAAGCGGGCGAAGTCGACTCCGACGAAGACACAGAGGTGGTGATTCATCCGGTGGGCCGGCACGCCAGAAACGGCGACAGTCTGCCATCGTCACCTGTCACGCAGGAAGCGCAGGAACAAGACCCGGCCGACCCATACAACGCCTGAGCGGTGCCGGCATACGGACCCCGCTCAGGGTCCGCGCGCGCGTTCAGTGCCGGGCGCGCGCGACCTCAAGCAAACCGTGCTCGACGATGAATTTGATGACCGTGTCCAGTCCGTCGCCCGACTTCAGATTGGTCATCACGAACGGCCGCTCACCGCGCATGCGCCGGGCGTCGCGCTCCATCACCTCCAGCGAGGCGCCGACGTAAGGTGCGAGGTCGGTCTTGTTGATGATCAGGAGGTCGGACTTGGTGATGCCGGGTCCACCCTTGCGCGGAATTTTTTCACCGCCCGCCACGTCGATTACATACAGGGTCAAGTCGGACAGTTCGGGGCTGAAGGTGGCAGCGAGATTGTCCCCGCCGGACTCGATGAAAATCAGATCGAGGTCGGGAAAGCGCTTTTGCATGCGGTCGACGGCTTCGAGGTTGATCGACGCGTCTTCGCGGATGGCCGTGTGCGGACAGCCGCCTGTCTCGACGCCCATGATGCGTTCGGCCGGCAAGGCCTGCGCCGCAACCAGCAGGCGTTCATCCTCGCGGGTATAAATATCATTGGTCACGACGGCCAGCTGATATTGATCGCGCATGCGCTTGCACAGGACTTCAACCAGCGTGGTCTTGCCCGAACCGACCGGGCCGCCAACGCCAACGCGCAGGGGAGACGTGCCGGCCGCAGAGGAGGAAGTGGTCATGGGTAGATCCTGAGCGTGTATGGGATGGGTTGCAGGAAGCAGCGCGGGGCGGCTGATTCAGGAACGAAAGAGCCGCGAATACTGACTCTCATGGGCAGCACTGATGATGGCATAAGCGGGCGCCTGGGTGTTGAGTTCATGATCGGCCATCAGGGCTGCGGCGCGTGCCACAGCGACAATTCGCGGGCGCAGCGTGAGCAGCATCTTCTGACCAGACACCTGACCCAGCGGCACCGCCTTGAGAGCGGCCATCACCTGATTTTCGACCCAGCCAAACAGGTAAGCCAGCAGGCCCGCCTCGGCGGGCACACCCCAGCATTCGCAGGCCCAGGCTTGGGCCGCCGGGTAGCACATTTCTGGCGCCTCAAAGGGTGGTGTCAAATCCAGCGCGCGCAGCAGCTCGAGCATGGAATAGCCCATTTGCACGGTCTCGGCACGCAACTCGGCGCTCTCGCGCGTGGCGATGAATTCGCTATTCCAGAACAGCAGCGTCGGCCAGTCGCGCCGGGTGCACGCGGCGCGCAAACGCAGCCAGAGCGGCGCTTCGTAACGGCCCACGATGAACAGCAAGGCGTCACTGATCCAGGCCGCGGCCGTGCCGGCATCGGTGATCAGGCCCAGATCAATGGCCATTTCCAGACCCTGCGAATAGCTGTAGGCCCCCACCGGCAGCGCCGGACTGGCCAGATGCAGCAGCGCAAGCTGAACCTGATCGTGCGAAGCGCTGCCGTCCATCATGCGCGGCTCAATGACGACGGCGCGGCACCGGGGCAAATTTCAGCCCCTGGTTCACCGGCGTGCCATGCTCGTGTCCACAGTGGGCATCATGGACATGTACATGGTCGTGGCTATGGTCGTGGCCATGATCATGACGGTCGGCATGCCCATGATCGTGGCTGCAATGGGCATCGTGCCGGTGCGCTTCGATCGACAACTGTTCACCGAGCGCGCCGCCGTCCTCGTCCTGGTCATGGCGGTGGCCACCGCCATAGGCGCCCGCCTCGGGCTCGAAACTGGCGATGACTTCCTCGACCTGCATGCCCAGACGCAGCAGCAGATCGCGCAGCACCGGGTCGCGTTCGAGAATCAGGGCGCCGGTTTCCAGTTGCACCGGAATATGGCGATTGCCCAGATGGTAAGCGGCCCGCAGCAGGGCGAACGCCGGGTCGGCCTGACGTGCGCCCGCTGCCACACGGTAGACCTCCTCGGCCGCGGCCAGCACTTCGATCAAACCACCCTGCTCGTCGAGCAGCACATCACCGCCACGCAACTGCGTGCCGCGCGGCAGCAGCAAGCCGGCCTCGGTGCCGTCCGAGAGCACGATTTTCAAACGACTTTTGCTGCGTTCGGCAAACGGCAACACCAGTTGACGGGCACGTTTTTTCAGCACCGGCGCAATCGCCGCCGGACTGGAGAGCTTCTTGACGATCTTGAGCATGGGGGGATCAGAACAGAAAATAACGCTGCGCCATCGGCAATTCCTTTGCCGGTTCACAGTAGAGCAATTGACCATCGGCAATCACCTGATAGGTTTCCGGATCAACGCTGACCTGCGGCGTGTAGGCATTGTGAACCATGTCGGCCTTTTGCACCGTACGGCAATTGCGCACAGCCACCAGCGGCTTGGCCAGCCCGTAACGCCCGGCGATGCCCGCGGCCAGCGCGGCCTGCGACACAAAGGTCAGCGACGAGCGTGTCAGGGCGCCGCCGGCCGAGGCAAACATCGGCCGGTAATGCACCGGCTGTGGTGTTGGGATGGAGGCGTTCGGATCCCCCATGGCGGCGGCCGCGATCATGCCGCCCTTGATGATCAAAAACGGCTTGACGCCAAAAAAGGCCGGCTTCCACAACACCAGGTCGGCCCACTTGCCGACCTAAACTGAGCCGACCTCATGGGCAATGCCGTGGGTCAGGGCCGGGTTGATGGTGTACTTGGCGATGTAACGCTTGATACGAAAATTGTCGTGGCCGCCGCGCGCATCGTGCATATCGCCCGGCAGGGCGCCGCGCTGCAGTTTCATCTTGTGCGCCGTCTGCCAGGTGCGGATGACGACTTCACCCACCCGGCCCATGGCCTGGCTGTCGGACGACAACATCGAAAACGCGCCGAGGTCGTGCAGAATGTCTTCAGCGGCGATGGTTTCCTTGCGGATGCGCGACTCGGCGAATGCGATGTCTTCGCTGATGGCGGCGTCGAGGTGATGACAGACCATCAGCATGTCGAGGTGTTCGTCGAGCGTGTTGACGGTGTAGGGCCGTGTCGGATTGGTCGACGAGGGCAGCACGTTGGCCTCGCCGCACACCTTGATGATGTCGGGCGCATGGCCGCCACCGGCACCTTCCGTATGGTAGGTATGGATGGTGCGCCCCTTGAAGGCAGCCACCGTGGCTTCGACAAAACCGGATTCGTTGAGCGTGTCGCTGTGGATGGCCACCTGGGTATCGGTCGCATCGGCAACCGACAGGCAGTTGTCGATGGCCGCCGGGGTCGTGCCCCAGTCCTCATGCAGCTTGAGACCAATGGCGCCGGCTTCAATCTGTTCGTGCAGCGCACCCGGCAGGCTGGCGTTGCCCTTGCCGAGAAAGCCGAGATTCATGGGGTAGGCATCGGCGGCCTGCAGCATGCGCTCCATGTGCCACGGTCCGGGCGTGACGGTGGTGGCGAAGGTGCCGGTGGCCGGTCCGGTGCCACCGCCGAGCATGGTGGTCACGCCGGACATGAGCGCTTCGTCGATCTGCTGCGGGCAGATAAAATGAATGTGGCTGTCAATGCCACCGGCGGTGACGATCATCCCTTCGCCGGCGATGATTTCAGTGCCCGGGCCGATGACGATGGTCACGCCCGGCTGAATGTCCGGATTGCCGGCCTTGCCGATGGCGGCAATGCGGCCGTTTTTCAGACCGATATCGGCCTTGACGATACCCCAGTGGTCGATGATGACGGCATTGGTAATAACAGTGTCGGCGACATCAGCAGCCAGGCGCTGGCTCTGCCCCATGCCGTCGCGAATCATCTTGCCGCCGCCGAACTTGACCTCTTCGCCATAGATGGTGAAGTCTTTTTCGATCTCGGCAATCAGGGCGGTATCGGCCAGGCGAAGGCGGTCTCCGGTGGTCGGACCAAACATTTCCGCGTAGGCGCGGCGGCCTATCCTCAGACTCATGCAGCGCTCCCGGCATCGTCTGCAGCGTCGAGCGGGCCCATCACCAGACCATTGAAACCATACACCACGCGCTCACCGGCCAGCGCGACCAGTTCTACCGTGCGCGACTGGCCCGGCTCGAAGCGCACGGCCGTGCCGGCGGCAATATTCAGGCGCCAGCCGCGCGCCGCGTCACGATCGAACAGCAGCGCCGTGTTGGTTTCAAAAAAATGATAATGCGAGCCAACCTGGATGGGCCGGTCACCGCTGTTGCTGACCTGCAGCGAACGCGTCGCGCGGCCGGCGTTGAGTTCGATCTCGCCGTCGGCGGTGATCAGTTCTCCGGGTATCATG
>CANJOT010000226.1 GCA_947475815.1 Burkholderiales bacterium | reverse complement strand
TTTTCGAGCTGGCTGGCCGCGCCAAACTCGGGCGTCATCACATACATCGGAATGTCGACCAGCGGCACGATGGCGGCGTCGCCCTGGCCGATGCCCGAGGTTTCGACGATGATCAGATCAAACCCGGCCACCTTGGCCGCGGCCAGCACGTCCGGCAGGGCGGCGCTGATCTCGCTGCCGGCTTCGCGCGTGGCCAGGCTGCGCATGTAGACGCGCGGGCCGTTTTGCCAGGGGCTGATGGCGTTCATGCGGATGCGGTCGCCGAGCAGGGCGCCGCCGCTCTTGCGGCGCGACGGGTCGATGCTGATGACGGCAATGTGCAGGCGGTCTTCCTGATCCAGACGCAGACGGCGGATCAGCTCGTCGGTCAGGCTGGACTTGCCAGCGCCGCCCGTGCCGGTAATGCCGAGCACCGGGGTCTTGATGGCTTTGGCCTGTTCACGCAGGGTGGCGATCAGTGGCGCATCGGCCTGGTTGTTCTCCAGCGCTGTGATGAGTTGCGCCAGCGCGCGCCAGGCGTGTTCGCCGTGGCCGGTGATGGCTTCGGGTGTTTTCGGGGCGAACACCGACAGATCGGTGTCGCAGCGCATCATCATCTCGCCGATCATGCCCTGCAGGCCCATGCGCTGGCCGTCTTCGGGACTGAAAATGCGCGTCACGCCGTAGTCCTGTAACTCGCGGATTTCGGCCGGGACGATCACGCCGCCACCGCCGCCAAACACTTTGATATGCTCACCGCCACGGGCGCGCAGCAGGTCCAGAGCGTATTTAAAATATTCGACGTGGCCGCCCTGGTAGGAGCTGAGCGCGATGCCCTGGGCATCTTCCTGCAGGGCCGCGGTGACGACTTCATCGACCGAGCGGTTGTGGCCGAGGTGGATGACCTCGGCGCCCATGCTCATGAGGATGCGCCGCATGATGTTGATGGCCGCGTCGTGGCCGTCGAACAGGGCGGCGGCGGTGACAAAACGAACTTTGTGGCTCGGACGATATTCGGCTAAGGCTTTGAATTCTGCGCTGAGATTGGTCATGGAAGTCTCCGTTTGCCGTACTCTAGGCGGTGAGGGCGCGTTCGGCAATGCCTCAAGTGCGCGTTGTTGCTGGTGTTTTTTGCCACATCGGCGACAATCACGACCACCATCAATTGTTTTTCAAATCAGCCAGTTGAGCCATGGCAGCAGATCAGCCAGGCAGTACCTCACGAACGGTGCCCAACACGGTATCGATGCACTTCGTCGTCTCCGCGGTGGCGCGCCTGGACCCGCAGGCGTGCCTGCGGGTCCTCGATTGTGCCGGGATTCCGTCCGAAATGCTTGCCGCGCCGCAGGCTCGCGTCTCGGCCGACGCGTTTGCCGCGCTCTGGCTGGCCGTGGCGCGCGAGATGGACGACGAGTTTTTTGGGCTGGATGCGCGCCGCATGAAGGTTGGCAGCTTTGCCATGCTGGCGCGCGCAGTGCTCGCCAGCGACACGCTCGAGCGCGCCCTGCGCCAGATTCTGCGTGGCATGACGGTGTTGCTCGACCATATTGGCGGTGCGCTGGAACTCGAGGCCGACAGCGCCATTCTGCGCCTGCACAGCCGCATCGAGCCCGCCGCCGCACGCCTGTTTGCCGACGAGACCTTTCTCGTGCTGGTCCATGGCCTGATCTGCTGGCTCACCGGCCAGCGCATCACCCTCACCGAAGTGGCTTTCGCCCACCACCGCCCTGCCCATGCAGGTGAGTACACGCTCATGTTCTCGGAACACCTGCGCTTTGATGCCAGCGCCACCAGTGTGCGCTTTGACGCCCGGCTGTTGCGCGCGCCGGTGATTCAGACCAACGCCAGCCTGCGCGAGTTTCTGCGCACCGCGCCACAATCGGTGTTTCTCAAATACCGCAATCAGGACAGCTGGACCGCGCGCCTGCGGCGACGGCTGCGGGACGACGGGGGCAATGGCGCGGAGGGTGTACCGGAATGGCCGGTGCTGGACGATCTGGCGCGCGAATTCAATGTCGCGCCCGCCACATTGCGGCGGCGCCTCGATGCCGAAGGCACCAGCTACCAGGGCATCAAGGACGCCCTGCGGCGCGACGCCGCCATCGAACATCTGGGCAACCGCGCGCTGAGCATCGCCGAGATTTCACGCCTGCTGGGTTTTCAGGAACCGAGCGCCTTTCACCGCGCCTTCAAGCGCTGGAATGGCGTGCAGCCGGGGGAGTACCGGCTGCGGCTGGCACGGGTGTCGGGGGTGGGGCCCCAAGATAGGCTGACTCAGTCGCCGTGAGGGCAAGTGCCGGGCAAATCTGGTGCCACGCCGCACGCAGCGCAAAACATCAGATAGTCGTCGATGGTGTTTTCGAAGCGGGCTTTCATTTCCTCAGCGCTTCGCCCGTCGAAATTCAAGCTGTCGTTGATGCCCAGCACTTTGCCAACCATGAGGCCATCCTCGGTGCTGAAACGGATTGATCCCGTATATCCGCGATACTGTAGAAAATCAGGGTTCATGGGAATATTTCCAATCTGGATGGTCTGATCCAAGGAAAGATGATTATCGCTGTAAATAGCAATAAAAAGCAAAATAAAAGATCTTAAATCGGTACGCTGCATTGTTGGCTCTGTTGTTCCTTTGCAAGCGATCCACGCTACACTGATTGTTCGCCAATCTGCACAATCATGAAACGATGAGTCCTGCCCCTGAACATCTGCGCGCCGAGGCCCTCTGGTCGCGCCTCCACTGGCTGACCGTGCTGGCCGCCACCAACAGCTACACCGCCACGGCACAGCGCCTGCAGGTCAGCAAGGCGGCGGTCAGCCAGCATATTCGTGACCTCGAACGGGCCACCGGCGTGGCGCTGGTGCGGCGCACGACGCGTTCGGTGCAGCTCACCGAGGCCGGGCTGGAACTGGTGCGCAACTCGACCGGCGCTTTCGAAATGCTCGAAAACGGCTTGGCCAATGTACGCAATCTGGCCGCCAGCCCACGAGGCCTGGTGCGCGTCACGGCGCCTGTGGCGCTCGGCCGGCAGCACGTCGCGCCGCTGCTCAACAGCTTTCTGAAAGAGCACAAACAGGTGCGCGTCGAACTCGACCTGTCCGACCGTATCAGCTCGCTGGCCCGTGAGGGATTTGATCTGGCCATCCGCCATACCGCCCAGCCACCCGAAACCCACGTCGCCTGGAAGTTGTGTGGTGCGCCCTCGGTGCTGGTGGCCAGTCGTGACTATTTGCGGCGCAGTGGCACACCCGGTCATCCTGCTGATCTGGCGACACATGCTTGTCTGTCTTATGCCCGCCCGGGTGACGGCAAGGCCTGGAGCTTCGCGCCGCGTGACGGCGGCGATCGGGTCACCGTCGCCATCACCGGGCCGTTTGCCGCCAACAACAGCGAAACCCTGCGCGACGCCGTGCTGGCTGGTCTGGGTGTAGCCATCATCCCGGCCTTCAGCCTGGGCAAGCTGCTGAGCACGCGCAAGCTCGTGCCGCTGCTGGAAGACTGGCTGCCGGTCGGCACCTTCGGCGACGCCATCTATGCCATTCGTCCGTACAGTCCCCATGTGCCACTCGCCATCTCTGAACTGGTCGCCCATCTGCGCGCCGGTTTTGCCCAGGCCCCCTGGGGCATGGGGGCACCTCGGTAAAACTTGGATTCCCCCCGCCCGGCGACCGATCAGAATGACTGATCCTGATAAACCGAGCCCGGCCGACGACGCGCTAGGCGCCTTCGTGGCGCGTGCCTCGCTGCGCAAGCACCGCTCGCACTTCGTGACCGACGGCCTTGACCGCGCCCCGTATCGGGCCTTTTTGCGCGGCACCGGTGTTGATGATGACGCCATGCAAAAAATACATCATCGCCGCCAAAATTGGTAGCAAGTACGCGCAAGCTTGACAATCTTCCTCTATCGCGTCCGCTGATTCGACGGCATCATAGTGCCCATGGTTTGAGATGGCTGATGAGACGGCGCGAAAAGAGGGAACATGAAGAATGTACGAGACCGGAAAATTGCGCGCGTTCCAGTGAGATTGCCGGCGCTCAATGAGGGCAAGTCCGTGCCTTCCGGCTTGCAGGCTCTGAATCGGGCGGCAAATCCCGCTGAGATTTATTTCGGTTCTGGCGTCTTCATCAAACTCTTTGGTAAAGGTGGTGAGTTGCCGGGCAGTCGCACCACGCGCGCGCTGGCAAAGGCGACTCGATTCGAGGCCGGCGACGCCAACGGACCGGCTGTGCGCCGATATCAGAAGCTCTGTGAGCAGAGCCGGCGTGGTGAAGGCAGCACGGTCGAGAAGTCCGTCGGGTCGCTGGCCCGACAGTTGTATCAAGGCCTTGATGGTCGTGCGCTGGCCCAAGACGCCATGCTGATTCTCACCTCCCGGCCCTGTTGTTTGGAATTGGCGCTTGGTGCGTGGGCCGCGATGCGGACTTGCCTAGGCGCAAACGAGCGCCTCACGCTTGCCGGGCATGTGTTCGGATCGCTCGATGTCGACTCCGACCGGACTGAGCTTGCCCTGTTCATCAATGCACTGTTCCCGTATGGCCAGCGGTTACCACCGGCACAGAAGAAGGCCGTTCTGGTGGACGCCGCGTTTGATCAACTGTTGAAGTTTGTGGTCCGGTGCGCGTCGAGACCAGCACTCGATGACGCGCCGGCCCCATCGAGCCCGGCATTCGATCAGGTGCTGCGCGTGTTTGTGTATTGGGGCTTCAAGGATGACGCACGCTGGGTGCGGCGTCTGTGCTCGAACGCCGACCTCCTCGGTGCATCAGCTCTGGTGCAATCGCAGGTTCAGATGGTCGTCCTGTCCGCAGTAGACCTTCGCCAGGACGAACTGCTCGCGCAGCTCGATGCCATGCCCTGTCCTGAGGAGCAGCCGGCGCGCATGCGCGCCCTGGCGCTGCGGGCGGGTGTGCATGCATGGTTTCTCAGCCGTCGTACCCTGCCGGCCAGCCTGGCCGAGGAGGTAGACGCGCTGCTCGGTTTGCCGGCATCCGGGCTGTTGACGCGCAGCCAGATGAGCGCGCGCGAAATCCGCCTGCTTGGGCTTTGCGCGCGCTCCGCCTGTCAAGCCGCTGGCGACGCGGCTTTTGTCAAGATGGTCTTGCGCCTGGGCGCGGAGTTGCCCACCGGCGCGCTGGCGGCTCAAGCCATGGAGTTGCGTTCGACCGTGCTCGCGCAAGTGTTGCTCGACAATCAGACCGGGCACGCGGCCGCCCGCGCCTTTCTGGTCGATGCGCCCGGGGACGAAACGCCGGGGTCCTCGTGGCTGGCCCTGCGGCTTTTGACCTGGAGCAAACTTGCCCATCTGCTCCCCGACGAGTCGGCGCGCTCGCTGCAATATGCGTTCTGGCTCGACAGGGTGGGCGCCGTCGCCGGTGCTCAGCAGAGCGACTTGCCGGGCGTGTTGTTCAAGGCCTTTTATGGCGACCACCACTGGGAAGAAGGGGCCGCGCGGATCGGCGGGGTGGACACCCTGCGCTGCTGGCTGCAGGTTCACCGCCAAACGGACTGGGAGGCCGCACGTGTGCAGGCCGTGCTGGATCAGGTGGTCGGTTTTCTCAAGGGCTTGGCCATCAGCGGCGAGGAAAAGATCCAATTGCTGCTCACCCTGATGCGCAAGACCGCTGGCAAGGCCACGCCGGCTGTATTCAACACTGCGCGCGATGTCTTGCTCGCGTGGTGCGGTGTTCAAGCGCTTGCGCCGCTGGTGTGCCCCTTTCCTGATTCGGCGGCGAAACGGAACACATGGATGCCTGATGGCAAAGCCTGCCTCGATGCGCTTGGTCCCCTTGTTGCCAACCTGCTGCGCGAGGTCAATGCCGTGACCGAGCGGCCCCGTGCCATTCGTGATCTGTTTGCCGCCATTCAGACGGCCTGCGGCAAGGAACATCCGGCGCTGTTCACCAAGGACTTTCTGGACGACCAGGTGAAGTTTCTGAAAACCTGCCTGTTCCCGAAAGACGATGGCGTGACTCCCTTCAAATCACCCGAAGCCTGGCTCGTCGAAACGCTGCAGCCGTTTTACAAGCTGCCTGTCTTCGCCTTGGCGGCGCGTGAAAACAAGAACAATGGAGGCGGGTCCGGCAACCGCACCGGGTCCGGCGGTAATTCCACCGGCAGCATCACCACCGGAAGTATGATCACCGGCAGTATCACTACGGCACCGGCGGTGGCATCTCTATCCGGCAAAAAATCGCTATCGTCTGGTCTGCGGAGGCTCTCGATGCTTTCCCTGTCGACCGCACCACCGAAGATTGCCGCCGGACAATCCGTGCGTCTGCGAAATGGCGCCATGGTGACGGTGTTGTCCATTGACA
>CANJOT010000225.1 GCA_947475815.1 Burkholderiales bacterium | reverse complement strand
GACAGACTCCGCACAGACGGGAGCCGCGATTCAAGGCGCAGCATAATTTGAGAGAGAAATATCATGAATGTGACGCATCCGGTTTTGGGCCGGCGCTCTACCCCGAAGTGTGCAATTCGTCTGGCTGGTAGCATGGCGCGCAGGCCGGCATTGCAGGCACTCGAACAACTCTTGATCGGTACGCTGCTGCTGTGCACCGTGCTCATGTTTGGTCTGTCACAGGCCACGGCCGCAGAACGCAGCTGGCCGACGCGCGCGGTAAAAATCATTGTGCCCGCCTCGGTCGGTACCGGCGCCGACATGGTGGCGCGCATCCTCGGCCAGCGTCTCTCCGAAGCCTGGGGCCAGCCGGTGGTGATCGAAAACCGCGACGGCGCCAGCGGCAACCTCGGCGCGGCCATCGTCGCCAAGGCGCCGCCGGATGGGTATACGCTGGTGATGGCCTTTCTGAATCATGCCATCAGTCCAAGCCTGTACAGCAACATCCCGTTTGATATCGTGCGCGACTTCAAACCGATCGTGCGCACGGCTGTGGCGCCGATGGTGATTTTTGCGCACCCGAGCTTCGTTCCCAACTCGATTCCGGAGCTCATCACGCTGGCCAAAACGCGCACCAACAACAACCAGATTTTCTTTGGTTCACCCGGTATGGCCAGCGTCAACGGTCTGGCCCTTGAGATCCTCAAAAGCAGGGCTGGCATCGAGATGACCCATACGCCTTACAAGGGCAGCGCGCAGATGGTGACCGATGTGCTTGGTAATCAGATTCCCATGGCCACCTCTGTGATTGCTGCGGTGCTGCCGCAGTTGCAGGCCGGCAAGATCAAGGCGCTCGCCGTCACCAGCGCCAAGCGTTCGTCCAGTCTGCCCAACGTGCCGACGGTGGCCGAGGCCGGGCTCGACAATTACGACGTCGCTGCCTGGAACGGCCTGCTTGCGCCGCTCGGTACGCCGGACGCCATCATTGCCGAGGTCTACTCGACCACGATCAGGGTGATGCAGACGCGTGAGGTCAATGAGCAGTTGCAAAAGCTCGGCATGGACCTGGCCCTGCAGAATCCGGCCGAGTTCAAGGCCTATATTACGAATGAAGTGCAGCAGTGGGCCAAGATCGTGAAAGACACGGGCGCCAAGGCCGACTGAAGCAGACTGCAACAGACTGAAAATGCGGGCCCGGCCCGCACCACCACAACAGTAGAGGAGACACGATGAGCACGTTCGTCGCGAAAGCACCGACCATCCCGGCACAGATCAGTGAGGTCCAGCGGCCGCGTCTGGCCTTTCCGCACAATGCCTGTGATGCCCATGTGCATGTCTTCGGTCCGCAAGACCGCTACCCGCACGGACCAACGCCGGGCTACATCCCCAACCTCGCAACGGTCGAGCAGTTGCGCGCCATGCTGCATACCATCGGCTGCGCGCGCGCCGTGATCGTACAGCCCAGCTATTACGGCACCGACAACAGCTGTACCGTCGATGCGCTCATCGCCGGCCAGGGTTCGTTTCGCGGCGTCGCCTGTGTGGCTGCGGATGTCAGCGATGCCGAGCTCGATGCCCTGCACGCGGCCGGTGTCCGTGGTGCGCGTGTCAACGTCAAGGCGGCCAACGGCGTGCCCGACATGACGGTGGTGAATGGTGTGGCCGAGCGCATCAAGCGGCTCGGCTGGCATGTGCAGTTGTTCTTTCACGGCGACACCATGCCGACGCTCGACGAATCTCTGGCCAAGTTGCCGGTTGAGGTGGTGATCGATCATATCGGCTATGTGCGCGCCACCGATGGCGTCCATGGCAAGGGTTTTCAGATGCTGATGCGCCTGGCGCGCAGTGGCCGCGTCTGGTTCAAGCTCAGCGCACCCTACCGGCAATCGGACAAAGCGCCGCATTTTGAAGACGTCGCACCACTGGCGCACGCCCTGTACGCGGCAGTGCCCGATCGTTGCGTCTGGGCGAGCGACTGGCCACACGCCAGCCGCAACGATACCGGCATCATCCGCGTGCCCAACGACGGTGAGCTGGCCGATGCTTTCATCAATTACTTCCCGGATGCCGCCGACCGTCAGCGCATTCTGGTCGACAATCCGGCGAGATTGTACGGCTTCGAATAAGTCCGGCATCAGGGTCTTACACCTGTTCATGACACGAACATCAAACATGCCGCGGAGTAGCGCGGTTCACTACGAAAGCATGCCTGCGCAATGAGCGATATCAAAACCCTCGGCCGCATCGATGCGCAACGCATCCGGCTGTTTGAAGTACCCGCCGCGCCGGAGGGCGTGGTCGAGCGCTTTCATCGCCTCTCCGACCTGACCGGCACTATTTCCGATGTCTGCGACGTGCTCGGCATCCGCTGCGTCATTCCGGCGGCCACGCTCGGGCCGATTGAGTCCGGCAAACGCATCGTCGGGCCGGCGCTGACCATGCGCAACATCGCCCGTCAGGTCGAGGTCTACAAGGCCGTGGTCGATCGCAGCAATGGCATGGGCGAGACCGAGGCGCACAACCTGGCCCGGCCCGGCGATGTGCTGGTCATCGAGGGGGTGACCGGCTACTCCAACATGGGCGGGCAATCGGCCTCGCTCGGCCAGCGCCAGGGCGAAATCGGCGCCATCATCGATGGTTCGATCCGCGATCCGGACGCGTATGCGCGCCTGGGCTGGCCGGTCTGGTGCCGGGGTTTCACGCCGATCACTGGAAAGTGGCGTCTTGAAACGGCCGAGATCAACGGCATCGTTCAGGTCGCCGGTGTGCAGTGCGTGCCGGGTGACATCGTTTGCGCCGATGCGGCCGGTGTGTGCATCATTCCGCGCGCCCGTGTGCTCGAAGTGCTCGAGCTGAGCGAGCAATATGATCGTGGTGACAACGCCCGTCAGGCCGACATTAACGCCGGCCTGAGCATGCAGGAACTGGCCCTCAAGACATACAAGTAGTCCTGCGGGTTCAGTCGGGCAGCACCCGCTTGCCGTGGGCCGTGCCCATGTGGCTGGTGATCAGCTTGCCGGCCTCGCCGCGCACCAGTTTCAGGAAGGCCGCGGCGGCGGGCGAGAGCTGCTTGCCGGCCGGGTAGACCAGCACCCACTGGCCGTCGCTTGGAATGTCCTGGACGTCGAGCGTGGTCAGCTGCGGCTGGTCAATGTCCAGCCCGAGGGTATAGTGCGACATGATCGACACGCCCAGGCCGGCGATGATGGCCTGCTTGATGGCCTCGTTGGTCGACAGCTCCATGCGCACGTTGGGAGTGAGGCCCCGTTCGGCGAATAAACGCTGCACGGTCATGCGGGTGCCGGAGCCGGGCTCGCACATCAGGAATGGCTCGCTTGCCAGACGCTCGAAGGGGATGTTTTTCATCTGTGCGAGCGGGTGATCAATGTGCGCGAACACCGCCAGCGGATTGGGCAGAATGGCCTGACGGATGTAGTCCCCCCCCTCTGGCGGATTGGCGAGAATGGTCAGGTCATCCAGATTGGCTGCCAGACGCGCGAGCAGGACTTCACGCGGATGAATCTGCAGCGACAGTTCAATGTCAGGGTATTGGCGTGCGAACTCGGCGAGCAGGTGCGGCGCGAAATATTTGGCCGCCGTGCCCACCGCCATGCGCAACTGGCCGCCCTTGAGCTCGCGCATATTGTTGAGCTGTTCCTCGAGTTCGCTCAAGGCGGCGAAGATTTTCTGGCAGGCCGTGTTGACCAGATGACCGGCCGGAGTCGGGCAGGTCGAGCGGCCGACCTGCTCGACCAGCGGCAGGCCGATCATCTCGCTCAGTTTTTTGATCTGCACCGACACGGTCGGTTGGGCCATGTAGAGTTCTTCGGCCGCGCGTGTGTAGTTGCCACGCCGCAGCACGGTTTCGAGCACGCTCAACTGGGGCAGGGTGCCGTGGCGCAGATAACGGCGAATCTGGTGTTGCGTCATATTGTCCTCGCATTCGTGGGCGAATCGCCGCGTGCGCTGTGGGCGCAGTGCGGCAACCTTTGTTCGAACCAGGCAAGGACGCCACATGTTTGGCGCGAAAAAAAAGACCCTTGCCCAGTCAGGCAAAGGTCTCGCTCGCAGCAGCCGAAAAGGCCACTGCCGCCAGCACCGGGGGAGGTTTTCCCCGTCTTGACGATGCTGACGTCACGTGCAGAATCATGATCCTGCACGCCGAAGCTACTCCCCTTTGGAGAGCTCCCGGACAGGCCACTGGGACATATCCGGAACGCGAATTGATTCTAATCACTCCCGGTGCCGCTTTGCAAGCCTTATTTTTCGCCATGCCTTCCGGCTGCGATGAAGATTCGTCATCGCAGTCATTACGCTTGTTGATATCGGTGCAGGCGCCCTGCTGCGGGTATCAACAGTTGTAATGTCTGGCATCACAAATCTTCATTTCCGTCGGCGCGCTGCTTTTTGCATGATGTGATCATTCAGTCATCCAAGAAGGAAGCGCCCCATGGACTTCATCAGTCAGATTTTTACCCTGCATTTTCTCAGCGCGCTGGGCGCGATCGTGGTCATCGATCTCGTGCTCGCCGGCGACAACGCCATCGTCATTGCCCTGGCCACACGCAAGCTGCCACAGCGCCTGCGCAAGGTCGCCATTCTGTGGGGCACGGTGGGCGCCGTGATCGTCCGCACCCTGCTGACGGCCGGTGTGGTCTGGCTGCTGCAGGTACCCGGGCTGATGCTGGCCGGCGGCGCCATGCTGGTGTGGATCGCCTGGAAGCTGCTGGCCGATCAGTCCGACGAGGACAAAGAACCCGATATCGCCGACGGCTTCTGGGCGGCCATCAAGACCATCGTCGTCGCTGATCTGGTCATGGGCCTCGACAATGTGCTGGCGGTGGCCGGCGCGGCGCATGGCAGCTTCCTGCTGGTCACCATGGGTCTGTTGATCAGCATTCCGATCGTCGTCTGGGGCAGCACGCTGATCCTCAAGCTGGTCGATCGTTTCCCGTCCATCATCTACATCGGCGCCGGCGTGTTGGCCTGGACCGCGGCGAAGATGATCGTCAGCGAGCCGCTGGTGGTCGCGCAGCTGGCCGGCTACGCATGGGTGAACTGGATCATTTACGCGCTCGTGTTCACCGGCGTGTTGGGCGGCGGTTATTGGTCCAACCGTGCTGCCGCGCAAAAGAGGGGTGAACTGGCCGCAGTGCCGAAGGCTCTGGCCGCACCCATTATTTACCAAGAGGAGACCCGCACCATGAGCAAGATCCTTGTTCCCGTAGATGGTACCGCCAACGCCATGCAGGCGGCGCGTTTCGCCGTCAAGACAGCGCTTGACCAGGGCAGCATCGAAGTGCATCTGCTGCATGTGCGTGCACCGCTGCCGCAGCACATGGCGCGTTTTCTGAAGCGCGGCGAACGCGCCTCGTGGAATGCCGCCGAGGCCGAGCGCGCCCTGTCGCATGCCCGTGGCCTGCTGATGCACCATGGCATCCCGTTTGCCGAGCACATCGAGCGTGGTGATCCGGCGCGCACTATTGACCGTGTGGCGCGTCGTCTCAAGGTTGACCAGATTGTCATTGGTCACTCGAGTATTCCGCTGGTCGGCCGCCTGTTCCGGCGTTCGGTCACCACTACCCTCACCGAGTTGACGCGCATACCCGTGCAGGTGATCGCCGGCGAGCGTGGTTCGCTGCTGGCGCGCTGGGGCATACCGGCCGGTGTTGGCGCCCTGATTGCCCTGCTGGTGGTGGCCACCGACTGAGCTTCAAGCCGGGGAGCGCCCTGATTGGAGAGGGCTTCGATAGAATAGGGGTGCGGTGATGCTACCGACGATTGCACTCCGAACCTCTCTACAGGGCGACTCCTTTGGCTTTTTCCGATCTGTTGCAGGCATTTTTCCAACCCGTCTCGAGATGGAATCACCGGCGCCTGCACGCTCTGGCCCGCAAGCGGCTGGCCGCGCGCAAGCGCCGCCTGCTTGAATTTGGCGAGCATGTCGTCGGTCTGGTCGTGCACACCGGCCAGGGTGATTTTGTCGTCAATCCCTCCGACAATGGCGTAAGCCGGCGCCTGATGCAAAAAGGCGCTTACGGTCTTGAGGAACTTGAACTGGCTGG
The DNA here is from genome assembly GCA_947475815.1 of Burkholderiales bacterium. Classification (GTDB taxonomy): domain Bacteria; phylum Pseudomonadota; class Gammaproteobacteria; order Burkholderiales; family Burkholderiaceae_D; genus CANJOT01. Next base: position 256 of record CANJOT010000225.1, on the reverse strand, counting down.
TGCGTATCTGACACCGCAATCCGAATGTCTGGTGGTTGGCTCGCACATCGGCGCCATCGTCGTGCCCCTGTCCAAACGCTGCGATCAAATGCAGGTGATCGAGGCCAGCCCTGAAAATTTCCGCTACCTGAGGCTGAACCTCAGGCTCAACGCCTGCGACAACGTCGACGCCCACAACCTGGCCGCTAACGACCGCGGTGGCGAGATTGAATTCCTGCTCAGCGAAGACAACAGCGGTGGCTCGAAGCGCCTGCCG
>CANJOT010000224.1 GCA_947475815.1 Burkholderiales bacterium | reverse complement strand
TGCAGCAGCGGGTGCTGCGGCCGCGGCGACCGCAGGTACAGCGGCGACCGACTCTGCCACCGGCACCACCGCGACATTCGCCGCGACGGGTGCGATGGGCACCACGGCAGCGACGGGAGGCACAGTAGCCACTTTGGCCCCAGCGAACACAAAAGGCCCTTGCGTACCGACCATTCCAGCCGACGTCCAAACCACCAGTGCGACAATGCTCCCACCCAAAATCATCCACACCAGACGACCCACATTGGACGTCGCTGGGGCGGCCGGCTGGGGCGCTGCCAGATAGTCACCGCCACTGACCTCACGCGCCCGCTGGCTACGATCTTCTTCCAGTTTTCTCAGGGCTTCGTCGATCACACTCATGCAAACCTCCCAGGTCTCAGTTCTGCCACAGCCCGCCGCACCATGAAGCCATTGATTCGATGCTGACTGCGGCCAAAGGCCAGCAGCAAGGCACGCTCAGCCACCAAATTAATCCGCCGGGGAACACCCTTGGTGGCGCGATGCAAAAAGTAAAGCGCCATGGCTGAAAAATGGACATCGCCACTGATGCGGGTCACCGACATACGGTGACGCACATAACTCGCACACTCAGTGCGCGACATGGGTCCCAGCTTGCACCACACGCCAATGCGCTCGCGCAGCGGCCGCATGGCCCGCAGCGCAAGGGTCTTTTCCAACTCCGGCTGCCCGACCAAAACCAGAGAAATCAGCTTGCGCTGTTCGGTTTCAAGGTTAGACAGCAAACGCAAACCCTCCAGGGCCTCGGCCGACAGCTTTTGCGCCTCGTCCACCATCACCACCAGAAACTCACCCGACAGAGCGCACTTGAACGCGTAGTTGGTCAACTGCTCGTGCGTCTGCGCCAGCGAGTCAGGGTGGTCCGCTGCATCCCCCGTGAAGTCTTTGTAAATACTCGCCAAAATCTCGCCGTAAGACAGCAGCGGGTTGGCCAGCAAGGCGACGTGTACATTGGTCGGCATATTGCGCAGCAAGTTGCGGCAAATCAGGGTTTTGCCCAGACCGACCTCACCCGTAAGCAAGGCCATGGTGCCGCCACGCATGGCAAAAAGCAGGTTATTAAAGGCGGTCACGTGCTGACCGCCAGGAAAGAAAAAACTGGTGTCCGGTGAAATGCTGAACGGCGCTCGGCTAAAGCCGAGCGCCTTGTAAATTGGATCGAGTTCAGACACAGATGACGCCGCTCATTTGTTGGCGATGACGGTTGGCATCAGGAAAATAACCAGCTCTTTGCGCCTGCTCGCTTTGTATTCCGCCCGGAAGGGATTGAAGCTGCTGGGACCTTCACCAACGCCCGGCACCGCCCGTACCGTCTTGGAGCCCTCTTCTTCAATCAGGCCGCCCAGTACCACCAGTTCACCACTGCGCGCGCGCACCAGGGTGCTGGCTTCTTTGATGTCGAGTACGGGCGCCGTGCTCTGCCCGCTCGGCGACACCGTGGTGCCGGTCAATCGGGTCACGGTCGGTGCGACCTGCAGCATGGTCCAGCCGTCACTGGAAATCTGCGGCGTGACAGTCATCATCACGCCCAAATTAACGGTGATCGGTTGTTCGTTGATGGTGTCCGAGATGCCTATGCCCGCTGTGGTGGTGCGGTAGTTGGTGCGGGTATAAAAGGTATCGCTGGTCCCGACCTTCACAAACGCCGTCTGGTTGTTCATGATGCGCACGCGCGGTTGCGACACCATGCGCACATCGCCCTGCTGTTTGAGAGCCTGAATCACAGCGCTGTAATTATTTTGTCCCAGATTGGCAGTAAAAGTGCTGGGCGCTGGAGATACACCGGCAGGCGCTCCCACGATCGTGCTCATCGCCAGCGATCCGAGGTTGCCAACCTTGAGTCGGCTCCAGTCCAGCCCAAGGGCGAAGTCGTCGTTGAGCGTCACTTCGACAATCCGCACCTCGATATCCACCTGTCGGTTCATGCCGTCTTTGATCAGCGCGATGAAATTTTCGACTTCATCTACTTTTTGTGCGCTGTCCGTGACGATGATCGTGCCCGTCAGGCGATTGATCAGCAGCTTGCCACGCGGCGACAACAAAGACCGGATCTGCACCTCGATCTCTTGCCAGAAACTCACCGAATCGTTCACGGTGTTGCTGGCAGAAACGGCACCGCCACCGGCTCCGCCCCCAGCAGCTGTGGCAGACGCGGTCGCGCTTGTAGTGCCTGTTCGTGTGGCCCGAATGTAATCCAGTTCAAATGACTTCATCACCGTCGAACGGACCCGAATCACGCCAGCTTTTTGTTCCCACGAGTAGCCCAGACTGCTGAGCATGACCTCAAAAGCGCGCGTCAACGGAACGTCCGTGAAGTCAACCGTCACCGTGCCGGTCAAGTCCGTGTCGGTGATCAGGTTCAACGCATTGGCGCGGGCAAAAATACCCAAAGCGTCGCGAATATGGAGTTGCCGCGCACGGAACGAATACAAGCGCGGCTGGACTTCTTCCAGCTCACGGCCGCTCGACACCACCATGCCGCGCGCCTCTGGCGGCAAGCGTGACTCCTGCGCCTCGCGGGCACGCGCCTCTTCCGCTATCTTGGCGTTGATGGCCGAATACGCACTGGCCGGTGCTGCCTTGGAAGGCGCAGCAATGTCTAGCCCTGGACTCGCGCAGCCGGCCACCATTGCAACCACCGCCAAGGAGCCCGCACTGACGCACCAAAAACATGATCGGTTGTACTTACGCATACTCAGAAACCCTTTGTCATGTCAATCCACAGCCGCTCACCGCCCTTGCTATGGCCCACCAATAAAACACGCATCGGTTCAATCCGCTCCACCTTGTAGTCGGCTAGCGTGTCACCTTGCTGATACATTTCCGTCCCAATCTGCGCCACCCGGCGTTCGCCATCGATCAAAATTGCCGACACCACATAGGGCATCTTCGGCTTGCCGGTCGCCACCACCACGGCACGCGGGGCGGACTCCGCTCCCAAAGGCATTAAAGTGCGTAAGTCCACATACGCGGGCACGCGCCGCATCACCGGCGACACCGCATCCGGCGCAAGCGGCAGCTTCAAGGTCGCGACCGTCGGCAGGGACAGGGCGGCGCTTTCAACCGGCACAAAATATTTCCATGCAAACGCCAGCAGCAGCGCCAGCGGTATCAACAAAAAACCCAAATAAGCTTTCATCGGGTCTCCATGACCAGGATGTTGTCACCCTTAATATTCACCTTCACCGCAAACGGCAAGCCGGCGCCACGACCTTGTGGCGTCGCATCTTCAATGCGAAAGTGACTCAGTGAGAAATAGCCCAAGCCGGAGTAGCTGACCGCAAACATCTCGTTGATGCGACTCAGTTCATCCCCCGTAAAGGTGGCGGTGATATTCAACGCCTCGCGGCGCAATTGAACGCCCGGCTTCCAACTGGTGCGTCGGATCAATTCTGCATAGTCGCCAGAGACCTTGGAGAGCTGTTCAATCTGCGAACTCGTGGCAGTCACCCTGGTTTCCAGTGCCTGTGCATTCGAGAGTGCGGCTCGGCCTTGCAAGAACAAATGCAGGCCGCCCGCCAATAAAAGCGAGCCCAGCAACAGCCCCACCCAAGTTCTGAAATGAAATTTTCTAAGCATGCCTGTCTATCCTGTCTGCTTTAATTTGGGGTCGCGGTACACGTTATATTGAGCGTTGGATCCGGCACGTCATAGCCAGAGCCAGACACATCCGGTACAAAAACCATTGGCGTCCCGTTGAAGCACTTCAGCGTCACCCCATGCGACTGACCAGAGTCCAGCGCCGTTTTGAGGGCGACTCCAGTACCGGCGTCGTTCATCATTTGTTTAGGAAGGGTGACCTCCCAATACTTACCCTGTACCAAGGCAAACACGTGCAAATACAAGGGCTCCCCAAAAGTTGCCACCGCGCTCCAGTCTCTCGGCACCACTGGCACACAAGCCGACGCATTGGTACCGCTGGCCACGGTGCCGCTCAGTACCCCCGTGGGCTGCGTCGTGGTCGCCGCAATGCCGGCGCTCACGCCGTTGACCAGCCAGAATAGCGGCAAACCAATCGGTGTGCCCTGGATCACAGCGCTCGGACCGGCAGGCGCGTAGTACTGACCGGTCAAGGAATTGTCAACGTTCATCAGCAACTCGGTGTTCAAGCAGGTGTCCACGGGTCGGGTGCACTGACCAGCCGCCTGCAAGGCTGCGCGCAACTCCAGCAGTGACGCGGCCTGAGACCAACCGCCATAGTCGCGCTCGTCATCCACCACGGAATCCTGGGTGCCCGTTGTCGGGTGCTCATACACCCGGTAGGAGGAATAGGCACTCACGACAGGCGCATCTCCGCCAAACACGGCGTTGGCCCGGTCCAGCCGTGCATACGCTGACGCGTGCGGGCGCGTCACCACAAAGGCAGACGGGCTGGAGCGTCGCTGCGTCCAGGGCGAATTGACGGTGCCGATATTCGAGAACGAGGGCAAGAACTGGCTACCGTCCCATTTAAACAATGTGTCGACACTGGTTTGCCAAACACGCGGCAGCGTCAAGCTGCGCGTCGTGGTATCGAGCAACGCGTAATTGTCGCTCATCAAGCGCTCGAGCTCAATCAAGGTATTGAGGTTACGGCACAACTGTCCCACGGAGCCACCGGTGCCCTGGCTGCTGCGGGTCGGGTTGTGCAGGTCTTTGAAGCCCATCGTCACGTCCAAGCCGCTGGGAAACAGTAAGCCTGAAAAATCGAACGCCAGATCGGCACGCAAGGCCGGATGCACGTCATAGTTGAACAGGGTTCCTTTGGATGAACGTATCGCTGTGCCTAACAGTGTGCCGGGTAGTGCACCATAAGGCGTGTAGGTGCCGGCGGCTGGCGAGATCGGCGTCACGCCGTCATAGGTGGCCGTCCGGCTCAAGACGCCACCAACGTTCAATAGTTGCAGAGGGCCTGGAAAGCCACCATTGCGGGTGGCATACGCCAACAGCGATTCACGCGCTTGCAGCAGCGCGGACCGGTCTGCGTTGTCCGACTCTTTGCGGGTGGCCAGATTGAGCAAGGGAAACACCGCCGCAGCAATGACCCCCAGCAAAATAATCGCCAGAACAATTTCAACCAGAAAGAAACCACGTGTAGGCGCAGGTTTACGTTTGAGCTTCACAACCGCATCCCCCCCGCCGCCTGTTGCGCCAGCTCATAAATCGGGATCACGATCGTCACGACCACCACAGCCAGCAAGGCACCGATCACCAGCAAGACCATCGGTTCAAACAAACGCACCATCAGTTCGGCCTGCAGCTTAAGCTTGTTTTGGTAGTACTCCCCCAGACGCTCGCTTTGCGTGCCCAGAGAGCCGGTCGACTCACCGAGCCGTACCATGCCTGTGGCGATGGTCTCAAACGCACGCGATGCCTGCATCGCCTGGTTCAACGCACTGCCCTGACGAATCCGCTCGGTCAGGCCCGCGAGACGGCGGCCAAACAGTTTGTTGCCCGAGTCACTGAGCACCACTTCCAGTGTTCTCGACAAGGTCATGCCGGTCCCGTACATGACACCGAGGTTGGAAAAAAAGAGATAGAACACACGGCTACGTTCGATTTTCGAAAACACGGGAAAATACCATTTCAAGCGGTCGATGGGACCGCGCAGCACCTGCAGGCGAAGCGCAAAAGGCAACAGCACCACCAGCAGCAGCAACGGCAGTGCCACCCAGACCCAGTGATCACGCAGCCAGTTCGAACCGTCCAGCACGGCTCGTGTGCTGGCCGGCAATTGCGGCATCAGGGTGGCAAACAGGGTGGCCAGTTTGGGCAACACATAGGCAACCCAAAACGCCGCCGCCAGCACCAGCAAGAGCAAGGCAATCGCCGGATACACCAAAGAACGCGCCAGCGTGCCGCGCAGTTGCACCACTTGTTCGTAATGGCGCGCCACCGCGGCCAGCGCGGTATCAAGCTTGCCGGTTTCTTCGCCCACATTGGCCAGGTTGACCGCCATCGCCGGAAAAACACGGGTCGCGTGCATGGCTACCGACAGGGAGTCGCCGCGCTCGATGCGCAACAGCACCGAGCGCGCCACGTTGCGCACGCGGCTGCGCGGAGCGGACTCGGCCATGTCCTGCAAGGCCATCCGCAAGCTGGCACCGGCGCGCATGTACTCGGACAAAAAATAACAAAACTCTGCCGACAGCGCCGGGCCCAATTTGCCAAAGCGCAGCGACTGCAGCCAGCCCGGCAACTCGACGGCTTTGTAGAGCGTCAGGTTGCGCGAGCGCAGCGATGAGATCAACTCACCAAGATTCAAAAACTCAGCATTGCCCTTGACGAAGTCGCCATTGGCCGTCACTGC
>CANJOT010000223.1 GCA_947475815.1 Burkholderiales bacterium | reverse complement strand
TCCCACACATCGCGGTAGCGACCCTCAAGCTTGGCCGGAAGCACAATAAAGTCGGGCGGCCCCGCCGCCGAGCAGACTTCCTCGAGCACTTCCAGGCCAGGCGTGCAACTCCCCAGCAGACTGCCGATCCTGCGGCACAGTTCGGATTCGGTTTCGAGCGCGCCCACCACATCGCTGCGACGCTGGAACTCCAATGCCGTCTGCCGGTTGAAAATCACCCCCGACGCCTGGGCCTGAGTGAAATAACTGGCGCGCTTGAGAATAAACCACGGCGCCTGCAAGTCTCCGGGCCAATACACCTGTGCCGCTTCGGGAATCGAGCGTGCAAACGGATGTTCATGGGCGATGTTGTCCTCGATATACGTCGACCACTCATTGCGCTGGTCCCAGATGGCCAGACTGGTCACAAAACACACCACGGCCGTTCCCAGGGCGACGCGCGGGAAAGAGCTGGCCAACATCACAGCGCCCAGCATGAAGGTCAGGGTCACCAGGGGAAACTCAAACAGGCGCTGAAAAAATCCGAGTTCGCTCTCATTGCCGCGACTGAGACCGAGAAATTCGGCAATGGTGACTTCATTGACCAGGCCGGCAACAATGATCAGCGGCACCGCAACGAGGACAAACGTGCGAAATGCCCGAGTGATCGGTCGGTTCGGCATGCTCGAGCGGATCAGGGCAAGCCCGCCCGCCAGCGGCGCATAAATGGCCGAACTTTGGGCACGAAATACGATGCTGAAGAACAAGAGCGCCAAACCGATCCAGGCATACGGTCCCTGGTCCCGCAAGCGCCAGATCAACCAGGGGAACAGGCCGCAAGCGAGCAGATGGGCGAACCATTGCGCACGCCAGAATTGCGCCTGACTGACCAGCACCAGTCGAAAGATTTCGCCACCCACCATGGAGGCCAGCATGCCCACCACCGCAACCAGCAATGCCGCCTGCACGAAACGGGCGACTTTACCGGTCGCGAGCCGCCCGCAGACAAACAGGACAACGGCATCAAAAATGCATTTGGTGTAATCAATCGTTCGCCAAAACTGTGGAAATGCCGGCACATTGGGCCCCAGTGCGTTCCACCAGACGTCGTCGTAGCGATGAATCAACACTTCAAAGCCAGGAACGCCCAGCACCCCAAGCAGAAAAGCCAGAGGGATGAGCAGCAACAGCCAGAACAGACGTGGCCGCGTTTCCCCAACGAGCACCAGCACGATGCCCACACCGGCCAGAGCAAGCAGGGGATGCAGCAACATCGCCAGCGCCAACAGCAGTGCGCTCAATAAGCGGCGCTCATTGAACCAGCTCCACATCGCAAACAGGACCAGCGGCTCGGCGACGCTGCGCGCCGTCATGAACCCCTCCCCGAAAGAGAAGATGGCAAATCCGCCATAGTAGGGACTGGCGGACGCGAGCGCGACGCCCAGAGCGGCCAGCGGTCGCGGCACAAGCTTGCAGAGCAACAGCGCCAGTCCGCACAAAAATGCGATCTGACAGACAATCAGCAGGACGGGCGCAATGCTACCCCAGCCAAAATGTGTGGCCAGCCAGACGTACAGGGTCGAATAGATCGAATATTGGTCCTGCGAGCCGTAGGCAAAAAACAGGTCGGCCTTGAAGACGTTGGGCCAGACCTGCATCAACGATTGGGCCAGGTAAAGCATGCCGTCATGGCGAATGCCCAGATAGGCGCGGGGCAAAAACCAGCAGGCCGCCGCAAACACCATGAGGGCCATGCTCAATTGCCGCTCGCTATTGACACCGAGCCTCGACAACCATGCCGGGGCAGCCAGGCTAAAGCGAGGATTTTTGGGTGATGCAGAGGTGGAATGCACCGGCGTGGTGGTCACGCCAGCTTCCGGCTCAGGCTGTAGTTCGTTTGTCATCGCGGCCTGCACATGAATAAATTGACCTGACGATCGACTTCAACGAACCGGACAAGCCACCAGACAGTCCGACCGCAGGGCGCCTGCCCTGGGCAGACCGATCAGGGGACCAGCAAAACTGCAATCAAGACGACCCGCATTTCAAGCCCCGTAAAAACAAAGAGGCGCCGAAGCGCCTCTCAGGCCTAAATCAGGCGTACCGGTTTAACGGCACTCAGAAGGCATGTACTTCGTCGGGGTGCCCACACAGCGCCATGTGATCGGACCGGTCGGAACCGCGCCCAGGGTGATGCCGGTCGGGGTCAGGGTGATCGAGGTGCTGCCAGCCTTGGCCGTCGTCGCCACGGTGATGGCGCCCGTCGTCGAAGACACCGACAACGAAGCAACGTTCACTGTCGAAGCGGAAGAAGTATAACCGGCCGACAGATCCGACGCAGCATTGGCGGCGTTTTCAGCAACGATCACCTTGGCAGCAGCAGCAGCAGCCAACGCTTCCGTCACACGGGCACGAACCGTATAGTCCTGGTACGCAGGAATAGCGATTGCAGCCAAAATACCGATAATCGCGACCACGATCATCAGTTCAATCAGGGTAAAACCTTTTTGCATGCGGACCATCTTCATCTCCAATAAAAGTAAGTACGACTGTCACAGGTATAGCAAAGACCGTGCCATTTAACCCGCCGGCCCCCTCGTGCACATTCTAGACCCCACAAGCAACCAAGAAAACTCTAAGATTTTCCCTAGCGGCATTCCTGTGGAACGTAAGCTTCGCTCCCAGCCTCAGCCAGACAACGCCAAGTTACAGTACCAGACGGAATGGAGCCAGCAGTCACATTCACACCGCCTACCTGGGGCTGCATGGTCACGCTCACCGATTTGCCACTGGGCGTCATCATGAGCGTAATCAAACCGTTGGCGCCGACGGAAATCGAACCGACGTTCTTGGTAGAACCGGTAAAAAGGAAGCCATTACTGAGATCCGAGGCCCCCGTGGCGATATTTTCGGCCACGATAATCTTGACCGGGCCGATCGCAGCCAAGCCCTCCGACACGCGCGCACGCACGGCGTAACTCTGGTAAGCGGGAATGGCGATCGCTGCAAGGATGCCGATGATCGCAACCACGATCATCAGTTCGATGAGTGTAAACCCCCTAGCGTTGCTTCTCATGACCGAGTTCCCATTCTGAAAAATAACCGAACGCCACCCCCTGAGCAATCAAAGTGCCAGATGCGCATAAACGAAAACGATACGACGTCAAACTATATTAAACATAATTAACTAAAAGTTTGCAAACTTTGCTTGAAAACCCCGCTTCTATCCGTTAAACACAAGGAAAGATACACAATAATAAAAGTTATGAAATCGAATCAAATACATTAAATTTAATTAAATATTGTCTTGTAAAAGCCGCTTCAGCACTCCGCTTGCACTGAAAGCTGAGCCGTTCCGCTTCAAAAATTTGTCACGTCTGCCTAATTTTTGTCAAACACGACGGAAAATTCCCAACAACATTGGGCGGCTACTTGATGCACACCGTACGTACCTGCTTCATGTCCGTCACGCCCATCATGACTTTTTCCATGCCATCCATTTTGAGGGTGGCCATGCCGTCGGTAATGGCGGTGGTGAACATCTCGGCCACACGCGCGTGTTCCTGGATGTTCTTTTTCACCGCGTCCGTACCAACGAGCAGTTCGTGCAGGCCGACGCGACCCTTGTAACCACTACCGCCACACTTCTCACAGCCGCGCGTGCGTGCAAACAGCAGCTTGCCGTCCTGACCATATTGCTCGAGCCAGGATTCGTACAGTTTTTCCTCGGCGCTCTCGGGGTTGTCGATCCAGGCCTGCGTGAGGCGCAGTTCCTCGGAGTACTCGACCATGAAGGCATGCAGTTCTTCTTCGTCGGGTGTGTAGAGTTCCTTGCACACGCAAAGCCGCTTGGCCAGCCGCTGGGCCAGCACACCCAGCAATGCATCGGCAAAATTGAACGGGTCCATGCCCATGTCAAGCAGGCGGATAATGGACTCGGGCGCCGAGTTGGTATGCAGCGTGGCAAACACCAGGTGGCCCGTGAGCGAGGCTTCAATACCGGTGGCAACCGTTTCCTTGTCGCGCATTTCGCCGACCATGATGATGTCCGGATCGGCACGCAAGAACGCCTTCATGATGGTGGCGAAATCCATGCCCGCCTTGCGGTTGATCTGTACCTGGCGCAGACCCTTCTGGGTGATTTCCACCGGATCTTCGGCCGTCCAGATCTTTGTTTCGGGCGTGTTGAGCTCACCGAGGATCGAATGCAGGGTAGTGGTCTTGCCGGACCCGGTCGGGCCGCAGACGAAAAACAGGCCGTAGGGACGGGCGATCACCTTGCGCAGACGCGCCAGATTATTGCGGGTAAGGCCAAGCTTTTCGAGGGGAATCGGCTCGCCCGCGGCGAGTATCCGCATGACGACATCTTCGACACCACCCGCGGAGGGTATCGTGGCCACGCGCAGTTCAATATCGATCGGGCCGTACTTGCGAAACTTGATCTTGCCGTCCTGCGGTTTGCGTTTCTCGGAGATGTCGAGATCGCACATGATCTTCAGTCGCGTCACCAGTGGCGCCCGGTAGCTGGCCGGCACCTCGATATAGGGCACCAGCGTGCCGTCTTTGCGAAAGCGGATCTCGGTCTTGGCCTTGCCGGGATAGGGTTCGATGTGAATATCCGAAGCCCCCTGCTGGTAGGCGTCGATGATGACCTTATTGACGAATTTGACCAATTCGTTGTCCGCCGCAGCCGACACTTCATCGGAGGTATCGCCCATTTCCCCCGACCCGGTACCCTCGAGGTCAGAGAGCAAATCGCCAATGGAGGAACCGCCCGAGAGGTCTTCGCCAAACGCCTGATCGAGCATCTGCGTGAACTCGTCGTGCGTGGTCACCCGGTAGGCGATTTTGCTGGCGCGCGGAAAGATGTTGTTGATGACGCGTGACGAGCCGACCCGCTCGGGGTCGAGCGCCACGACATGCAGACCCTCGGCATTCTCGTCAATCGGCAACCACTCAGCCGATTCACAATAATCGCGCTTGAGCGTCTTGAGCAAATCGAACGGCTTGATCCGGTCGGGCCGGTAAGCCTCATAGGCGACGTTAAAAAATTTCGCCAGCGCCGCGCCAATGGCCGAACGCTTGACCTGAAATTCGTTAATGAGGACGGTCTCGATGTCCATGCTCTTGCGCCGGGCCGAATTGGTCGCCAGACGGAATTCCTCGCCCGACAGCACCGCGTCGGCGACGAGAAAGTCGTACTTGCTGCGCATCACGGGCGCCGTGTAGGTCCGCGGCCCCTGTTCCTCGGCCTTCTTGCGATTGCGCATGGCAATTGCAAGCGTCTGGCACAACTCGCGCACGCCTTCCACTTCGAGGGCAGTGAACGGCAGGCCAGACTTGCTGTTGATGATCTGCACTACACCAATCAGATCGGCTGGTTTGCCGGCATCATCGCTGTCGTGCAGAATCGGCGCGACCAGCATCTGTTTGGTGCGATAGCCGGTGCGCTTGTCTACTTCGTGCAAAAACCGCAATTCCGGATGAATCTGCGAAAGCTCGCCATCATCGTAGACATCGCGGATGTTGAGCACTGTGCGGGAGTGCGCCACATACCCGGCGATGCTTTGCACCGAAATCGGCAATTTCAGATCGTGAAATGAATTCAGGCCGGTCTTGACCTTGGAGACGATGATCCTCTGGTCGTCGGAGACCATGTAGATGGTCAGGCGATCGGCATTGAAGAGCTTGCAGATCTCGCTGCTGACATCAAGGATGATTTCATCGATGTCATGCGTGGCATGCACACGGTTGGTGACCTGCTGAAGATTCTTGGAAAACTGTAACTTCAGGTTCAGGACGCCCGCAGCCGAAGACGCTTTTTCGCCAACAGGCCGATTTTCCACCCGATCCGGCGCATTGATGCCACCCGCCGCTCCTGCAACCATGACCATCCTTGGTAAACAAATACTAATTTTCGACCAACCGGACGCAATTTGCAAATCCCGCCAGAGGCGGGGTCAGGTCAGTCGGATCCGCGGGCCTTCCAGAGGCCGCCCGCCAGCACCGAGGCACGAAAGCCCCGTTGTGCCAGCAGAAAGGCGGCCGCGCTGCTGCGCCGGCCGCTTTGGCAATAAACGATGTATTCGACACCATTGTCCAGACCACTGAAAGCATGCCGCAACTCGCCCAGCGGGATGTTGATCGCACCCGCCAGCCGGTCATATTGATACTCCGACGGGAAGCGCACGTCAACCCAGACCGCACCCGCGGCGATGCGCTGTTCGGCCTCGGCCAGCTCAAGTTCGGCCAGCAGAGGCACCTTGAGCATCTCGATAAAGTCGCTCTTGGCCAGACGCAGCAGACTGCCATTGGTGATCATCGTGATGGTGGCATTGCGTTTGGTATCGAGAATCAGCGCCTCCTCGCCGAACGCAGCGCCGCTCTTGA
>CANJOT010000222.1 GCA_947475815.1 Burkholderiales bacterium | reverse complement strand
GGGTGATTTTGTCGTCAATCCCTCCGACAATGGCGTAAGCCGGCGCCTGATGCAAAAAGGCGCTTACGGTCTTGAGGAACTTGAACTGGCTGGTGCGTATCTGACACCGCAATCCGAATGTCTGGTGGTGGGCTCGCACATCGGTGCCATCGTCGTGCCCCTGTCCAAACGCTGCGATCAAATGCAGGTGATCGAGGCCAGCCCTGAGAATTTCCGCTACCTGAGGCTGAACCTCAGGCTCAATGCCTGTGACAACGTCGAAGCCCACAACCTGGCCGCCAACGACCGCGGTGGCGAGATTGAATTCCTGCTCAGCGAAGACAACAGCGGTGGCTCGAAGCGCCTGCCGAAAATTTCCGGTGATGGTTATTATTACGACCGCCCGCGCGTGGTCAAGGTGGCGGCCTGCACGATCGACGAGGTCGTCGGCTCCCGTCAGCTCGACCTGCTGTTCATGGACATTGAGGGCTCCGAGTATTACGCCCTGAAGGGCGCACAACGCACCCTGGCGTTGACCAAAACCCTGATTGTCGAGTTCGTGCCGCATCACCTCTCGCACGTCGCCGGCGTCAGCGCCGCCGATTTCTGGGCGCAGCTTGCGCCCCATTTCAACCGGCTCGACGTGCCACGCAATCACACGGTATTCGAGGGCCGCGACCGCATCCTGATTGAACTCGAACGCATGGCGGGTGCGCTTGAGAATCATGACAATCTGGTGTTTTCAAAGTCCGCGGGACCGGCCTGATTCAAGGCGTGATCCAGTCGTACCCCGGCTGGATTGACCTTGTGTGCGCGCGCATGGGACACTCGTCTGCAAAGTCGCTGCAAGCAGGCCATTGGTATGCAATCAGAACAAAAAAAACAGATCAACGGGTTCAACGCAACAAGGAGAGCGTGATGAAAAAAGTGTCCGTGAACGGGTACACCGGGCTGCTGGCCGGCCTGATGTTTTGCCTGACGTCCTGCCTGCTGGCCCTGCCAGTGTCGGCGCAAACCTTTCCCTCGCGCACCGTGCGCGTGATCGTGCCGTATGGACCCGGCACGGGTGTCGATGTGATTGCGCGCATTGTCACCGAGGCCATGTCAAAGAATCTGGGCGTGCCGTTTGTGGTGGAGCAGAAGGTGGGCGCGGCCGGCACGATAGCCGCGGCGCATGTCGCCAGCGCGCCGGCAGACGGGTATACGCTGCTGTTCGATTCCTCGGCCCATACCTCAGTGCCATCGATGATGCTGAGCATGCCGTTCGACACGGCGCGCGACTTCACCGGCGTGACGACACTGGTGGAAAACCCGCTGGTATTGATTACCTCGCAGGTCAAGGGATACAAAAGCGTGGCCGAACTGGTGGCGGCCGCCAAGGCCAAGCCGGGATCGTTCAATTTTGCCTCGGGCGGCCTGGCCACCTCGACCCACATCAGCGGTGAAAAACTGCGCATCAGCGCAGCCTTCGAAGCCGTGCACGTGCCCTTCAAGAGCACCACGGACGCGCTCGCCGAACTGATGGGCGGTCGCATCGATTACACCTACACCGCCCTGACCACGGCGCTCGGCGGCATCCGTGACGGCCGGCTGGTGGCGCTGGCCATGTCGGCGCGCCGCTCCAAGGTGCTGCCCAACGTGCCGACCATCGCCGAGGCCGGTTATCCGGGCGCAGCCTACAGCAGCTGGGTTGGCATGATGGTGGCTGGCAAAACGCCGCGCGACATCGTCAATCGCCTGCATCAGGAAACCCTCAAGGCGCTCGCTTCGCCGGATGTGCAGGAGCGTCTTGCCAAGATCGGCGCTGAGCCGGCGACACTGACGCCCGAGGAATTTGATGTCCTGCGCCGGCGCGAGCTGGTCGAGAACGACCGGCTGCTCAAGCTGGCCGGCATCAAGCCGCAGTAAACAATGATCCCAAGGTGACCCGCATGGACCAGCAGCGCGCCGCAAGCGATGGCTACTACGAAGTATTCTGGCCGCGCAGCCCGCGCCAGTTCAAGACCGGCAAGCTCGCGCCGCGCCTCGACACCCTGGCCGGCAAGACGGTGGCGCAGTTCTGGGACTTCGTGTTTTCCGGCGACAAGGTGTTTGCAGCGCTGGAGGAGTCGCTCAAGGCGCGTTATCCCGGCGTGCGCTTCATCAGCTGGCGCGAATTTGGCAATACCCACGGGCAGAACGAACGCGAGATTCTTGCCGGCCTGCCGCAGCGCCTCAAAGAATTGGGGGTGGACGCCGCCATCTCCGGGATGGGCTGTTGAGGCAGTTGCACACCCGCCGTGCTGCGGGTGAGTGCAATTTGTGAAGAAGCAGGCGTACCGGCAGCTTCGCTGGTGTGTGAGGGTTTTCTCAAGCAGGCCGCGACGACTTCGGTAGGTCTGGGTTTGCCCGGCATGCCGGTGGCGCTGGTGCCTGGCCATCTGGATGCGCAAAGTGCCGAGGAGTTGCGCCACAACATCCTGACCGTCACCACCGACAAGGTGATCGACTGCCTGACGCGCCGCAGCGAACTGGGCGACCTGGACGCCGAACCGGGTGCGCGCGAGATTGTCTTTCGCGGCGGGCATGACGAGCTCAACGAATTTTTCTACGATCAGGAGTGGACCGATGGCCTGCCGATCGTGCCGCCTACGCGTGCCAAGATCGAGGCCTTTCTGCGCTTCACCGATCGCGATGCCGACGAGGTGCTCGGCATCATGCTACCCGACCGGCGCGCTGCCACGGTCTGGAGCGTGGCCGTCAATGGCGTCATGGCGGGCTGCCGGCCGGAATACATGCCGGTGCTGATCGCGCTGGTCGAGGCCATGGCCGACCCCGAGTATGGCGTCGAACACAGTGGCAACACGCCCGGCGCCGAGACCCTGATCATCCTCAATGGGCCAATCATTCAGGAACTCGGATTCAATTACACCCAGGGCGTCATGCGCGACGGTTTCCGGCCCAACACCACCGTGGGCCGCTTCTGGCGCCTGTATCTGCGCAATGTCGCCGGCTTTATCCTGCACAAGACCGACAAGGCGACCTACGGCAATACCTTCCGCGTGGTCGTGGGTGAGAACGAGGCTGTGCTGGCCGGTCTTGGCTGGCCGCCGCTGTCGGCCGACATGGGCCATCAGGCCGGTGACAACACGGTCACCATCGCACGCTTTGCCGGTGGCAATGTGATCGCCGGCGTGGCCGGCAGCACGGCCCTCGCCATCATGGACAATCTGGCCGATGCCATGATCCGGCAATACTCCTGGCAGCTGTGTTTTTTCATGGGCAGCGGCACCGGTTCATTGCGGCCTCTGCTGCTGCTCTCACCGATTCTCGCGCAGACCATCGCCCGGGATGGCTGGAACAAGGATGACATCCGCAGGCATTTGTTTGCGCATGCGCGTTTGCCAGCGTGGAAGTTCGAGCGTTATCTGCGCGACTGGATGAACAAGCCCATCTGGAACCTCGCCGAGGAGGCCGATGCCGGCCGCATCCCCGCACTGTTCCACGAGTCGGATGATCCCGAACGCTTGGTGCCGCCGGTCTTCAAGCCGGACGATTTCATGGTTGCCGTCACCGGTGATCCTCTGCGCACCAATGCTTATGTGTTTGCCCACAATGGCCGTATCGGTTTTCCGGTGAGCAAGAAGATCGGCTTGCCGGGCGACTGGGCACGCCTGCTGCCGCCGTTCAAGCCGGTGCGCGACTGAGTTTCTAAACCGGCCTCAAGCTGGCAGCATCAAGGGGATCAGGACGCGCACATCGTCCTGATCCTCCAGCGTGTCGATGATGCCGATGATCTGCTCCAGCCGGGCCTGCGGCCAGGGGCTGGGGGCGTGATGCGCGCATTGATGAAACCGGTCCAGATGGTCGGCCGGTGACAGCGCCGCGCCGGGCATGCCGGCTGGTATGTCGACACCATGCTGCAGCACGCGGCCATCACGCAGAGTGATGCGCACCGACGCCGCAAGGCGGCCGCGGATCTCGATGTCGGCGTCGCCCTGCACATCGATGCGCCGGGTCAGCGCGAGGATGGCCGGATCGCGCACGGCCTCGGCCTCAAAATGATCGAGCAGCGCGGCTTTGCGCAGCAGCGCGTTGGCCACGCAATAACGGATGCTGAACTGCGCATTGACCCCGGCGTTGTCGCCCACCACAAAGGCATGGCCGGCGTTCTTGAACGTGTGCCGGCTCACGCACACCATGACCGAATCGACCGCATCGGCATCGATGCCGTGATGTTCCACCATGGCCAGCGTGGCCTCAGTGCTGGCCAGAGTGCTGCCTGAGCTGGGGTATTTTTTGAAGGCGGTCTTGTGCAATTCATAGCGCTTGCCAAGTTCTCCGGCGACCAGTTCAATGTTGTGCTGATCCTTGGCAAAAAGATGGAAGTAACCGTGCTGGCCGGTGAGGAAATGGCTGGGCCCGGTGACCCCCTTGTGTGCCAGTTGTGCGCAGACCATGCCGGCCTGCGCGGCAAATCCCTGCACATAACGCACCGCCAGCGCGCCGTCGACGTTGTTCTGAAAACTGCCGGCAGCACGGTTGAGGGCCAGGCCCAGCGCGTCCTGCATGCGGCGCGCATCGAGGCCAAGCAGGCGGCCGCTGATGGCCGCCGTGGCAAACACGGTGGCGATGCCGACCGGATCGAAACCATCGTACTGGGAAGCCGCATTGATGCGCGCCGCCACCTCGGTGCCGAGTACCAGCGCGGCCAGAAAATCCCTGCCGCTGCAACCGCCCATTTTTTCGGCCATGGCCAGAGCGACCGGCACGGCCGAGGCGCCGATGTGGATGCCTGGCTGCATGATGTCGTCGAGATCCAGCGCGCGCGCCATGATGCTGTTGGCAAACGCGGCATCGTGCGCGCTGACCTTGCCGCCATGCACCCACAGCGTTGCCTCCGGGCGAGCACCCCATTCGCGCGCCACCTCGACGGCTTGCTGGCAGCCATCGACAAAAGCACCGCCGAGCGCGCCGCTCAGATTGGTCAGTACCACCGTCTTGATGATTGCTATTGCCGACGCGGGCAGGTCTTCATACCGCGTGCTGCTGACGTAGCTTGCCAGTTCCTGTTCCGGCTCCATGGCAGGCTTTAGCGCAAGCTCATCATGCGGATTTCTTATTTGACTTCGCTGCTTTTGACGGAACGCACCACCGGCGTCCAGCGTTCGATTTCAGCGCGAAAATAATCGGTGAAGCCGTCGGCGTCGAGATCGCGCGGTTCGATGCCGATGCCATCGGCCTGCAGCTTGTTGAAGATTTCCGGCTGCGCCAGCGCGGCGCGGATCTGCGCGTTCAGGCGCGTGACGATGGGCTTGGGCATGCCGGCTGGTCCGGAGATGGCAAACCAGGCACTTGAGACCAGATCCTTGTAGCCCGCCTCGACGAAGGTTGGCAATTCGGGATGCAGGGCCATGCGCGTGGGCGTCGCCACGGCCAGAATGCGGATCTTGCCTTGCAGGTAGAACTCGCGCGCCTGACCGACGGTGGTGAAGGCAGCGGGAATGTGACCGGCGATCAGGTCGAGCGCCGCCGGGATCAGGCCCTTGTAGGGTACATGCACCAGCTTGCTGCCGGTCAGCTGCCGGAAACGCTCGCCAAACAGATGCACCGACGTGCCCGATCCTGCCGAGGCGTAGGAAATGCCATCGGGCCGGCTGCGCGCCAGGGCGATGAATTCCTGCACGGTCTTGGGACCGAGATCGGGGTGCACCGCCAGTACTACCGGCGTGCCGCCGAGCAGGCCGATATGGGTGAAGTCGCGCATCGGATCGTAGGGCGTGCCGGAGTAGACCGGTTCGATGACATGTGTGGGCAGGCCCGAGATCACAAGGTTATAACCATCCGGTGCGGCCTTGGCGCCAAGCGCGGAACCGATGGTGCCGCCGGCACCGGTGCGGTTTTCAACGATGAGCTGCTGGCCCAGTTCGCGACTCATGCGTGTGGTCACCGCGCGGATCATGGCCTCGATCGCGCCGCCCGGGGGGAAGGGATAAATCACGCGGATTGGGCGCGATGGCCAGTCGGTGGTTTGCGCGGGCAAAGCCCGGGTAAGGGTGCCCAGCGTTGCTGCAAGCAATAGTTCCCGCCGCTTCATCGTTCTACTCCAAAGTTGTGGATGGTTGGGGCACAAGGAAACGCAGACGCAGACGCAGACATGCACCGCTGTCTGCCAGAAAGCAGCCTGAAAGCGGCCAGAGAACGCATGCGCCAAACCACAATTGTTGAGGACTGTCTCTTTGACCGTCGCGTGTAAGGGCGACGGCTGTTTATTTTTTTGCTACGACCACATGTTCAGACGGATCGCGCCGGCCTGTCAAGAACAAAGACCCGAACAAAGACCCGAAGGTCCCGATCTGACCGGCGCGACGCTGTTCAATCCGGACGGATGTTGCCGTCCTTGATGACCTTGGCCCACTTGGTCAGATCGTTCT
>CANJOT010000221.1 GCA_947475815.1 Burkholderiales bacterium | reverse complement strand
GGCCAGCCAGCCTGCGGCCATTTATGTGTTGCATGGCGACGAACATCTGCTGGTGCTCGAAGCGGCCGATCGCATCCGCGCGGCGGTGCGCAAGGCGGGCTACAGCGAACGCGAGGTGTTGCATGTGGACCGCCATTTCCGCTGGAATGCACTGACGGCCAGCACACAAAGCATGTCGCTGTTTGGCGACCAAAAACTGATCGATCTGCGCATTCCCACCGGCAAGCCCGGACGCGAAGGCTCGCTGGCACTGCAGGAACATGCGGCCAACGCCAAGGCGGGGGCGGCCGAGGTAGTGACCCTGATCACCCTGCCCAGGCTGGATCGCGACGGCAGTTCCTCGGCGTGGTTTACGGCGCTGGCCGGGGCCGGCGTATCGATCGAGGTGCCGCTGGTCGGATTGAATCAGCTGCCCAACTGGATCAATATGCGTCTGGCGCAGCAAAGCCAGCAGGTCGATCGCGCCGGCATGCGTTTTCTGATTGAACGGGTCGAGGGCAATCTGCTTGCAGCCCATCAGGAAATCCGCAAGCTCGGCCTGCTCTATCCGACCGGCTCACTGAGCGAGGAACAGGTGCGCAGCGCCGTGCTCAATGCCTCGCGTTATGACGTCTACAAACTGCGCGATGCCCTGCTCGAAGGACAACTCGGGCGCTATGCGCGTATCCTGTCGGGATTGCGTGGCGAGGGCGAGGCCCTGCCGCTGATTTTGTGGGCGGTGGCCGATGGGCTACGGCGCGCGCTGAGTGCCGGTGCGCCGGCCGGGCGCCGCGTCAAGCTGATGGCGGCGCTGCGCAAGGCTGCTGAAGTCGACCGCATCGCCAAGGGTCTGCGTGTGGCCACGTCCTCGGGTGATCCGTGGGACGACCTGCTGTCGCTAGGCCTGCTCCTGAAACACTGATTTTTCGACCAATCTTATGACCAGCACCGACATCCAGCAATTGATGCAGCAAACCGGCGAGCGCGCCCGCGCCGCAAGCCGGCTGCTGGCGCGCGCCGATACGGCCACGAAAAATGCCGCCCTGCTCGCCATCGCCGCCGCCATCCGCAGCAACGTCGCTCACCTGATCAGTGAGAACGCCAAAGACCTGTCGGCGGCGCGCGCTGCCGGACAGGATGCGGCCTTTGTCGACCGGCTGGTCTTGAATGCCAAGACCATCGAAGCCATGGCGGTCGGACTTGAACAGATCGCCGCCCTGCCCGATCTGATCGGCGAAGTCAGCAATCTGCGTCTGCGCCCAAGCGGCATTCAGGTCGGCCAGATGCGCGTGCCGCTGGGGGTGATCGGCATCATTTATGAAAGCCGGCCGAACGTCACGGTCGACGCCGCCGGCCTGTGCCTGAAGTCGGGCAATGCCGCCATCCTGCGCGGCGGCTCGGAAGCGATCCATAGCAACCTCGCCCTGGCGACGCTGGTGCAACAGGGTCTGGCTGCCACCGGCCTGCCGGCCGATGCCGTACAGGTCGTCGGCACGACCGACCGCGCCGCCGTTGGCGCGCTCATCACCATGCCGCAGTATGTCGATGTGATCGTGCCGCGCGGCGGCAAGAGCCTGATTGCGCGCATCAGCGCCGAAGCCACCATCCCGGTGATCAAACATCTGGATGGCATCTGTCATGTGTTCATCGACGCCAGTGCCGACCTCGACATGGCCGTGCGCATCGCCGACAACGCCAAGACCCAGCGCTACAGCCCGTGCAACACCATGGAAACCTTGCTGGTCCATCGTTCGATCGCGGCGCGTGTATTGCCGCAGCTGGCGCGTGTTTATCAGGACAAGGGCGTTGAACTGCGCTGCGACACCGACACGCGCACCCTGCTGGCGGCCGCTGGTATTGTCGATACCCTGACGGCCAGCGAAGAAGACTGGCGCACCGAGTACCTCGCACCGATTCTGGCCATCGCCATCGTCGACTCGCTCGATGCGGCCATCGATCATATCGAACACTACGGTTCGCACCACACCGACTCCATCATCACCAACGACCACACCAACGCCATGCGCTTTTTGCGCGAGGTCGATTCGGCCTCGGTGATGATCAACGCCTCCACCCGTTTTGCCGATGGTTTTGAATTCGGCCTGGGCGCGGAGATCGGCATTTCCACTGACAAATTGCACGCTCGCGGACCGGTTGGTCTCGAGGGTCTGACCAGTCTCAAATATGTGGTCTTCGGCCACGGTGAAATCAGGACGTGAACATGGGTACTTTCAGCGACGGTTTGCTCTGGGTCAAGGCCCTGCACATTGTCTTTATCGCATCATGGTTTGCCGGCCTGTTCTACCTGCCGCGCATTTTCGTCAACCTGGCCATGGAAGACAACGAAGTCGCGCGCGCGCGCCTGTTGCTGATGGCACGCAAGCTGAACCGCTTCACGCTCATGCTGTCGGTGCTGGCGGTGCTGCTCGGCCTGCTGTTGTGGCTCGGCTACGGCCTTGGCCTGCGCGGCCCGGGCAATGGCTGGATGCATGCCAAGCTGACATTGGTCATCCTCGTGCTCGGTTACCAGCACGCCTGCGGCAGCCTGCTGAAAAAATTTGAGCGCGGCGCTAATACCCGCTCGCACAAGTGGTACCGCTGGTTCAACGAAGTGCCGGTGCTGATGCTGCTGGCGATCACGATTCTTGTCGTCGTCAAGCCATTTTGAGCAGGCCATTTTGAACGCCGACTTCCAGTATTTCTCGCCGTGTCCGCGCGGCCTTGAACCCGCCCTGATCGAAGAGCTGCTCGAACTTGGCATCAAGAATCCGGTGTCCACAGCAGGCGGGGTGAGTTATCCCGGATCGCTGTCCGACTGTTACGCCGTCAACCTGCATTCACGCATTGCCAGCCGCGTGCTGCTGCGCATCGCGCAAACGCGCTACCGCAACGAAGAAGACCTCTACAAGCTGGCACTGGCGCAGCGCTGGGACCAGTGGTTTGACGTCACGCGCACCATCCGCGTCGACATCGCCGCCACGCGCAGCCCGCTGCGCAGCCTCGAGTTCGCCACGCTGCGCGTCAAGGATGCGATCTGTGACCAGTTTCGCACCGTTGGCACCGAGCGGCCGAGCGTCGACACGCGCAACCCGGGTGCGCGCATTTTTGGTTATCTTGATTCCGACGACTTCATTCTCTATCTCGATACCTCGGGCGAGCCGCTGTTCAAGCGCGGCTGGCGGCTCGATACCGGCGAAGCACCGCTGCGCGAAAACCTCGCGGCCGGCATTCTGCGGCTGTCTGGCTGGGTGCCGGGTGAAACCCTGCTCGATCCGATGTGCGGCAGCGGCACCATCGTTGTTGAAGCGGCGCAGCGCACCCTCGGCATACCACCCGGTAGCCGGCGACGGTTTGGTTTCGAGAACCTGAAAAATTTCGACGAGGCGTTGTGGCAGCAGTTGAAGGACGACGCCGCCGACAACGCGCCGGACGGCGAAGGCATCATGAAGATCCACGCCAGCGACCTGTCGGGCGATGCCGTGGCCCTGACGCGCGCCAATCTGGCGCGGGCCGGCCTGTCAACTGACCTGGCCTTGAAGATTGCACCCAAGCAGGTCGACGCGCGCCACATTCAGGCGCCCGATGATCACGGCGTGCTGGTCACCAATCCTCCGTATGGCGAGCGTATCCAGTTGCGCGCCACCACCTCGGACGACGCTTTTTTTTCGGAACTGGGCAGCACGCTCAAACAGCGCTTCACCGGCTGGCGCTGCTGCATCCTGTCGTCCGACCTTGCCCTGCAGGGCAAGCTGCGCCTCGCGCCGAGCAAACGCACGGTGCTCTACAACGGCGCCATTGAATGCCGCCTGTATGAATTCCGCATGCAGGCGGGTTCTTTGCGCCGCAAGACCGAAGGCGAGTGAGAGTCTGATCAGGCGGCTGGTGCGCGCAGGTGGCGCGCCAGCAGAATGATGATCAGCACCAGCGGCACGGCGAGCAGCGAATAGGCCAGACCCAAGCTGTCGCTCAAACGCGCAATCGTGCCAAACACCGGCGGCCCGAACACCACACCGAGGTAGGTAAAAAACAGGCAGCCGGCCGTGGCCGTGGCCGCTTCCGCCTTGGGTACTTCCTGCGCCACCTGCGCCAGATAGACACCATTCCAGCCAATGGCGCTGGCGCCAAACAGGGCCAGCAGCAGCAGGATGGGCCAGTGGCTGGTGGCCGCATCGGGCACGATCATCAGCGAGGTCGACACCAGCATCAACACGGCCAGACCAAGCAGGATGGGCAGCGACGAGCCGGTGCGGTCGGCAATCAGGCTCCAGCCGATGCGACCGACAATGCCGGCAGTATTGGCCACCGAAAAGGCGACGCCAGCCGCCACCAGAGTCCAGGCCAGCGACGTATTGAGCCACGACACCATGAAGGAGCCCAGGCTGTGCTGGGTCATGGAAAACACAAACGAGCAGATGCACAAGACACGCAGGGTCGGATGGGCAATGACAAAACGCAGCGGACGCAAAAAAGCGGTGAGGGTTGGCCAGGGCGCAGCCGGGTCGCGGTTGGCATCCAGCCGGGCCTGCAGGATCTGCACTGCGACCAGAGTGACCAGACAGAGCGCCGCAATTTCCAGCAGGGCCGCGCGCGCGCCAGCCGCCACCACCATGGGCGGTGCCAGCAGACCGGCCACCGCGCCACCGAGCGGCACGCCGGATTGCTTGAGCGAAAACACCAGAGCGTAACGTTCAGGCGGCGCGGTGCGCGCGAGAATGTCTGAACTGGCTGGTGTGATCGGGCCATACCCGGTGCCAACCAGATACGCGCCTAACAAGGCCAGCCAGGGATTCAAGGTCGACATCAGGGCGAGGCCGGTGGCCGACAGCAGCAGGCCAGCCTGACTGGTACGGATCGGCCCGAAGCGGCGCACCAGTGACACCGCATAGACGCCCGAAATGGCGCCGGCAAAAAACACCACGCTGATATACACGCCGACATACTGGGTGTCCAAACCGAGCGCCGCCAGCACGGCCGGGGCGATCGCAGGCGGCACCAGCGTGGCCGCGGAACTGGCCATCTGGATCATCAGGGTGAGCAACAGGGACAGCCCGCCCTTCATGGGTGCAACACCGGCATCAAGACTTCCTTCAGGTCGATGGCTGTGGCCAACAGGTCAGCGGGCAGCGGGACAGTGAGTCAGACAGGGCGCAGGCTCAGGCCGAAATGACGCCATCAGCACGCAGCACGGCAATCTGCTCGGCGGTATAACCGGCGCGTGCCAGCGTCGCATCGGTGTCCGCACCCATCTTCGGCGCGGCGACGTGCGGCAATTCTACGCCGCCAATGCGAATCGGGCTGGCCACCATGCGCGCGGACTTGCCATCCGGGTAGGCAAAATCAGCCAAGCCGTGGCGTTCGGCGACGAAGGGATTTTCGAGCGCCTGAGCCACATCATAGACCGGCGAAGCGGGCACCTTGCCGGCAAAAATCGCCATCCATTCGTCGGTGCTCTTTTCCATCAGGGCGGCATCGAGCATCTGCGTGACACGGTCGCGATGCGTCAGGCGCGTGGCGAAGGTGGCAAAGTCGGGGTCATTATTCCATTCTGTTTTTCCGATCAAACTGACCAGCAAGCCCCAAAACTTTTCCTTGTTGCACATCAGGAAGATCCAGCCATCTTTGGTGCGATACAACTGGCTGGGCGTCAGGCTCGGATGCGCAGAACGCTCGCTGCGCGTTGTCACCACACCCTGATTCAGATACCAGGTGCCGGGATAGTTGAGGTTGTGCAGGGCAACGTCGAACAGGGATGTGTCGACCTCCATGCCGACACCCGTTGAACGCGCGCTGACGACACCGGCAAGCAGACCAAAGGCTGCCGCCAAACCGGTCATCAGGTCAACGATAGACAGGCCATAACGCGTCGGCGGGCCATCGGGTTCGCCGGTCAGTGACATGTGCCCGGCCTCGGCCTGCATCAGATAATCGTAACCCGGCCAGGCGGTGCGCGAACCACTGCGGCCATAGGCCGACAGGTGGGCGCAGACGATGCGCGGATTGACGTCCTTGAGGTCATCGTAGGTCAGTTTCAGACGCGCCGGCAGGTCGCCACGCAGGTTGTCGAGCACGGCATCGGCTTCGCGCGCCAGAGTGCGGAAGGCTTCCATGCCGGCCGGATGTTTCAGATCAAGCGTGATGCTTTTTTTGTTGCGGTTGAAGGTCTGGAAAAAATGACTGTCCCCCGGCCCGAAAAAATACGGCCCGACGCCACGGCCGATGTCGCCGCCGTCCTTGTGGTTTTCAATCTTGATGACCTCGGCGCCCAGATCAGCCAGATAGGACGTACCGAAGGGACCGGCGCCGTATTGCTCGACGGCGAGGATGCGCACGCCGGCGAGCGGCAAAGGTCGGGAAGCGGGTGTGGTCATATCAGGATTTTTTGGGCAGGCCGGCGAGCGCGCTTTCGAGCACACGTACATCGGCGAGTTGATCAATGCCGAGAATCAGATCGCGCACGGCAATGGCCT
>CANJOT010000220.1 GCA_947475815.1 Burkholderiales bacterium | reverse complement strand
CCAACTGGCGAATGGTCGCCCCGCTCCGCTTGCTAAACTTGACGTACAGTTTCACCGCCCTTAGGCGCTCGTCGTATGAATACACGGACTACCTCCAAGTAGTCCAAGATTTTGTCCGCATCCCCAGGTCTTTTTTAAACTGTCGGAGAGATCATGAAAAAAATACTCTTCAGTGCGTTCTTGATCGCTTCCGTTTCAGTTCCAGTCGCCACTCCCCGTGATCATGCAGTGCGAGGTCACGTAAAGAAAGACGGCACCTATGTGGCCCCGACACGCGCCACTAACCCGAACAGTACTCAGCGCGAGGTTGAACTGTCGCGGTCACCTGCAGCATCAATCCAATCAGTAGTCTGTTCATGGTACTCAGCATCCCTTGTAGTTTCTTGCTTGGCATTCACGCGCTAGCTTCTCCGCTTCACCTATCTGCTGTGGTGTCATTGTCTTGGCATTGAGTTCGCGGTTCTCCGCCGCTATCTTGTTGCCTTGCGAAGCGGCAAGGTTTGCCCACATATGCGCTCGGACATAGTCCTGTATGACCCCTTCGCCATTACCGTACATTGCGCCAAGGTTGACCTGCGCCTGAGCAAGCCCCTGCGCTGCGGCTAGCCTGTACCACTTCACCGCTTCAGGGTAGTCCTGCACCACGCCCTGACCGTTGCCATACATCACCCCGGTTCTGAACTGCGCATACGCGTCCCCCTGCGCTGCAGCTAGCCTGTACCACTTCCCTGCTTCGGCGTAGTCTTGGATGACGCCCAGTCCAATGTCATACATCAGCCCGAGGTTGACCTGCGCCTGAGCAAGCCCCTGCGCTGCAGCTAGCCTGTACCACTTCACCGCTTCAGCGTAGTCCTGCACCACTCCCTGACCAGTGCTATATATCAAACCGAGTTTGGACTGCGCATCAGCGTCCCCCTGCGCTGCGGCTAGCCTGTACCAGTACCGCTTAATCGCCGCGACATCGTTCTTCGGGACACCCTCGCCATTACTGTAGTTATCGGTCGACGGGGAGCTTGATTTGTTTGCAACCATCGGTATGACAAGTGCGGCAGAAATAGCAATTATAGGTATGCCACCAAACACCCAAGTAACCCATTTATGGATACCCCCTATGGAGCTTAAGTTCTCGAGGAGCTTAGATTCATCTTTAAAATTTAGTTGTGCTACTGCTATTTTTGTCCTGACCTTGTTGTAGTAAAGAGCATTTGCATAAGAAGCAAAAACAACGCTGGACACGAGAAATATGAGCCCAGATATCACCGGGGAACCGCCCATATCTGCCATACCTGATATGAACACTATTCCAAACCACGCAAAGAACCAGCCATACATTTTTCGATAAAGCGCCCAAGCCCCAGTAAAAATTAGGGCCGACCAATTCCAACTGGGTTTTAGCCCCCCCCCCCCTTTCTGGTCGAACGCTTCAAACTTCGAAAGGTAGTAGTTTCGATTTTTTTGCCCGATGGCTGCCGCATAATTTTCCCTCATGTCTACTCCCTTTTATACTGTTGCTTGGCGAGACGACACTTCAGTGTTACACAGAAAACAGTTAGCGCCTCTTCGCCGACTAATTTTACGGTCTTCCCAGCCGAAGCACCCGAGCCGACTGCGCTTAGTAACGTTAACCCTTACCAGCTAGCGTAAAATTGCGGTATGGACAACCCCGAAAAATTCATCGTTACAGCCGGAGGCCGGATCAAATGCTTGCGCTGCACGGCCATGTCCAAGAACTCCCAGCAACAGTGCGCCAAGCCCGCGCTAAACACAAGCAAGACACAGAAATGCGGACATCACGGCGGTCGGGGTTCAGGGCCAAAGACTGCCGAGGGCAAAGCTCGAATCGGCGCATCGCATCTTGTGCATGGCCGTGAGACCAATCAACGCCGGCTGGAGCGGTCGGAATCGTCGTTACTGTTAGCGCACCTTGAGGATGCGATGCATGCGGTGGGCATGACGGCGGCTGCGAGAACTACGGGACGCAAACCGTCTGGGTACCGGGCGATCAGGACGCTGGACGATGCCAAGCGGTGGGCCGTTGAGGATGCGCTGCGGCAGATTGAGGCCCTACCGGACGGAGAGTAATTTTGTTGGTCGGTAAACCCCATGGGCCAAGACGTCTTTGAGTAGCCTCCCACTTTGCGCACTGAGCTGGAAATGCGGTCGAATTCTGTTGCCGTGTTGCCGCTTGTTGCCGCTTTCTAGGGGGCTACATGCCACTGATTGCCCCGTGGGGCGCCTTTGCGCTTCGTTGCAGATCAACACCATCAAACGCATGCAGGCGCAGGCGGCCGGTATCGACGGTTCGTTCTCCCGGTTGCGCAAATTTCGCGGGCAATTCGGGGGGCTCAGGCAGGGGCTTCATGGGCGTTGCGCTACTTGCTGCTGTCGGCGATCGCTTTTTGAACCGCGGCAAAATCGCCGGTGCGCAAAAAAGTCGATATGGCGGCCGCGGTGGCGCGCGGGTTGTCGCCCCAGATCGAATGGCCGGCGCCGGGAATGGTCAACACCTGGCCGTTGGCGAATTCGCGCGGCAGTCGCGCCGAGGTTTGTTCGGTCAGCACATTGGACAGTTCACCGCGCAGGATCAATACCGGGCAAGTGACGCGGCGTACTTCCGCCCACATGTCGCGGGCCGCCACGGATAGGGTCTCGATGGCGGCGTCGCGGTTGTAACGCCATTCGAGCCGACCGTCGGCGTTGGTGGCGAGGTCGCCAGCCAGGGTGTCGCGGTGCGTGGCGTCGGAAAAACGTTTGCGTTGTGGCAAGGTCTTGGAAAACGCCACCGCTTGTTCCATGTCGGCGAAGGTGCGCGGCCGTGTGACGTGGGCATGGATCATTTCGTCGGACGCGGCCTTGGGCATTTCGAAACTGAGGTCGAGAAACACCAGCTTGTCGACCCGTTCGGGATGCGCCGCCGCGTAATGCAGGCCAACCCGCGAACCGAGCGACGAACCGACGATGCTGAACTTGTCGAGCTGCAGTGCATCGGCAAAGTCGACCAGGTCGGCGCCGTAATAATCGACTGTGTATTGCCCGGCCGGTGCGCTGGCCGAGTCGCCATGGCCACGCTGGTCCAGGCCGATCAGGTTGTAGGCGGGCGTCAACGCTTGGGCCAACCAGCCCCACACCCGTCCGGTCAATGAGGTGCCGTGCAGGCAGACCACGGTCGGCCCGGGGGACGGCCATGCCTCGTAATGCAGGCGCAGGCCATTGGCCTGTGCATATCCATCGGTGACAGGTCGCATCGTTGCTCCTTAGAGTTTTGGAATATCGGTGAATACCGGAAAGTATTCGCAGCGCGCAGCGCTCATGTCGTAGCGCATGCGGCGGTGCAAATGGGAAAAGCCTAGTCCGTAAACATGCAGATGCATGGCGTCGCTCGGGCCGACGATTTCGATGTCGTGAATGTCGTCGGGGCCGAGCAGCACGACAGCGCCTTTGCCAATGTCGCGCTGGCCGCTTTGCAGCAGGCGCGCCGGGCCGGGCGTGCCGTCGCCTTCGATGCGCTGGTAAAAGCGATTGACCTCGGTACCGGACACCCCTGCAATGCAGGCCCAGGTGGTGTGGTTGTGCGGCGGTTGGGCGTGGCCCGGATGGGCGGCCGAGGCATACACGGCAAAGCGGCCATCGGCGTCTTCACTAACCTCCCACACTCCCCAGCGCTGGCCGGCTTGAATCGGGAAGTCCTTCAAGTCCCACAACTCGGAACGCTGCGCGAGGCCGAGGATCTGCTCCTCGACAATGCGCGCCACGGACGCCTCCAAGGTGCTCGCCGTGCCGACTGCGGCACGCATGATGCGCAGCGCGTTGTCGACGGCTTCGCGTCGCTGTACGTGTAGATTCGCGTCGGTCATGTCATTCCACCTTGATGCCAGCGCTTTTGACGATGCGTGTCCAGGCGGCGATATCGGCTTGCTGGACGCGCTGGAACGAGGCGACGTCACCCGGTGCCGGCGTCAGGCCCATGGTGACCATGCGCGCGTTCATCTCTTTCTGGTTGATGAAGTTGTTCAGTTCGGCATTCAGGCGCGCGAGGATGGCCGGCGGTGTGCCGGCCGGCGCGAACATGGCAAACCAACTACCTGGTTCGAATTGCACGCCTTGTTCGAGCAGGGTCGGTACCGTCGGGAAGGCCGGACTGCGTTTCGGACCCGACACCGCAAGCACCTTGACCTTGCCCATTTGGACAAAGCCGGCGGTGGTGCTGGTATCGGTCAGCACGACCTGCAATTGACCGCCGAGCATGTCGTTGAAGGCCGGGCTGCCTCCCTTGTAGGGGATGTGCGTCATGCCGGTCTTGCTCAATGCATTGAGCGCCTCGCCGACCAGGTGTCCGCCTGAAGCCAGGCCACCGGTGCCGTAGTTGATCTTGCCGGGATTGGCGCGCGCGTAATCGATGAATTCACGCAGGTTGTTGGCCGGAAAACCGATCGGTACGGTGAGCGCCATGGCGCCGAAGGCGACTTGGCCGATCGGCGCAAAATCGCGTACTACGTCGTAGGGCATGGGTTGTCCGAGGGCCGGTTGGATGGCGTGCGTGGCAGCGATGGCCAATAGCAGGGTGTAACCATCGGCAGCAGCCTTGGCGACCACGTCGCTGCCCAGCATGCCGCCGGCGCCCAGACGGTTTTCCACCACCACCGGCTGGCCGAAGGCTTCGGAAAAATGTTTGCCGATATAGCGGCCCATCAGGTCGGCCGAGCCGCCTGCCGCGAAGGGAACGATCAGGCGCATCGGCTTATTTGGCCAGGGCCCGCTTTGCGCGCTGGTCGGTAGCGCGGCGACAGTCATGGCGATGGTGGCCACGGTCATGAAACATCGGGTGATCAGCGTGCGCATCATCTTCTCCAGGTGGCGTAACGATCTTGAATGATCAGGTGGGTTGTGCTGCAAGGACTTCGACTTCGAGCAGGTATTCGATATTGAACAGGTCGGCGATCACCAGGCCGAGCATGGCTGGCCGATGCTCGCCGAGAAAACGCGCCCGCACGCGCGCATAGGCCGGCGCGTCGCTGCGGTGGCGCAAGTAGGTGTTGACCTTGACGATGTGGTTGGTACTCATGCCGGCCGATCGTAAGATCGCCTCGATGCGCGTCCAGACCACCTCGCTTTGCGCTTCGATGCCCTGGGCGATGCGACCGTCGGGCAGGCCCGGAGTTTGCCCCGAGACCAGCAGCAGCCGGCTACCTGCGGGTATTTCCAGGCCGTGCGAGTAGGGTCCAAGCGGAGCAAGAATGCTGTCGGGGTTGTGGGTCGTGAACATGGTGTCGGTGCTCATGTGATGTTGCGGGTCTGCTGGAGTGCGCCATCGAGGTCAGCCATCAGGTCGTTGACCTGTTCGAGGCCGATGTGCAGGCGTACCGCGCTGCGCTCGCCGCTCCAGGGCCGTGCCGAAACTGTGCGCAGGGGCTTGGCCGGCAGCGCCAGGCTTTCATAACCACCCCAACTGGCGCCGATGCCAAACCATTGCAGCGCATCGACCAAGGCGTTTACCGCCGCTTCGCTGCGCGCCTTGGGCACGATGCTCAACAGTCCCGAGGCGCCTTGGAAATCGCGTTTCCACAACGCGTGTTGCGGGTGGCTGGCCAGCGCCGGATAGAGCACTTGTTCGATGTCATGGTGACCTTCGAGCCATTGCGCGATGGTCAGGGCGTTGGCGCCATGCCGATCGAGCCTCAACGCCATGGTGCGCAGGCCGCGCAGCGCCAAAAAGGCGTCGTCCGGGCCGATGGCGCAACCGCTGTCGGACCAGTATTGGCGGATGCGTTCGGCGACTTTGGCGTTGCTTAACACGACGCCGACCATGGCGTCGGAATGGCCGACGATGTATTTGGTGCCGGCATGCACGGTGACGTCGACACCGTGATCGAAGCTGCGAAAAAACAGACCAGTGGCCCAGGTGTTGTCGGCGATCACCACGGCGTCGCGGGCGTGAGCCACGGCGGCGATGGCCGGCACATCTTGCACCTCGAAGGTATTCGAAGCGGGCGACTCGACATAGACGACGCGCGTGTTGGGACGCATCAGGCCCTCGATGTTGGCGCCTATCAGCGGATCGTAATAGTCGGTGGTGATGCCAAAACGCGACAAGATCGTATCGCAGAAATTACGTGCCGGCTGGTAGACCGCATCGGTCATCAGCAGGTGGTCGCCGGATTTCAGGTTGGCCATCAATGCCAGCTGGATCGCGGCCAGACCCGAGGAAGTAAGCACCGCATCGTGCGCCCCTTCGAGTTCGCACAATGCATCTTCGAGCGCCCAGGTGGTGGGCGAGCCCAGCCGGCCATACAGCAGATGATCAAAACGCTGGTCGTGCGCCGCCTGGTATTCGGCGACCGTGTCGTAACACACCGTCGAGAAACGGTAGAGCGGCGGATTGACCGGGCCGGCCAGCACACCCGTCGGAGCGCCAGCGTGGACCAGCAGTGTTTCGTTGCCGGGTCGTGTGGCGCT
>CANJOT010000219.1 GCA_947475815.1 Burkholderiales bacterium | reverse complement strand
CTTCTCGCTGTTGATCAGCATGTCAACCTTGACGACGTCGGCGTGACGGTATTCCTTGAAGGTGTAGTCCATCGAGGCGTAACCGCGCGACACGGACTTGAGCCGATCAAAAAAATCGAGCACGATTTCAGCCATCGGCATTTCATAGGTCAGCTTGACCTGCCGGCCGTGGTAACTCATGTTGGTCTGCATGCCGCGCTTCTGGATGCACAGCGTGATGACCGAACCGACATACTCCTGCGGCATGAACAGATTGACGATGACGATGGGCTCGCGGATCTCCTCGATCTTGCTCGGATCGGGCATCTTCGAGGGATTGTCGACCGTCAGGATCGAACCATCACGCTGCACCACCTCATACACCACCGTCGGCGCGGTGGTGATGAGGTCCATGTCGTATTCACGCTCAAGCCGTTCCTGCACGATTTCCATGTGCAGCAGACCGAGAAAACCACAACGGAAACCAAAGCCGAGCGCCTGCGACACTTCAGGCTCGTATTGCAGCGAAGCATCATTGAGCTTGAGTTTCTCGAGCGCATCACGCAGGGAGTCGTACTGATTGGCCTCGACCGGAAACAGGCCGGCAAACACCTGCGGCTGCACTTCCTTGAAGCCGGGCAGCGGCGCGCTCGCCGGACGATTGGCCAGCGTGACGGTGTCGCCAACTTTGGCGGCACCCAGTTCCTTGATGCCGGCGATGATAAAACCCACCTCGCCCGCCGACAGAAAATCGCGCCCCTGGCTTTTCGGCGTGAACACCCCCACCTGTTCGGTCAGGAACTGCGAGCCATTGGCCATCAGCATGATGCGATCCTTGGGTCGCAGCGCGCCATTGAACAGGCGCACCAGCATGACCACGCCGACATAATTGTCGAACCAGGAATCGATAATCAGCGCCTGCAGCGGCGCGGCCGGGTCGCCCTTGGGCGCCGGAATGCGCGTAATCAGGGCTTCGAGAATCTCGATCACGCCCTCGCCGGTCTTGGCGCTGGCCAGCAGGGCCTCATGGGCATCGATGCCAATGACATCTTCGATTTCCTGAATCGCATTGGCCGGATCAGCCGAAGGCAGGTCAATCTTGTTGAGCACCGGCACCACTTCAACGCCGAGGTCGAGGGCGGTATAGCAGTTGGCCACTGTCTGCGCCTCGACGCCCTGGCTGGCGTCGACCACCAGCAGGGCGCCCTCGCAGGCCGACAGCGAACGGCTGACTTCATAACTGAAGTCGACGTGCCCCGGTGTGTCAATCAGGTTGAGGTTATAGACCTGTCCATCGCGCGCCTTGTAATGCAGCGCGGCGGTCTGTGCCTTGATGGTGATACCACGCTCGCGTTCGATATCCATCGAATCGAGCACCTGCGACTCCATCTCGCGGTCGGACAGGCCGCCACAGAGGTGGATGATGCGGTCGGCAAGCGTCGACTTGCCGTGGTCGATGTGGGCGATGATGGAGAAATTGCGGATGTGCTGCATGCAGATCGTTTCGCTTCGCGATGGCCCAGGCAGGGTTCAGCCTGGTTAGGCGTGGTATTGCGGTTCAACAGCGGCGGGCTGACCCGTCCGCGGGAGATTCGTGTACTTCCATACGGGGCAACAAAAAAAGGGGCAGCGCAACTCCAAGAGAGCCGCGCACCCCCTCCCCGGCCGCCATTTTAACGGATCGCGCTCAAAAGCGAACGCAAACGGGCGGAATCCAGAAAATAATGACACACCTCGACCTGCTGGCCCTCGTGCTCGAGCATCAGCACCGGCACCAGATCGCCGAAACGCGCCTCGAGCGCGGGGTCGGCATCGACATCGCGCTCCAGAAAGGCCAGCCCGAGTCCGCGCAGCGCCACGGCCATGTCCTCGCACAGATGACAATAACCGCGGCCATAGAGCGTCAACACAGCCGGACCGTTCAACCTCGCAACTCAGCGCGGCCGGATGGGCAGGTAGCGGACGGCATCGCCGCGCCGCACCAGCACAAAGGCCGAACGTTTCGGATCCAGCTTGGTCACCAGTTCATTGAACTGACGCGTACTCGTCACGTCGGTGTTGTTCAGGCCCAGGATGATATCGCCGCGCCGCAGGCCGGCAGCACCTGCCGCACCCTCCGCAGTGTCGACCTGCACACCACCGGAAATACGCAGTTCACGACGCTTTTCCTCGTTCAGGTCGGACACGGTCAGGCCGAGCGCATTGGGTTTGCCCGGCTGGGCCTTTTCCTCGTCGGCTTTGGCGGTAGCGGTGGCGTCGGCCTCGACCTCGACCTCGGCGACCACGATGGGGATGTCAAGTGTCGTACCCTTGCGCCAGACGTGCAGCGTCGAACGGGTACCCGGCCGGGTCTCACCAACAGCGCGCGGCAGGTCGGCGTAGCGTTCAATGGTCTTGCCGTTGAAGCGGAGAATGATGTCCCCCGGCACAATACCCGCCTTGTCGGCCGGCGTACCCGGTTCGACCCGGCCGACCAGTGCGCCTTCCGCCTTGGCCAGTCCGAGCGCCTCGGCGACTTCCTTGGCAACCTCCCCGATCTGCACACCCAGTCGGCCGCGCGACACGCGCCCCGTCGATTTGAGTTGTTCCACGACACCCATGGCCTCATCGATCGGGATAGCAAACGAAATGCCGATGCTGCCGCCACTTCCGGACAGGATTTGCGAATTGATGCCAATCACCTCACCGCGCATATTGATCAGCGGACCACCCGAGTTGCCGGGATTGACCGCCACGTCGGTCTGGATGAAGGGCAGGTATTCACCGGTCTCGCGCGCCTTGGCGCTGACGATGCCCGCGGTGACGGTATTTTCCAGGCCAAACGGCGAGCCGATTGCCAAGACCCACTGCCCCACCCGCACAGTGCGTGATTCACCCAGATTGAGCCTGGGCAGGCCACTGGCTTCGACCTTGACAAGCGCGACGTCCGTGCGTTTGTCCAGACCGACCACGCGACCCTTGAATTCACGCTTGTCGGTCAGGGTGACGTAGATTTCCTTGGCGCCATCGACCACGTGGGCGTTGGTCAGCACATAACCGTCGGCGCTGATGATGAAGCCCGAACCGACACCGCGCGGCACTTCGCGTTCGGGCGCCGGTGTCTGTGGCTGACCGGGCCCGCGACCGCGCGGAACACCGGGGTTCTGCCGCGGCATGGGCACACCGAAAAAGCGCTGGAACAGTTCATTGAGCTCATCCGCATTCGGAGCGCCCGCCTGAGCCTCGGCACGCACCCGCGCTGTGGTGCGGATATTGACAACGCCCGGGCCGACCTTCTCTACCAGGTCGGCGAAGTCGGGGAGCTCACGGGCCTGGGCGTACGACGGCGTCTGTGCTGCGAAGCCC
The DNA here is from genome assembly GCA_947475815.1 of Burkholderiales bacterium. Lineage (GTDB taxonomy): Bacteria > Pseudomonadota > Gammaproteobacteria > Burkholderiales > Burkholderiaceae_D > CANJOT01. Next base: position 3,215 of record CANJOT010000219.1, on the reverse strand, counting down.
AGTACGGTAGCAGTCAAAAGTGCTGCAAACAGAGCACGCATGGTTTTCCTTCTTTTTGTAAATAATAGGTCAAGTCAAAAAACTTCAATCGGTCACCGTCCCGGGAAGCGCTTGGCCTCGGAACCCCCCTTATCTGGGGACGGACTTGGCAAATTCCAGTGAGCTCGCCACCTGACGAATTGAATTGACCGGCACCTCACCGACCACGGTGAGCCAGAATTCGCCGTGACGTCTGCTGACCACATTGATTGTTCCGAGATTTGTATCCCCCTCGGTCGCACTGGGTGTCCCGTTCGTTTCGATGAACACTGAAATATTGGCCAGTCCATCTGAATACACAATCTGCCCAACCTCACGCCTGTCGGCGAAGACCCGTTTGACCTCGCGAATCTTCTGGAAACCCGGCACCGGATTTTTCAGGGTCCAGCCCGACTGGGTCAGTTCGGCCGGCGTAACATCGAGCGTTTCGCGACGCCAGCCGTCCCAGGATTTCACATTCGGCTTGAAGCGCGAACGGTCAATGTTCTCGCCGATCGTGACCTCGGTAAAACCAATCTGTTCAATGACGTCACCGCGGTCATTGATAGTTTGTGCCTTGAGCAGCAAACCGGTCTGCTGGTCGGTCCAGAGACGATACCCGTAACGCATGTTGTCGCGCGGTTCGAGCAGGGTGACCTGACAGGCACGACCGGCAACCCGGTCGGCACCGATCCGGCTGACCTTGTAAAAAGCGTCAATGTCGGCATTACTGCTCATCAACAAGCCGGGGAAACGTTCCCCCGATGGCCGTTTTTCAATGACGACCAGCTTGCTGTCGGGCATGTAACACTTGAGTTCGTCGTTGTGTCGGATGTATTCGAGCGACTTGCCATCGAGGATTTCCAGCTTCTCGTGTTCGCCGCTCTGATCGACCGCATGGCTGATGCGTGAAGAATGCAGCTGGCTACCCTGCTGATATACAAAATTGCCACTGTAGTTCAAGCGTTGCGCGGCACCCTGAACGCGCGCCAGCCAGAGGTTGGCTTCCGTGCCAGGCGTGCGCACTGCGGCCACCGTGCGCCCATCGGCCGCCCCGACTGGACCGCTGAGCCAGGCCAACAACAAAGCCAGCACAAACAGCCAGACATGAAAGCTGCGCAGAGGTTCAGGCCAGGTCAGCCCCATCTCGGACTGCCGCTTCGGATTGCCTCTCTGAGCCCCGGAGGCGTATGGATCAATATGCTGTTTCATTCGTTCCCGGCATCAATATTCGCGCAACAAACGGACGGCCCGCGCGAGGCGGGCAGCGGTTCGCGCCGCATCAGTCCGACCGGTGCCAGCGCGGGATCGCGCCATGACGCCGGGGTGTACTTCTGATGGGCACTGAGATATTCGCTGAGCTTCTCCCGGTCGACCGGCTTGCCGTCGGCACTGACCATTGACACATTGACCCGGGCTGGCGCACGCGCCGCCGCGAACTGCTGGCCGCTGTCCAGCGGAGTGCCCAGGCTGAGGTAACCGAACTGCAGCGCCACCGCCAGGGCAATCAGTCCGACGCCGGCACTCACGCCCACACCGGGCACCAGATGCCGGGCCCAGATCAGGCGCTTTTCGCGACGGCGCGGCGCAAGTATGGTCGGTTCGGCGTCCAGCAGCGCGGCAAACCGGTTTTCCATGCGCGTGGCGGCAGGCTCAACATCCTGCGCGGTGATCAGTTCTTCCGAACGCAGACTGTCGGCGACGCGATGCAAATCACGCCAGATGGCGCGCAGATCCTCGTCCACCAGCAGGCGGTCTATGGTCTGATCGGCCGCGGCACGCTCGAGTTCGCCGTCGGCCAGCGCCGACACCCGTTGCCGGCTGCCCGCCCGGCTCATGGCCAAAGCGTCTTCACCCGTCGGATTGCCGGTTTCACTGCCGTTGCCGGCATGCGCTGCCTGGCCCACTGCGTCGATCATGTCACCACCTCTTGTCTTTTGACGTCCCCAGCAGCGGACGCAACTGTGCGGCAATGGCATCGCGCGCACGAAAAATGCGCGACCGGACCGTCCCGATCGGGCATTGCATGGCCAGCGCGATATCCTCGTAACTCATCCCTTCAATTTCCCGCAACTGGATTGCGGTCCGTAATTCTTCCGGCAGCGCGTCCATGGCCCGATTGACCGTATCCCCGACCTGCCGGCTCATGTACAGGGACTCGGGGGTATTGATATCCCTTAGTTGGTCTGCATCGTCGAAAGTTTCCGCTTCTTCCGCATCATTTTCAGTTGACGTCGGTGCGCGTCGACCCTGAGACACCAGATAATTCTTGGCGGTGTTGATGGCGATGCGGTAAAGCCAGGTATAAAACGCACTTTCGCCCCGAAACTGGGGCAAGGCACGATAGGCCTTGATGAAGGCTTCCTGGGTGACATCCTCAATTTCGGCCTGGTCGCGCACCAGGCGCGACACCAGCCGGCCGATCTTGCGCTGATACTTTAGGAACAGCAACTCGAACGCCTTCTTGTCGCCGCGTTGCACACGCTCGACAAGAATTTGATCGATATCACGTTCACTCGGTTCTGACATTCTTTTCCAGGGCTGGAACACAGCGCGCCGCGTTCAATTCGATCTTACAGGCTGACATCATGCGCCTGCTGCGGGGTGTTCAGGCTCAAACCCTTGCGGTACAGCCAGCGCAGCCACAGGGACAAGGCACGGCGGTCTGCCGGGCAGGCGCTGTCAGCCACAACCAGCAGCGAGCGCACCCGAGGGCCAGCCGCCAAGCCGCTTGCCGGACTGCGCAGGCGCAGCACCATGATACCCGGCCAGACCAGCGATCCGGCATCGAGCTGGCCGAGCCACAAGCCCCCAAACCGCCCGTCGGCCTGACGCAGGGCCACCGACACCCCGTCCGCGTCGACAGACAGCCGGACCGTGGAGCGCGCACGCCACCACTGTACGATGCACACGCAAGAGCCGATCCAAAAGGCGAGGCCGAAGCACAGACCTGGAAGTGGCAAGGTTTCCAGGCTGTTTTGACCGAGGGCAATCACCCAGAAGAGGCTGCCGGCGGTGACCAGCACGGCCATGGCGAACACCAGGCCGGCCAGCAAACGGGAAGGTCGAATCAGGAGTTCAGTACGGGGCGGCATGCACGTTCCGGGAGGAAATCACTCTTCCGGCGCCCGGCGCGGGAAGAGTCAGCGATGCGCGGGAGCCTGTCAGATCCGGTGTAACACCATCGTGCCATTGGT
>CANJOT010000218.1 GCA_947475815.1 Burkholderiales bacterium | reverse complement strand
GGTGCACCACTGCGATCCTGCACCGTCACCTGCGTGGAATTGGGTCCCTGTCCCTTGACCGCTACCCGATACTGGGCCGCCTGTTTGGCGGCATCACCACTGTCCTTGCCAAAAGTGAACAGGCGGCTGAAAAAGCCCGGGTTCTTCGATTTTTCATCATCGGCCGGATCAACATAACGGACAAAATACAGACCCTGGGTACGATCCCGGTCTTCCACCGTGAAGCCAACACGGTCCAGAGCCAGACCCACACGGCGCCAGGCGCGATCAAACCCTTCGTCGACCTCAACGTAGCCCGCCGCCGTACCGGACCTGACCAGACGGGCCTTGATCGCTTCGGGCGTATTGACCACCACGGCACGGGCACGCTGCTCTTCGACCCCGAAACGGACCAGCAGGCGGCGCAGAAATTCGGCCTCGAGTTCGGGATCCGACAGCCGCGGCTGCCAGACGGTGGAATCGGCACGGGCATTGATCTGTTCGATCATGCCGCGGTGGCTCAGATAAATTTCCGTGCCCGCGGTACCACGCTCCAGGCGGGTGCGGAATTTGTCGCGCTCGCCGGTGGAATACAGGCCGTCAAACACCCGGCCAATGGCATTGCGAAGGAAATCCTGAGGAATCTTGGCGCGATTTTCCGCCCAGTCGGTCTCAAGCACGCCGGTTTCCTGCGACTCGATCTTGATCAGGAAGCCCATGTCCTGCCAGAAGTCCTTGACGATGGGCCAGATTTCTTCAGGCGTCTTGTTGACCACCAGCCAGCGCTGCGCGCCCGCCCGTTCGAGCCGGGCATCCGGCACCGTCGGCAACATCGGGCTGGCGGCCGTCGGCACGGTGCTGGTGCGCTGCAGGTTGTAACCGGACAGCGTAGCCGTAGCGGCGCGCTGGGGAATGTTGAATCGCTCTTCGCGCGGCAGCGTCGACAGGCCAGGCGGAATCTCGAGGGAGCTCACCGGAGATTTGGCTTCAGACTTGTAGTCAAGCCGGTCACCTTCGAGCAGGTTGCCCATGGAACTGCAGCCGGCCATCAGCACCGCGGCGCCCAGCAGGGCAAGGCGGCGCGCGCGTGCGGTCCGCTTGGTCGTCCAGCGGCGCTGCGTTTCAGTCAGGGCTTCGGAGCGGGGAACGTGCCGGGAAAAAATCGTCATGAATAATCCAGGTGATCGGTGAAGCGGGCCTTCAGCCCAACAATCCAACGGCCCGGAGGGCCGAGCGGACGGTTTCGTGGTGGGCTGTCGAAAGCGGGGACAGGGGTAAACGGATGCCGGAAGGAATGCGACCCAGTTGTTCAAGGGCCCACTTTACCGGAATCGGATTGGCCTCGGCAAACAGGTTGACGTGCAACGGCAGGGTCTTGAAATGCAGGGCGCGCGCCGCGGCGACGTCACCGGCGAGCGCGGCCTTGCAGAGCTGATGCATGAGCGCGGGAGCGACATTGGCCGTGACCGAGATATTGCCGCGCGCACCGAGCAGCATCAGCGAAATGGCAGTGGCGTCGTCGCCACTGTAGACCGCGAAATCGGCGGGCGCACGGGACAGCAGCACGCTGCCACGGTTCATGTCCCCCGTGGCATCCTTGATGCCAATGATGCCGCTCACCTGTGCCAGACGCAGCACGGTGTCGTTGTGCATGTCGCAGGCGGTGCGGCCCGGCACGTTGTAGAGGATCATCGGCAGGTCAACGGCCTCGGCGATGGCCTTGAAGTGACGGTACAGGCCTTCCTGGGAAGGCCGGTTGTAATAAGGCACGACCGACAGCGACGCATCAGCGCCAACGTCCTTGGCGAACTGGGTGAGTTCAATGGCTTCGGTGGTGGAATTGCCGCCGGCACCGGCGATCACGGGCACACGTTTACCGGCCTGCTCGACGGCCACGCGGATGAGCTCACAATGCTCATCCACCGAGACGGTGGGTGATTCGCCGGTGGTCCCCACAACAACGATACCGTCCGTGCCCTGCTCGAGCTGCCAGTCGATCAGAGCGCGAAAAGCCGGCAGGTCGAGACTGCCGTCGGCCTGCATGGGGGTGACAATTGCGACGATGCTGCCCTGGATCATGGGAAAATGCCCGCAAACAAAAACACGATTTTAGCGGATAAGCGGCGCCTCGGGGCACTTCTCGCCCCGGCAAAATTTTTCGCCCGGCATGGCGCGCCGTCCAAAGCGGATCAGCAGGCCATCAGGTATACGCCAGACCCATGGCCTCACGCACCTCGCGCATGGTTTCCTGGGCGGCCTTGCGGGCCCGGTCGCAGCCATCGGCCACGATGTTGCGCAACAGGGTCGGATCATCCAGATACACCTGGGCGCGTTCACGCATGGGCTCCTGCTCGCGGATGATCGCGTCGATGACCGGCTGTTTGCACTCCAGGCAGCCGATGCCGGCACTGCGACAGCCCTTGTCGGCCCAGGCACGTGTGTCGTCGTCGGAATACACCAGGTGCAACTGCCACACCGGACACTTTTCCGGACTGCCAGCATCGTTGCGGCGCACGCGCGCCGGATCGGTTGGCATGGTCCGCACCTTGCGCGTGACGACCTCGGGGTCTTCACGCATGCCGATGGTGTTGCCGTAGCTCTTGCTCATCTTCTGGCCATCAAGGCCGGGCATGCGCGAGGCTTCGGTCAGCAGGGCCTGGGGCTCGACCAGAATCAGCTTGCGCGAGCCTTCCAGATAACCAAACAAACGTTCGCGGTCACCCATCGACAGGCTCTGGGCATCACCGAGCATGGCGCGCGCCTGCCCGATGGCTTCGGCATCGCCCTGCTCCTGAAAACGTTTGCGCAGTTCTTCATAGAGGCGGGCACGCTTGGCGCCGAGCTTGCGCACGGCATCCTGGGCTTTTTGTTCAAAGCCGGGTTCACGGCCATACAGATGGTTAAAGCGGCGCGCCATTTCGCGCGTCATTTCGATGTGCGGCACCTGATCCTCGCCGACCGGTACAAGGTTGGCGCGATAGATCAGGATGTCAGCCGCCTGCATCAGCGGATAACCAAGAAAACCATAGGTCAGCAGGTCCTTGTGCGTGAGCCGCTCAATCTGGTCCTTGTAGGTCGGCACACGTTCGAGCCAGCCAAGTGGAGTGGCCATGCCGAGCAGTAGCGTGAGTTCGGCGTGCTCGGGCACGCGCGACTGAATGAACAGTGTCGACTGGCCCGGATCGATGCCGGCGGCCAGCCAGTCGACCAGCATGTCCCAGACGCTTTTTTCGATGATCTCGGTTTCGTCATACGCCGTGGTCAGGGCATGCCAGTCGGCGACAAAAAAGAAGCACGGGTATTCGTTCTGCAGGCGCACCCAGTTTTTCAGGGCACCATGGTAATGGCCGATGTGCATGGCGCCCGTCGGGCGCATACCGGAGAGTACGCGTTCTGGATACATGTGACGTCAGTAAAAAAACAGCCGGTTGATCAGGGTAATGAAAAACTGGATGAAGGGTGACAGCACGCCACCAAGCACGCCAGTCGCCATCAGGAGAATGAGGATGGGAAAACCCCAGGGTTCGATGCGTGCGAACTGCCAGGCCAGACGGTGCGGCAACAGGCTGACCATGATGCGGCCGCCATCGAGTGGTGGCAAAGGCAGCAGATTGAGCACCGCCAGCACCACATTGATGACGATGCCGACCTGGGCCATTTCGACAAAAAATTCTTCCCCCAGACCGGCCATGGCCTGCAGCTTGAGAAACAGGGCCCAGCCCAGCGCCATGACGAGGTTGATGCCCGGCCCGGCCGCAGCCACCCACAGCATGTCGCGCTTGGGATTGCGCAGATTGGCAAAGTTGACCGGCACGGGCTTGGCCCAGCCAAACAGGAAGCCGCTCATGCCGAACATCTTCGAGAGCAGCAAAATGGACAGCGGCACGATGATCGTGCCCACCAGATCGATGTGGCGCAGCGGATTGAGGCTGACACGCCCCTGCGCATAAGCGGTCAGATCACCAAAATAACGCGCCACATAAGCATGCGCCGCTTCATGCAGCGTGATGGCGAAAATGACCGGCAAGGCATAGACCGCAATGGTCTGGATGAGGTTTTCCATAGGGGGCGATTGTAGCAGTGCACCGGGACAATCAGCCGGCGCGCAGCCGGACTAGCCGGAAAGACCAAAAATGGCCACCGGCCCGCGGCCGACCCGCAGCACCACCGGCGCTTCGCCGGTCAGATCGACGATGGTGGTCGGCTCAAAACCACAGGCACCGTCGATCACCAGCTCAACCAGGCTCTCGAGCCGCTCGCGCACCTCCCAGCCACTGGTCAGCGGTTCATCCTCACCGGGCAGCAGCAGGGTCGTGCCAAGCAGCGGCTGGCCCAGATCAGCCAGCAGGGCCTGGGCAATGTTGTTTTCAGGCACCCGCAGGCCGATGGTCTTGCGCGAGGGATGCGACAGGCGCTTGGGCACTTCGCGGGTCGCTTCCAGAATGAAGGTATACGGGCCAGGCGTGGCCGCCTTGAGCAGGCGGTACTGGCGATTATCAACCTGGGCGTACTGGGCGATTTCCGAGAGGTCGCGACACAGCAGCGTCAGGTGGTGTTTGTCATCAACGCCACGAATACGCCGCAGGCGCAGGACAGCCTCACGGTCATCAAGGCGGCAGCAGAGCGCGTAACAAGAATCGGTCGGCAGGGCGATGACACCACCGGTGCGCACGATTTCGGCGGCCTGGCGGATCAGTCGCGCCTGTGGATTATCGGGATGGATGACGAAGTATTGAGACATCAGCGGCCCGTCTTCATGCCCACGCCTGCCAGACCGGCCGCACCTGCTCGGGCAGGGGCGGCAGCTTGCCGAGATCGATGCGTGACTCGTTGGGCCCGTGGAAGTCCGAGCCGCGCGAACCGGCAAAACCGAAGTCGGCCGCCAGGCCGGCGAACTTGCGATACTGCTCGGGAGTATGACTGCCGGTCACCACCTCAATGGCGCTGCCGCCGAGATCACGGAATTCCTGCAGTAAGGCGTGCAACTCCAGTTCGCTCAGAGGATAGCGGCCAGGATGCGCCACCACCGCCACGCCACCGGCGCCGAGGATCCAGCCGACCGCATGGGCGAGCGTGGCCCAGTGCATGGGCACATAACCGGGCTTGCCTTCGACGAGGTATTTGTTGAAGACATCCTGCACATCGCGGCAGGTGCGCCGTTCGACCAGAAAGCGAGCAAAGTGGGTGCGGCTGATGAGGTCGGGGTTGCCGACAAATTTCAACGCGCCCTCGAAGGCCCCTGGTATACCGACCGCAGCCAGACCATCGGCCATTTTCTGCGCACGTGCCAGCCGGCCATTACGCGTAGCGGCCAGGCCCTCCATGAGGGTCAGGTTGTCAGGGTCGATGCCCAGTCCAACGATGTGCACGGTTTCATGGGCCCAGGTGACCGAGATTTCCACGCCGGTGACATACCGCAGGCCAAGCGCGCGCGCGGCCGCGGCGGCCTCGTGCTGGCCACCGATTTCGTCGTGGTCGGTCAGCGACCACATATCGACGCCATTGGCGTGCGCGCGTGCGGCCAGCACGGCGGGCGCAAGCATGCCATCCGAGACCGCGGAATGGCAATGCAGATCAACGTTCAGGAATTCATTCATGCGCCCATTTTACTCTCGCGTCGAATTTCACCGCGGCGCGCTCAGTCGGGCGTGCAAAAACCTTCAATCAGGGCCGCGGTCTGGCCAGGCTGATCATGGTGCAGCATGTGACCGGCATCGTCGACGCGGGCGCGCTGCAGATGGCGGATGACGGCCAGCCGGTCGTCGTAATCGGGCATGCCGGCAATGCGCTCATTCAGATTGGAATCCGCGGCCAGCACCCACAACACCGGCGCCGTGATGGCGCTCCATGTGGCCACGACTTCATCGACACGGTAGAGATAGGGATTGATGATTTTGTGCGCCGCATCGGCCAGCAGTTCAAAGCGGCCATCGTCGCGCTCGCGTGACCAATGCAGGGCAAGATAGGCAGCGCGCTCGGCGGTCAGGCGCGGATTGGTTTTGCACAGTCGCGCCGCCACGGCGTTGCGACTGACGTAGGTCGACAGGCGTGCCGGCGCAGCCATGACGTCCAGCCACTGCGCGACGCGCGCCGTGCCCTGTTCTGGCTGATGGCCAGACATGCCGATGCCCTCCAGATTGACCAGACGGCGCACCCGTTCCGGCCGGTAGCCGGCATACAGCGTGGTGACATTGCCACCCATGCTGTGACCAACGAGGTCAACCGGTGCATCAGGCGAATAGTGGCGCAACAAGGCGTCAAGGTCGGCCTGATAATCGAGCATCCAAAAACAGTCCTGTCCGGGACTGGCGCTCAGGCCAAAACCGCGCCAGTCAAACGCCACCACATGCCAGTCGCGCTGCAGGGCATCGACGACAAACTGGAAGGAGGCCGAGACATCCATCCAGCCATGCGCCATGAACAACAGCGGCGCGCCGGGATCCCCCCACTCACGCACGTGATATTGCATGTTACGGATCGGTACAAACACGGAGCGCGCCTGCTTACGCGGCTGGTAGGTCGGAACGGACATGGGCGGTTCAACACGGTTACAATCGTCGGCGGAACCAAAAGGATACAGCACCCCGACCCTG
>CANJOT010000217.1 GCA_947475815.1 Burkholderiales bacterium | reverse complement strand
GGCGCGAACAGCGCTTCGAGGTCGGCCTTGACGTCAAAAAAATCGACGGGCCGCGCAGGCACGCCCCACTGTTCTTCAGCAGCCGTGCCATACGCCAGCGCAGCCATCATCAGCGGCTGGTCGTAGCCCTTGATGGTCAAGCCGCTGTCGGGCACGCCGGCATCGCGGCGAAATACCTTGCCCAGTTCAAACACGCGCACCCGCTCGGTCTTACGGTTGAGGTTGTAGCGCACGTTGGCCAGCAGGCCACCAATCAGGGTGGAGCGCATCACGGACATCTGACTCGCAATCGGGTTGAGCAGGCGAATCGGGTTGTCATTGCCGGCGAGTTCTTTTTCCCAGGATTCGTCCACAAAACTGAAGTTGATGACTTCATGATAATCACGCGCGGCCAGGGTGTGGCGCAGGCTGTGCACGCTGCGCTGCGACTCGGGTTCGGAGTGCATGACGTGGCGCGCCGCCGGCAGGTTGGCGGGGATCTTTTCGTAACCGTGGCAGCGCGCCACCTCTTCGATCAGGTCTTCCTCGATCTGGATGTCGAATCGGTAAGTCGGCGGCGTGACCACAAACACGCCGTCGACATACTCAGTGGCAAAACCCAGACGCTGAAAGATGCCGGCGATTTCTTCATTTGAAATCTCGACGCCGATGACGCTCACGGCGCGCGCGGCGCGCATGCGCACCGGTGCACGCAGCGGCAAATCAAGGATCTGATCATCGACCGGACCAACCCGGGAGGCGCTGGTGCCGCAGACTTCAAGAATCAGTCGGCTGATGTATTCGATATGGTCGACCGTAGTGGCGTAATCGACGCCGCGCTCGAAACGATGCGCTGCGTCCGTCGAAAAATTGAAGCGCCGCGCACGGCCCTGTATGGCCTGCGGCCACCAGAAGGCGGCTTCCAGATAGATGTCGGTGGTCTCGAGCGACACCGCGGTGGCGTCGCCACCCATGATGCCGGCCAGACTCTCGACCTGGTCACCAGCGGCGATCACGCCCACACCGGCATCCAGGCTGACGGTATTGCCATTGAGCAGCTTGAGGCTCTCGCCCGGCCGGCCCCAGCGCACTTCGATGTCGCCCTGGATTCTGGCCAGGTCAAACACGTGGGTAGGACGGCCCAGTTCGAGCATGACGTAATTGGAAATGTCGACCAGCGCGCTGATGCTGCGCTGACCACTGCGCGCCAGGCGCTGCTTCATCCACTCGGGCGTGGCAGCACGCGCATTGAGGCCGCGCAGGATGCGACCACTGAAGCGGCCGCACAGATCAGGCGCATCGACACGCACGCGCAGACGCTCATCGCTGCTGGTGGCCACGGGGGTAAAGGATGGCGCCTGCAGCGGTGCGCCGGTCAGGGCTGCGACTTCGCGGGCAATGCCCAGCACCGACAGGCAATCGGCGCGATTGGGAGTGAGCTTGAGGGTCATGAGGCAGTCGTCGAGATCAAGGACCTCACGGACCGAACGCCCCACCACGGCGCTGTCATCGAGAATCAGCAGGCCGCCATGTTCATCGGAGATTTTCAGCTCGCGCGCCGAACACAACATGCCCTGACTCTCGACACCGCGCATCTTCGCCAGCTTGATCTGGAACGGCGCCCCGCCCTCTTCGGCCGGCGGCAGCACGGCACCCACCAGCGCACACGGCACCTTGATGCCGGCGGCCACATTGGGCGCGCCACAAACGATGGTGAGCGCTTCACCCGTCCCGACATCGACCTTGCACACCGTCAGACGATCGGCATCCGGGTGTTTGGCGGTTTCGAGCACACGCGCGACAACAATGTGCTCAAACGCCGGCGCCACCGGCGCGACATCCTCCACCTCAAGACCACTCATGGTCAGCAGATGTGCCAGCGCGTCGTTGTCGAGGCCGCTATCGACGAAGGTTCTCAGCCAGGAAACAGAAAATTGCATGATGTGTGGACCGGGGTGCTGTGACGGGACAAGGAAATGGAATCGGGCGCGATGTCAGCAGCGCCGCGGCGTTCAGCTGAACTGCTTGAGAAACCGCAGGTCACCCTCGTAAAACAGGCGCAGGTCATTGATGCCATAACGCAGCATGGTCAGGCGTTCCAGACCGCTGCCAAACGCAAAGCCGATGTAACGTTCGGGGTCGAGCCCCATATTGCGCAGCACAGTCGGATGGACCTGGCCGGCACCGGAAATTTCCAGCCAGCGGCCCTTGTTGGGGCCACTGGAAAACGCCATGTCGATTTCGGCCGACGGTTCCGTAAACGGAAAAAACGAGGGCCGAAAGCGCACTTCAAGCGCATCGGTTTCGAAAAAGCACTTCAGAAAACTGGTGTACACGCCCTTGAGGTCGGCAAAGGAAATATTCTCGTCGATCCACAGACCTTCGACCTGATGAAACATCGGCGAATGGGTGGCATCGCTGTCCACACGGTAGGTGCGCCCGGGGGCAATCACCTTGAGGGGCGGCTGGTGCAAACGCGCGTAACGCACCTGCATCGGGCTGGTGTGGGTACGCAGGAGCAGCTGCTTGCCGTCCGAGTCGAGACCATCGATGTAAAACGTGTCCTGCATGGAGCGCGCCGGATGATTCTCGGGGCTGTTCAGGGAGGTGAAGTTGGTCCAGTCGTTTTCGATCTCGGGGCCGTCAGCGACCTCAAAACCGATCGAGCGGAAGATCTCTTCCACGCGTTGCCAGGTGCGAATGACCGGATGAATACTGCCGGTCGGGGTACCGCGGCCGGGCAAGGTGACATCAATGGCTTCGCTCTGCAAGCGGGTATTCAACTCCGCATCGGCGAGCGCCTGGCGGCGTTCGGTCAGCAGGGCTTCAATGCGTTCCTTGGCGGCATTGATGCGCGCGCCTTCGGTCTTGCGTTCTGCGTGTTCGAGCTTGCCAAGGCCTTTCAGGAGCTCGGTCAACACGCCGCTCTTGCCGAGGTAGCGCGCTTTTTCGTTTTCCAGCGCAGTGCCGTCGGTGGCAAGGCTGAAGCCTTCCGCGGCCTGGGCCACGAGTTGTTCGAGATCGGTCATCGGTCGCTTGTCGAAACCCCGGCGTGAGCCGGAAAAATTACGGAGAAAAACCTAGGGGCGCAAGGCAAGTCAAGGCAAAGGACAGCGTGCAAGGAGCAGCGTAAAAAGAGCGCAGCGTACAACGCAAAACGGGGCTTCACTCAACGAAGCCCCGCTTGCTTGCGGCTGGCGTCACCGCATCCTCACCACAGCCGGGCCTTGCAGCCCGGCGCAGCGCCTTGAACAATCAGGCTGCCGGTGCGGCGATCGTGGCCTTGACTTGATTGACAATCGCCAGGAAGGCCGGCTTGTCCATCACGGCCATATCGGCCAGTACCTTGCGGTCGAGTTCGATGGCGGCTCTTTTCAGGCCGTTCATGAACACGCTATAGGTCATGTCGTACTGGCGCACGGCGGCGTTGATCCGCGTGATCCAGAGGGCGCGGAAAACGCGCTTCTTGTTGCGACGATCGCGATAGGCATATTGCCCGGCGCGCATGACCGCCTGCTTGGCAACGCGGTAGACGTTATTGCGACGGCCGCGGAAACCCTTGGCTGCGTCGATGATTTTCTTATGGCGGGCGCGTGCGATGACACCACGTTTGACTCTTGGCATTTTATTCTCCTATGCGGGTCAGGCGTATGGCAGCATGGCGCGCACACTGTTCATATTGGATTCATGAACGGCTGCCGAACCGCGCAACTGGCGTTTGGTCTTGGTGGTTTTTTTGGTCAGGATGTGGCGCTTGAACGCCTGTCCACGTTTTACCGTTCCACCGGCACGGACCACAAAGCGCTTGGCGGCGCTTTTTTTGGTCTTCATCTTGGGCATAACTTACTCCAGATTTTAATATGCAACCAGGTGACCCCAACGGAGTACTTCCAAACCTGGAATACACTTGTTTTGCCGGACGGCGCTACCCTGCCATCCGGGTCGGGCGCCGCACCTTTGGTGTGACGTCCGGATACTGCCTGCTGCCTACTTCTTCTTTTTGGGCGCCAGCACCATGACCATCTGGCGACCTTCCATCTTGGGGAACTGCTCGACCTGGCCATAGGGCTCAAGGTCGTTGCGCACCCGCTCCAGCAGACGCACGCCGATGTCCTGGTGCGCCATCTCACGTCCACGAAACCGCAGGGTGATCTTGGTCTTGTCGCCTTCATCAAGGAAGCGGATCAGATTGCGGACCTTGATGCCGTAATCGCCATCATCCGTGCCCGGGCGGAATTTGATTTCCTTGACCTGAATGATCTTCTGCTTAAGCTTGGCTTCATGCGCCTTTTTCTGTTCCTGGTACTTGAACTTGCCGTAGTCCATCAGACGGCAAACCGGCGGAACAGCCTGGGGTGCAATTTCGACGAGATCGACTTCTGCCTCTTCAGCCATACGCATGGCGTCTGCAAGCCTGACAATGCCGAGTGGTTCGTTTTCTATACCAACGAGCCGGACTTCCAGCGCGTTGATCTCGCCATTCATACGATGAGCTTTTTCTGTAGCGATTGCGGGACTCCAAAAAATTAATAAACAGCCGCGCGATCCTGCGCGACGACCAAGCTGCTAAACACCGGAGTGATTATTGCGCGATGCGACATCCTGCCCGAGCCGGGCAGCAAAGTCGGAAACGGGCATGACACCCAGGTCGACGCCACCGCGCATGCGCACGGCTACCGTGCCAGCCTGCTTCTCTTTGTCCCCGATGACGAGGATATAAGGAACCTTCTGCATACTGTGCTCGCGGATTTTATACGTGATCTTCTCGTTGCGCAAATCGGCTTCAACTCTAAAGCCTTGTTTTTTCAGCATTTGAGCCACATTGGCAACAGTTTCGCTCTGGGCATCCGAGATATTGCACAGCACGACCTGTACCGGAGCGAGCCAGACCGGCATGGCGCCGGCAAAGTTTTCGATCAGCATGCCGATGAAACGCTCGAGCGAACCGACGATCGCGCGGTGCAGCATGACGGGTATTTTGCGCGTGTTGTCGACGTCCACATACTCGGCGCCGAGGCGCTGCGGCATGGAAAAATCGACCTGGATGGTGCCGCACTGCCACTGGCGACCGATCGAATCCTTGAGGGTGTATTCAATTTTCGGGCCGTAAAACGCGCCCTCGCCGGGGGCGACGGTATATTCACAAGCCGAGCGGCGCAGTGATTCTTGCAGGGCAAACTCGGCCTTGTCCCAGATTTCATCCGAACCCACGCGCTTTTCGGGGCGCGTGGCGATCTTGTAGATGATGTCCTTGAAGCCAAAATCGGCATAGACCTGCTGCAACAGCGAGGTAAAGGCGACACACTCGGACAGGATCTGATCTTCGGTGCAGAAGATATGACCGTCATCCTGAGTAAAACCACGCACGCGCATGATGCCGTGCAGCGCGCCCGAGGGCTCGTTGCGGTGGCACTGGCCAAACTCGCCTAAACGCAGGGGCAGTTCACGATAGCTGTGCAGGTTGGCGTTATAGATCTGCACATGACCGGGGCAGTTCATCGGCTTGACCGCGTAGTGGCGGTTCTCCGATTCGGTCGTGAACATGTGATCCTTGTAGTTCTGCCAATGTCCGGATTTTTCCCACAAGGCACGATCGAGAATCTGCGGCGCCTTGACTTCGAGATAGCCGTTTTCCTGATACACCCGGCGCATGAACTGCTCGACCTGCTGCCAGATCACCCAGCCCTTGGGGTGCCAGAACACCAGCCCGGGCGCTTCTTCCTGCATATGGAACAGGTCGAGCGAACGGCCGAGCTTGCGGTGGTCCCGCTTTTCGGCCTCTTCGAGCATGTGCAGATAGGCTTCCTGATCTTCCTTCTTTGCCCAGGCGGTGCCGTAGATGCGTTGCAACATCTCATTTTTTGAATCGCCACGCCAGTACGCGCCGGCCACCTTCATGAGCTTGAAGACCTTGAGTTTGCCGGTCGAAGGCACGTGCGGGCCACGGCACAGGTCGACGAACGAGCCTTCGCGGTACAGGCCAATGTCGTCCGTAGCCGGGATGGAGGCAATGATTTCGGCCTTGTAGAACTCGCCGATCGACTTGAAATACGCCACCGCGTCGTCACGCTGCCAGACTTCGCGCGTAACCGGCAGGTCCTTGCGGACCAGTTCGGTCATCTTCTTTTCGATGCTTTCCAGATCTTCTGGTGTGAACGGACGCTTGTACGAAAAATCGTAAAAAAAGCCGTTTTCGATCACCGGGCCGATGGTCACCTGGGCATCCGGAAACAGTTCCTTGACGGCGTAGGCCAGCAAGTGAGCCGTCGAGTGGCGGATCAGATCGACGCCCTCGGGGTCCTTGTCGGTCATGATGGCCAGACTGGCGTCGTGTTCGATCAGGGTCGAGGTGTCCACCAAACGGCCGTCGAGCTTACCGGCCAGAGCGGCCTTGGCCAGACCGGCGCCGATGGACGCGGCAACACCGGCCACCGTGATGGGCTGATCATAGGAACGGACTGAACCGTCCGGGAGCGTAATATTCGGCATGGCGATCTCTGGAAGTACTTTCGGGTGTCCTAAAAGAAAAAGCGCGGCGAGCCGCGCATTTCCAACAACATCCGTGCGCGACCCGCCCTAGGGGCAGAGAGTCAG
>CANJOT010000216.1 GCA_947475815.1 Burkholderiales bacterium | reverse complement strand
GCGGCAGATGTCGTGGAACACTGCGACCTGCTTTATGTCTCGGGTCAACTGCCGGTCGACAAGGACGGACAGTTGCTGTTTGCCGGCGACATTGCCGGACAGTTTGGTGCTGCGCTCGACCGGGTCGATTTTGCATTACAGGCGGTTGGTTCATCGATCAGCCACGTGCTGGCACTCGATATTTTTACCTCTGCCCCGTTGAACTCAGAATGCTTTGATCAATTTTGCGCCGCACACCGGGAACGCATGACGCAATACCGGCCCACAGGAACGATGGTACGCGTTGCCGGCTTACCGATGGAGGGTGCATTGGTGTACATCTCAGCCATTGCTGCTCGATGACGACCAAGGGTTGAGAACGTCAATACCCGCATTGGCAAAATCGCGGACATTACGGGTCACCAATTTGCATTCATGCGCGCGGGCCGTTGCAGCAATGATCGAGTCGTAGGCCCCCATGGATTTACCTTGAGTTTCGGCCCGTACCGTCATGTGTGCCCAGACCTCAGAGACCTTTTGATCAAACGCCAAAATTCGATTTTCGAAACCGATTTGCAGTTGCTCCAGCCATAGCGTCAGTGTAGATCGCCGTTTGGATTCGGGCAGCCTGGTTACGCCACGTTGCAATTCCCCCCAGGTCATTGCGCTGATGCAAAGCTCGTGGGCTTTGCGCGCCTCGAACCATTGGAGGACGTGGACGTCGGGCGTGCTCTTGACCAGTTCAGAGAGCACGCATGTGTCCAGCAAATACCTCACAGGACGAGATCCCGAATGGCCTCTTTGGACCGATCAAGTACCAATGGCTCACCCCTTGGTGCATTGAGCAGGCAATCCATCAAACGGGGTGTCTGGCCGCTTAAACCACGGTAATCGTTGGCCGCCATGATGACAACAGCCTCTTCCCCGCGGCGGGTGACCAGTTGCGGGCCTTCTTTGAGCGCGAGATCAACCAACTCGCTGAATCGGCTCTTCGCTTCCTGTAATTGCCAAGTATGCATCACGATCTTTCTATCTAGTCAGACTAGTCAGAATTATCGGGGGGCTGCCCTGCGTTGTCAATGGGCGGCCTTGTCGAATGGAATTTGAGTCTGAGCCCGCACCCGCGACGTCAATCACCAGCAGCCGGGTGTTGAACGACTGTTGTTGGCCGCAGGGTAAGTCTGCGGGTCCTCAATCATGGCAATCACCCTCTAAGTGGCTTGAAACCTCAGGGCTTTGATGCCCGAAAGTGCTTTCGTAGCCTTCACGGCCGCCCGCGCCTGCCACAGGTCATAGGCAGCCTGCTGCGCGAGCCACACTTCAGCGGCCCCGCCGTGGTCGCGCCCCAGCCACCGCTCAATACGCAACGCCATCGCAGGGCTGATGGCGGCGCGCCCGTTCACGACCTTGGACAAGGTGGTCCGGTCAACGCCCAACTGGGCAGCCGCCTCGCCAACCTGCAGATTCAAGGCGGGCAAGAGGTCGTCCCGCAAGGTCAGACCAGGGTGGGGAGGATTGAACATGGAACTCATAGGCACCTCTGTGATAATCCCTCGACACGCAGCAAGTGCTGCGCCTTACCGCGCGCCGCGAAACCCCGCATAGTCGCTCAATGCCTGTCTGGCCGCAAGGCGCAGGAAGCCATGATCGGAGGAATGGATCAATGCAGTCACGCCGATGGAGCGCAGCCACTCTGCATCCTTGACCGAGCTCGCCATCGCGCAGATGGTCTTGCCCGCCTGACGCGCGGCAGCGGCGATTTGCTCGGACACTTCGCGTAGCCTCGGCGTATCCTGCGCCGACTCGCCCAGTGCGACCGCAAGATCACCCCGTCCGAGGAAGACGCCATCGATGCCGCCAACCGCGACAATGGCGTCGATCTCGTCCAGAGCCTGCGGGTCTTCAATCATGGCGATCACCGTCACCGTTGCATCCGCGAGCGCGACGTGTTCGGCCATGCCGAGTTTGCCGTATAAGCCTGCCCGCGTCGTGCTCGCAAAGCCGCGACTGCCGCCGCGATACCGGCACGCCGCGGCAACCGCCTTGGCGATGTCGCCGCTGTAGACGTGGGGCACCATCACGCCGGTTGCGCCCATGTCGAGCGCCGGCAGGATCTGCGCAACATCCGCCACCCGCACGATCCCGGCTATGCCTGCCGCGCGCGTGGCCAGCAAGGTCAGGTCCAGCGCAGCGCGGTCGTAGACAGAATGCTCCGCGTCGAGCATGACAAAGTCGAAGCCAAGATCGCCCAGAATTTCAATGGAATGCGCCGCCGGCGTTTTGATAATGGCCCCCAGCACCCCTTCTTTTGCCAGGAAACGTGCCCGGAACGAAGGTCCGACGGGCGTTCTTGATACAGTCATTTTTTCTCCAATTCGATGATCGAAACACCGCGCGGCACCACGCTTAAGGTCGCAATGCCCTTCATCGTCCGATCCGTACTCAACCCCGCCTTCTCGCGTACTTTCAGCAAGACCTCACCGGCGGTCGTCTCCGTCCAGAACCAGTTCTGGAGGTCGGTCGGTGAATGTCGTCCAGGCTGCACCGACTTGGCCTCGTAATAGAACGCCTTCAACTCGTCGGCCGCGCGTTTAATGTCGGCCGCCGTGCCAAACCCTTCGCCGAACGAATCCAGCGCTTGATCCTCCAGCCAGGCAACCAGAAAGGCGCCGAGCTTGCCGGGCGCCAGACCGGTCAGGCCCAGTGTTGTTCGCCCATGAAACTTCACCGCAAGATCTTGCCAGGCATGCAATTGCCCAATCTCATCGGCAAGGCGCTCTTCCAGTGTGCCCTCAGAACGCTTGCGCGGAAAACTGACAGGACAAATCAGCCCTTGCGGCTCGGCGCCCAGATCTTCATACGGCGCCTCCTCCGGAAAATCTACCAGCACGGGCCCGGCATCGTGCTCCAGCAAGCCCAACGCCGCCCACAGCACCTTGTGCTGAAACACCGGATCATTCGGCACGCCCAGCGGGCGCCCCAGCATAAACGGCACCCACAAGGCACGGGGCGGGTTCAACGCCGCCGTATGCTCGCGGATCAGGCTGATCGATACGGTAGCAATGCCTTCTTGTTCGAGATAGTGTCCGAGTGCGCTCACGGCGCACGTGCAGAGCGGTCAGACCGGTGTGAGGAGCACCGCATCGACCCGGTCCTGCTTGAGCAGGCTGGCCAGTTCGCGCGCCTTTGCTTCGTAACGGGTGATTGGCGCCGTTGCGCCCATGAAGGAATAGTGAAAGGCAGCAAGCGCACCGATGAGTTTGTCACGCACCAGTTCCTTGAGACGATCCAGCGGAAACACAACGTTCAAGTCCGACTGAAATCCGGAACGGTCAAAATTGACCGAAGCGTGGCTCATGACCAGACCCGCCGATGCGGCCTCGCCCGGAATCACGCGATAGTCCATACCGCCGTTGGATTCGAAGGGCTGGTCACCCCGCACATGCAGACCCGCTGTGGTGACGATGGCAACCCGGCGCTGCGCCAGCGGCTTGCCGCGAACCCAGGGACGGCCCTCGAAGGTCGGCAAGGACGCAATGCGGTCCAAGTATGCTTCCCGCTCTGCCTGGGGTAAATTGGCCAGTCGTACCATCGTGCATTCTCCTGTTTGGCAACCATTTGGCAACCGCTTGTTTGGCAAGCACTTCATCGCCCGCGTCGTACTTCAGTGCATGGATGACCCGATCTTACTACCCGAAGGCCAGACCCGCATCCACCACGCCGCTACGCCACAGCGCTCACGCGTCGTAGCCCGGCGCCGCACGGGCCAGGCCGTCGTAGGCGTCGAGAAGGCGGTCACGCCATAGCGCCAGCGGATCGTCGGCTTCAAGCAGGCGGTATGGGCTGATGCAACGGGCCCACTGCAATGGGCCAAACAGTGCGTAGTCGGCATAGAGTGGTCGATCACCACCGAAATACGGCTGCCCCTTGAGCGTGGCGCGCAGGGGTGCAAGACTGTCGCGTAAGGCCGGCAGGCGCGCATCCCGATCGGCGACCACCGCTTCAAGCGTCATGCCAAACCGTTTCTCTCGGCTCTCCCGGAAATACGCCTTGTCGCGCGCATCGAGATGATCGTACACATCAAGCACGATCAAACGCACGATCTGCCCGCCAAGCCAGTCTGCCAGGTTCGAATGCAAACGACTCAGCGCGCGGCCCTGCATGCCGCCAAACAACGACGGCCGATCGGCAAACTGCTCTTCCAGATAGCAGGCGATATCCCAGGATTCGTGCAGCCATGTATTGTCATGGACCAGCACGGGCACGCGTCCCTGTCCGGACGGTGCCAGCACCGATTTTTCGGTGAAGCGCCATGGAATGGTCTCGACCTCCAGACCTTTGTGCGCCAGCGCCATGCGCACGCGCCAGCAATAGGGGCTGAAACGCCGCGCCGCATCTGCGCCGGCCAGGTCAAACAGTTTAAGCATGGCGTGCAGCCCTCGTCAGTCTGTGTGCGATTCTGGGAAAAGGCCTGGCCGACCGGTGACGGCCAAGTCTTAGCGGTAGAGCTTGTTGTACTTCTGCGTCCAGGTATTGAGGATGGAGGTTTCGTATTTCGTCTGGTCGACCACCGACACCTTGGACAGATCTACCTTGAGTTCGGTGTCGAGCTTGATGCCCGGTGCCACGGTCAGTCCCTGCTTGTTGCCGTTGATGATGTCCTGACCTTCCGGGCTCATCGAATATTCAAGCAGCAACAGCGCCGCGGCCGGGTGCGGTGCCGCCTTGAGCGCCAGCGCAAAACGCTGCAGCATGAACGTGCCGCCGCTCGGTACGATCCATTCGATCGGCGCACCCTTGGCGCGCAGCGGCTCAATCGAGCTCGGCAAGGAATACGGCGACCAGGCAATTTCGCCGGCGATGATGCTTTGCGTGAGCGGCGCCGAGTTTGGATAGATGCGCGGCTTGAATTCAGCCAGCCGATCAAAATAGCCGGCGCCGGCGCGCTTTTCAACATAGTCCGACCAGATTGCCACGGTCAGTCCGTTAACCTCGTTGAGGCCGACTTTGCCGACCAGCGACTTGTCGGCCAGCAGGTCGTTCCAGTCCTTGGGTTTGCTCTTGACCAGGTTGGTGTTGTAGGCCAATACCCAGGGTTCGTTGCCGACCGGCACCAGCTCCTTGTCCGGATAAAACTTCTCGGCTTTCTGCCACAAGGACGTTGACGGACCACACGGCGCCATCAATGCGCCGGTCTTGAGTTTGTCGGCCATCCAGTGCTGATCGGCAAACAGCAGCAGGTCACCGGTTGGCACGCCCGCTTTTAATTCCTGATCGATGCGCTCGATGATGCGATTGCCGATGAGCCGGATAGACCGGACCTTGATGTCCGGATATTTCTTCGCGAAGCCGGCCATCATGCGATTGTTGTCGGCTTCGGCACGAGTCGAATACATCAGCACTTCGCCTTCTTTTTTTGCCTGCTCGACAATCTGGTTCCAGCCCGCCCCGCCCTTGCACAGCGCTGCCATGTCGGCCGCCAGCAGCGCGCCCGGAATCAGCAGTGCCAGACCAAACAGGCAGGCCATGGATTTGGATAACAGCGGTGCTGGTGCGCTACCAGCGGGTTGGTGGCTGTTCATTGCACGTCCTCTCATTGTGATTATTTGGTGCCGCGCTTGCGCGTGGCCACTTTTTATCCGAGCACATTGGGTCGCGGCAGGCCCATTTCCTCGCAGCCTTGCAGGTAGCGCTCAACGATGATGCTGGCGCTGGTGCGGCCGATGACTTCGCGGCCTTCCTCGTCGTACCACTCGGTATCGCCCAGGTTGATGTAGAACACCTCGGTAATGTCCGGGCCGTTGTGAAAGCGGTGCGCTTCGGTCGGCTCGCAGATGTACGAGTCGGCCTGATAGGGAAACTCTTCCGGATGGTGACTCCAGGCGCCCTTGGTGGTAATGCCGATCACGGGCCCCAGATGGCGATGCAGGCCGGTGCGCGCGCCCGGATACGCGCGAAACTGCACCACCGTCATCTTTTGCTCGGGGCGCGCGTGGATCAACCGCGATTCGGTGCCCGTGCCCTTGTACACAGAGACCCAGGGATGGTCATCAAACTTTTTGTGCAGCGTGGTGATCAGCAGGTGCTCAAGGTGTTTCATCGCTGCTCCCTGATAGGGCGGCCCGGAGCGGGCAGGTCTCGATTTTCGTTTGTTATGCGCGCATCGCCGAAAGAGGCAAAATGCACGTGAATTGATACTGAATATAGCACGACTGGTAGCGGCCGCAGAGGTCGTAAAACGATGAAGGCTCAGCATTCGCTCCCTCAGTATGGATCAACTCAGAAGTGAACAAGGTCCGACATGAACTGACCACATTGAGTTGGATCGTTTAATCGCCGGGGCGACGAAGCCTGATCCCAGTACAGCACCACGCGAGGCTTGTTTCCGATCTCAGTGAATACGATACTTGTCATGACATCGTCCGGACATTATAATGAGACAAGCTTTCAAAAAAGGAGCCCCCATGGGCGCAATTATTCATTCCAAATCCGAGCGCATCGACGTGCGCGCCAGCGCACCGGTGAAGCAATTGCTTCAGGAAGCCGCTCGCGTGTCGCACAAAAATGTGAGCGAATTTTTGCTTGACGCAGGCATCATGGCTGCAAACCAAACCCTGG
>CANJOT010000215.1 GCA_947475815.1 Burkholderiales bacterium | reverse complement strand
CGGGCCGCTGGCGCAGATTCATTTCTGGGGCTGGCAACTGGTCATCGTGCTCGCTGCCGTGACCCTGCCGCTTGGTTTCACGCGTGGCAAGGAATACGCAGAGCTCGAGTGGCCGATCACGATCCTGATCACCATCCTCTGGGTGCTTTACGCGATCGTGTTTTTTGGCACCCTGCTCAAACGCAAGGTCAAACACATTTATGTGGCCAACTGGTTTTTCGCGGCCTTCATTCTTGCCGTGGCAATTCTGCACATCGTCAACGGCCTGAGCACGCCGGCCTCGCTGACCAAGTCATATTCGATTTATGCAGGTGTGCAGGACGCCATGATTCAGTGGTGGTACGGCCACAACGCCGTGGGCTTCATCCTGACCGCCGGTTATCTGGGCATGGTGTATTACTTCATCCCCAAGCAGGCCGAGCGTCCGGTGTATTCCTACCGGCTGTCGATCGTGCACTTCTGGGCGCTGATTTTCACCTACATGTGGGCCGGTCCGCACCATTTGCACTACACCGCCTTGCCGGACTGGGCGCAGTCGCTGGGCATGCTGTTTTCGCTCATCCTGCTGGCGCCGTCCTGGGGTGGCATGGTCAACGGCATCATGACCCTGTCGGGTGCCTGGCATAAACTGCGCTCCGACCCGATTCTCAAGTTCATGATCGTGTCGCTGTCGTTTTATGGCATGTCGACCTTTGAAGGTCCGATGATGTCCATCAAGACCGTCAACGCGCTGTCGCACTATACCGACTGGGTGGTCGCACACGTCCATGCCGGTGCGCTGGGCTGGGTCGGCTTCATCACCATGGGCTCGATCTACTACCTGATTCCGCGTATGGTCGGCAAGAAAGAAATGTGGAGCGTGCGCCTGATCGACGTGCATTTCTGGGTGGCCACCATCGGTATCGTACTCTATATCGCTGCAATGTGGATTGCCGGTGTCATGCAGGGCCTGATGTGGCGCAACGTCAATGTCGACGGCACGCTGACCTACACCTTTGTTGAGGGTGTCAAGGCCACCTACCCGTACTACGTCATTCGCGTTCTCGGCGGTCTGCTGTATCTGAGTGGCATGCTGGTCATGGCATTCAATACCTTCAAGACCATGCGGGGCGGAAGCGCGGTTGATTCGCGCATTCCGGAGCTGCTTCACTCACACGCCTGAACGCTAAGGAGATCCTGATGAAATTTTCACATGCGTGGATTGAAAAAAATCCCTGGCTGCTGATCGGCTTGGTTCTGCTGGTCATCAGCGTCGGCGGCCTGGTCGAAATCGTGCCGCTGTTCTTCCAGAAATCGACCACCGAGCCGGTGGCGGGCCTCAAGCCCTATTCGCCGCTGCGCCTGACCGGCCGCGACATCTATTTGCGTGAAGGCTGCTACAACTGCCACTCGCAGATGATCCGTCCCTTCCGTGCTGAAACCGAACGGTATGGCCACTATTCGGTGGCGGGCGAATTTGTCTACGACCATCCGTTCCAGTGGGGCTCCAAGCGCACCGGTCCGGACCTGGCGCGTGTCGGCACCCGCTACAGCGATGACTGGCATCGTAGCCACCTCGACAATCCGCGCGATCTCGTGCCGGAGTCGAACATGCCAGGCTATCCGTGGCTGGCCAAGACCCGGCTGGTCGAGCAGGACATCATCCCCAAGATGCGCGCCCTGCAACGCATCAACGTCCCTTACACCGACGAGGAAATCGCCAAGGCGCCCGCCGATCTGGCCGGCAAGACCGAACAGGATGCACTGATCGCCTACCTCCAGGGGCTGGGGATCCAGATCAAGGCGAGGAACTGATCATGGCCATCGAAAACATTTTCAATGATGCCAGCAGCATCATGACCCTGATCAGCTTCCTGACCTTTGTCGGCATCATCTGGTGGGTCTATGGGGTCAGAAGCAAGTCGGACTTCGATGCCGCTGCACAACTGCCGTTCGCTGATGAGCGTGACGGCGCCGTCACTAATGCGATGGAGAAGCATCATGGCTGATTTTACAAGCGAGTTCTGGAACTATTACGTCGCTCTGATTTCTCTGGTGAGCATGGCTGGCTGCGGCGTGTTTCTGTGGCTGCAGTCGCGCAAGCGGGTTGCCGTCTCTGCCGGCGGAACGACTGAGACCAGCGGCCATGTCTGGGATGAAAACCTCACGGAGCTGAACTCCCCGATGCCACGCTGGTGGATCTGGATGTTCTACATCACGGTGATTTTCAGTCTGGTGTATGCCTTTTTGTATCCTACTCTGGGCAGCTATGCCGGCTATCTGGGCTGGAAGTCGACGGGCGCCTACCAGGAGGAACTGCAGAAGGCCGAGGCCGAGTATGGCCCCCTGTTTGCCAAGTACCAGCAGCAGGATCTCAAGGTCGTGGCGGCTGATCCGCAGGCCCACGCCATGGGCGAGCGCCTGTTCCTGACCTACTGCGCACAGTGCCATGGTTCCGACGCCCGCGGCGGCAAGGGTTATCCCAACCTGACCGACAGGGACTGGCTCTATGGTGGCGATCCTGAGGTCATCAAGACCACCCTCATGGCCGGCCGCAATGGCATCATGCCGCCGCAGGGGGAAGCGCTTGGTCCGGACGTGGTGAATGTGGCCCATTACGTGCTCAGTCTGTCGGCTTCGGCGGCGGCTGATCCGATCAAGGTTGCGCTGGGCAAGCCCAAGTTCGCCGTGTGCGCGGCCTGCCACGGACCGGATGGCACCGGCAATCCGGCCCTGGGTGCGCCCAATCTGACCGACAAGATCTGGCTCTATGGCGGCAGTCTTGAGACCATCATGGAAACCATCAGCAAGGGCCGCAACAACGTCATGCCTGCGCACAAGGATTTCCTTGGTGAAGGCAAGGTACACGTGCTGGCTGCCTATGTGTGGAGCCTGTCGAACAGCGCGCCGCAGAAGTAAAGAAACTCCAATGTGCATGTGGCGGGATTGAGACGTGATCAACAAGGCAGAATCCGAAGAATCCGTCATCCACATGTACCTCCCTCGCGCGGAGATCTACCCGCGCGAGGTGGCGGGCCGGTATACGACGTTGCGCTGGTTGTGTGTGTTTCTGACGCAGCTCGTGTTTTATGGTCTGCCGTGGATGCAGTGGAATGGCCGCCAGGCCGTGCTGTTTGATCTGGTCGCGCGCAAGTTTTATATCTTTGGCATTGTGCTCTGGCCCCAGGACTTCATCTACCTGGCGGCATTGCTGATTATCGCCGCCTACTCCCTGTTCCTGTTCACCGCCATCGCCGGACGGGTGTGGTGTGGCTTCGCCTGTCCGCAGACGGTCTACACCGAAATTTTCATGTGGATCGAGCGCAAAATCGAGGGGCCGCGCAGTGCCCGCATGCGTCTGGCCAGGCAGCCCTGGAACGCCGAAAAAATCACCCGCAAGTCGACCAAACACGCCCTGTGGGCGCTGCTGGCGTTGTGGACCGGCCTGACCTTCGTGTCCTATTTCACACCGGCCCATACCCTCATGCGTGAAGTGGGGCAATTCTCACTCGGGCCCTGGGAATGGTTCTGGATTCTGTTCTACTCGTTCGCCACCTACGGCAATGCCGGCTGGATGCGCGAACAGGTCTGCAAGTACATGTGCCCGTATGCGCGCTTTCAGAGCGCCATGTTCGACAAGGACACCCTGATCATCACCTATGACAGCGAACGCGGGGAACAACGCGGGCCGCTGGGCAAGAAGGACAGCATCGCCGAACGCAAACTGGGCGATTGCATCGACTGTTCGATGTGTGTGCAGGTCTGCCCGACCGGCATCGACATCCGCAACGGTCTGCAATACGAATGCATCGGTTGCGGTGCCTGTGTTGATGCCTGCAATTCGGTCATGGACAAGGTGGGCATGGAGCCGGGCCTGGTGCGTTTTTCCACTGATCACGCCATGGTCGAACATCTCGATCCGCAACAGGTGCGCAAGCGCGTGTTCCGGCCGCGCGTGCTGCTTTATACCTCGTTGTTGCTGTTGATCGTGCTGGCATTTTTTATTACTCTGTCACTGCGCACGCCGCTCAAGATGGACGTCATCCGTGATCGTGGCGCGATGGGCCGTGAAATCGAAGACGGAAAGATTGAAAACGTCTATCGCCTACAGATCATGAACACCGCCGAGACGGCGCACCGGTATAAGATTCGCGTGTCTGGCCTCAAGGATGTCAAGGTCAGTCCGGATGAACTGGTGATGGAAGGAACCGGTTCGCGCGCCTTTCCGGTGAGCGTGCGGGTCGAGCATGAACACGCCAGGTCGGGGTCGAACCGCATCATGTTCGAACTCACGGCTGAAGATGACGAGCGCCTGCAAGTCAGGGAAAAAGCAGTGTTTCTGGTGCCGCGATAACAACCAAGCAGGAGATGCCATGCAAGCCGCCCATCCCGTTCTTTCGTCGCTGCCGCCAGCACGTCCCTGGTACACCCACCGCTGGCCCTGGCTGCTCATGCTCGGCCCGTTCGTGGTGGTGGTGGCTGGCACCGTGACCGGCTACCTCGCGTTTTCGGGTCAGGATGCACTGGTGGTGGATGATTATTACACGCAGGGCAAGGCCATCAATCAGGATCTGCGTCGCGACCGTGTGGCCGCATCGCTCGGACTGGACCTGGTGCTCCGTTATGACCCGGCCGCCGGCGTTCTCAAAGGGCGTTTGCTGGCCCGGGGCGTGCCGCAGGCCAGCACGCTCAATCTGCATCTGGCGCATGCCACGCTGCCTGAAAAAGACCTGAAATTCATCGTCCAGACCGATGTGCGCGGTGAGTTTGTTGTTGCACTGCCGATGCTGGAGCGGGCGCGCTGGCAGGTATTGCTCGAAAGCGAGCATCGTGACTGGCGCCTGACCGGCCCGTGGAAGTGGCCTCATGCGCCGGCCTTTGAAGTCAAGGCTGATGCGGCCGCGGTGAGCTGAACATGACTGCCATCATGCTTCGCCTCGCCTTGACCATACTCTGGCCGGCTTTTCTGGTCGCGGGCATGGCCGACGGGCTTTTTTTTTCGCTGATTGATCCGGAGGAACTGCTGCATCTGATCGGTCAGCCGGACATGCCGCCGATGGCGGCTTATACCGTCGGGTTCTTCTTTTTCTGGATGTTTACTGCCCTGACGGGCTTGCTGACCTATTACCTGATCAAGGTGCCGTCCGACGACAGTCCGTCGATCTGAGGGCTGGTTTGCCGTTTCAGATCGGTTCGTAGTGCTCGGTGCCGGCCGCCAGCGCCTTGAGTTTGGCCGGAGCGATCAGCTCTACCTCGCGTTTGTCGACCTTCAGCCAGCCCTGCTTCTTGAAGCGGCTGAGCAGCCGGCTGATGCTTTCGATGGTCAGGCCCAGGTAGTTGCCAATGTCCTCGCGCGACATGCGCAGCTGGAAATTGGTGGATGA
Organism: Burkholderiales bacterium; assembly: GCA_947475815.1. Taxonomy (GTDB): domain Bacteria; phylum Pseudomonadota; class Gammaproteobacteria; order Burkholderiales; family Burkholderiaceae_D; genus CANJOT01. Next base: position 1,236 of record CANJOT010000215.1, on the reverse strand, counting down.
ATAACCGCGCGCCGCATAGCGCGACGACAGGTTCACGAGGAATACCGCGAAGCGCTGCTCGGCGCGCATATTGCCCAGCAGCAGCATGACGCTTTGCTCGCGCGTGATTTCCTGGCTCATCATGCGGTGGAAGTGGCGCAGCAGCGTCGGGATGTGGCCAAACAATTCCTCAAGGCGCGCGAAGGGGATTTCGCAGACTTCGCTGTCTTCCAGGGCGATGGCGTCGCAGTGGTGATGGTCGCCGCTGATGGCGTCCATACCGAGCAACTCACCCGCCATCTGAAAGCCGGTGATCTGCTGCTCGCCGCTCGGATTCATGTGGCTGGTCTTGAAGTGGCCAAAGCGGATGGCATAAAGATTCTGGAAGGAATCTCCCATGCGGTAGAGGCTTTCGTCGCGCGCAACGCGCCGTCGCCGGCCGATGATCTGGTCGAGACGGCTGATGTCGTTGTCGTCGAGGCCCATCGGCAGGCAGAGTTGGTGCATGCTGCAATTCGCGCAGCTTGCCTTGAGGGCGCTGACATTCAAGGCCGAGTGGGCAACGTATGAAACCTGAGAGCTCATGAAGGTACCTGAATCGCCACAGTGTTGACGCGGTTGACTAGGCTAGTGAAGCTGTACAAGCGATAACATCTGTGGCAGGTCTGCAAAAAACAGGGTAAACCCGGATACTGAGCCGTAAGGTAACACAGCTTAATCGCCTTGCTGTTGTATCCAGGCGACGAGTGCTGCAGCAAGCTCAGCGGGTTTTTCCATGGGCGCGAGGTGGCCGGCACCATGGATGAGCACGCGGTAGACGTTCGGGATGGCTGCGGCGTAAGCCTCCACGGCCGCTGGCGGGAAGACATTGTCATGCGAGCCATGGATGACTGCGACCGGCACGCGACCATCGAGCAGGGCGCTGCGGTCCGGCCGGTTCATGATGGCCGTGGTGTGGGCGATGAAACGCTCGACGCCATAACTTTCGACCATCGCCATGCGTGCGGCCATCAGCGCCGGGTTCTTCAGACTGTCCGGATGGAAGGCATTGGCCGACTGTGTGGCGATCATCGGCAGATATCCGCCGGCTTGGGCCACCTTGATCGAATCGGCGCGGTTTTTCAGTTGCGCCGGCGTATCGGCAAGGGGTCCGGAGCAGATCAGTGCCAGGCCTTCGATGCGCTCCGGCGCCAGTTCGAGCATCGCCAGGGCGATGTAGCCGCCCAGGGAAAATCCGGCCAGCCAGAACTTCTCGGG
>CANJOT010000214.1 GCA_947475815.1 Burkholderiales bacterium | reverse complement strand
GCCGAAGAAGTCGCACGCATCGACCAACTTGCCCGCAAGGAACACTCACCGTGCGCAGAAGGGTCGCTCAGCTGGCGCATCTGGGGAGCAGGTCCACCGCTGGTCCTGTTTCATGGCGGCCATGGTTCATGGATGCACTGGATCCGCAGTATCGAATACCTGGCCGGGCATTACACCGTCATCGTGCCCAACTTCCCCGGTCACGGCGACTCCGACCCGCCGACCAAACCGTTCACGCCGGAAAGTCTGGCAGGCCATCTGCGCGATGGCATCGTCCATCTGCTGGGCGACTCGGCACCGTTCCGGCTACTGGCCTTCTCATTTGGCACCATCATTGCGGGCAAGGTGGCGCGACTGATGCCGGGCCGTATCGTCAAACTGGTGCTGGTGGCGCCGGCGGCGCTGGGCGTGCGGCGCGGCGCGATCGGGGAGATGATCGCCTGGCGGCACCTGAGCGATCCGGCCGAGCTGATCGCCATCCATACCCACAATCTCAAGGTGCTGATGATCGATGATGCGGCAAAGATGGATGCGCTGGCCATCCACATCCATCACGTCAACATGATCGCAACCAACATCCGCACGCGCTGGATCTCGCGCACCCACAGCCTGCGCGAGGACCTGCCGGAAATTGATGCGCCGATGGCCTGTATCTGGGGCCAGGGCGACGCGCTGGTGGGGCCGTATTTTGACGAGCGGTTTGCGTTGTTCCGCTCGGTGCAGCCAGCGTTACGGCTGGAGGTGCTACCCGGCGGTCACTGGGTGCAATATGAACAGGCTGAACTGTTCAATCCGCTGGCGCTCGAACTGCTCGCCCGCTAACAGCGCTTCAGGATGCGCTGATCACCGGAATGATGCGGCGCTCCAGCTCCTCGCCCGACGGCCCGGTATAAAACGCCGGCCAGCGCCGCAGCACGGCCTCGCGCCCGCTATCGTAGGCAAAACAGGTGTCGATCTTGGTGGGCCGACCCTCGGCATCGAGCGGATCAGGGCGCGCATGGCGCACCGGCGAGAGCGTCTGAAACGCTGCCGTGCCCAGAGGAATAAGCAGCTCCATGAGGTGGGTACAGCTGATCGAACGGCCCAGGCGACGCTTGACTTCCTTGGTCCAACCGCCGGCGATACGCACGCCAATCATCTTGCCCAGCGTGGGCGCGGCTTGCTTGCAGACCGCCATCGGCGTTTTGTCACTGACGGCAAACACATCCTGAACAACCATGTCGGTATCGATCACCAGACGCACCCACATGTCGTGGATGAATTCGCCGGCCTCAATGGTGCGGTCGATCGACGGCGGCCGAAAGCTGTAGGTCTTGCGATCGTTGACGCGGCCCTCAATTTCGAACATTCCGTCTTCACGACGATAACCGCGCATTTCAATCTGGCGGATGTGCAGTTCTTCCCGGGGGCCCGAGGCTGGCAGTGGCATGATGGATTCCCGCTGTGAGGACGCTGACGGCGACGCCAATCCGTGATTTTACTGCACGGTAGCGATTCGCGCTTGCGGATGACTCGCATTGCCATTGCGACAAGGGCCTGAAGCCGGCTGCGGGCAATATGCCGCGGGCCGCGCCAGCCCCGCGGCGCGTCATCCCTCAGCCGCTGGCGAAATCGGCTTCGTGTTGCCCATGAGGAACCAGACAAAGGTGGCCAGTTCGACCAGCCAGACCACGCCAAAAGCGAGGCTATAGGCCGTTTCCTTGCTCAGGCCGGCGTGCGTGACCAGATCGAGCAGCTTGCCGATGCCCGCCTGAAACACAAACGCGCCGACAAAGGCCAGCAGGTTGATCGAGGTATTGAGCCGGCCCGTCAGATGCAGCGGAAAATGGCGCGCCAGAATGGCATAGGTCAGATTGACGGTGCAGGCCGAGAGGGCCAGCAACACCCACGGCAGGGGTGGCCATGCCGGCAGTCCGCCGAGGACGATCCAGCCCAGTGCGCCCAAGGCCAGCAGCAAACCGGCCGTCAACACAGTGCCCAGGGCAACGCCGCGCTTTTCCAGCTTGACGATGACATTGCCAAACACGAAGTGGCCACACATCAGGGCAAAGTTGAACACCAGCAGGGCACCGGCGACGGCCGTGCCGCTGAGTCCGCCGATGTCGGCCAGCCACGGTCCGGCCCACAGGCCCTGCAGGGCCATGAAACCACCGCTGAAAGCCAGCGTGACGGGCGCAAGCTGCCAGAAATGGGCGCTGCAAAAAATGCCCTTGAAACTGGCCAGTTGCACGACCAGCGGCTGCGCAATCACCGGCAGCGCCGGCGGTACCAGCCGCAGGACCACAAAGACCGTCAGGAAAATCAGCAGGCCAACCACGACAAACACGCCGCGCCAGCCGATCAGCGGCAACACCATGCCGGTCGGCACCGTCGAGAGCAGCGCACCGATGCTACCAGCGAGCAGCACCCAGGCCGACAGTTGCGGCATGCGCTCTTTGGGGTAACGCTCGGCAAACACCTTGTAAGACGCCATCAGCGTGCCGGCCGTGCCCACGCCGATCAGCGCGCGTCCGAACCACAGCATGACAAAGCTGTGCGCCAGCGCGAACACCAGCGCACCGGCAGCGGCGAACAACAGCAGCACGCTGAGCACACGACGCACGCCGTAACGGTCGAGCAGCAAACCCACCGGCAATTGCATCAGGCCAAAACTGGCGAGGTAAGCCGCCGTCAGCAGGCCCAGCTCCGACTGGCTCAGACCCAGATCGGTCACCAGATCGGGCGCGATCACGGCATTGACCGAGCGCAGCAGATAGCCCAGCAGGTAGGCCCAGCCAAAACACAGATAAGCCAGACGCCCCTCGCGGGCGCCGAGGTAAGAGGCGGCGTTCACTCGAGGCGCAGCGACAGCAGGAAGGTGTCGACAGCGTCACGCGCCGCCGGCTGGCCCATGTCTTCGCGCGGGCCGTAGACCGCAGCCTGCCAGACATGTTTGTCGAAAGCCACCAGACGTGCATGGAGGGCAATCGGCTTGCCGGCCGACAGGCCACCCGCCTCGATGGCGTCACCCGCCACCGCTGTCAGGCCGCGCTCCACCCGGGCAATGTTCACCGGCGCCTGCTGCATCGGCTTGCCGTCGATATTGCGCATCATCGCGGCGCGCAGCGCATGCAGCAGCCGGGCTCCCGCCTGCGCGTCGCTACCGGTCGGCAGGTCAACACGGGCGAGCGCAAAACTCAGATTGCCGATGCGGGCCGATTGCATATTCATGTCAACCTTGATGCCATCGAGCTCAACCTCGCGTGTCTGGCTTTGCGGCTTGTCCGGGAACAGCACACGCGCGCCACCGGCAGGAATCTCGCGCCAGTCGTAGGTGGGCGAGCAGGCGCACAGCACCAGACTCAACAATACGCTGAACACCAAACCAGCGATGCGCGAGTTGTAACGGCGATACATCATCATGAGAAAAAAATTCCTTGTGGGACCGTACACCAGACACCAACCGCGCACCCTCAGCCAAATTGTAGCCGCTGCGCTTCATCAAACACGCGCAATACTGCCGTCAGCACGCAGAAACCCGTTTAAACTTGGGTTAGCATAAGGTGCATTGTTCAACCGGAGCCTGCCATGCTGGTCACTTTCAAATCCAAAGCCGCGGCCGAAATCTATATGTATGCCGAGCACGCGAAAATGCTGCTCGATCTCATCGGCAAACCCTTTGAACCACCGCAGGCGCCGATGGGCGTGATTACCGTCGAGCAGCTGCCCGCGGCGCTGGCGGCCTTGCGTGGCGCGGCCGAACACGCCACCCATCAGGGCAAGGAGGCCTTGCGAACCTACGAGGAGTCCGAGCGCCCGGCCGATCCCCTGACCATGCCGGTCAGCCTGGCACAACGCGCCTACCCGCTCATGGACATGCTGGAGCGGGCGGAAAAGAAAGGCGCAGTCGTGACTTGGGGGGTGTAGGTGGTCGCTGACCCGAATCAGGGCTTGGTCTGCCAGGCAATTTGAACCTTCCGGTGCTGCGTCACACAATCGCGCAGGTACAAATTGATCAGGCTTTGATAGGGCAGTCCTGCCTCATCTGCCATTCCCTTGAAGTATCCAATCACATCTTCGGACAGCCGCATGGTGACGGACTTCTTGAGCTTGGACGCATAGGGATTCTTGCGCGACCTCATCTTCGACAAATCGTACGCAGGTTTCATCTGTATTCACCCCCATAAAAAGCCCGCTCTGCCTTGGTGGCTTTTCTGGCTGAAATAATTCGAATCACGTTGCCGGCGTCTCGTTCACAATGGCAAACCAGAAGCATCCTGACTCCAGTGCTCAAGCCTAACAACAAGAACCGTTGTTCATCGTGCGAGTGCTCTTCATCGAAAAACTGCACCGCAAATTCATCATAAAAAACCGTCTGGGCCTCTTCGAAAGAGACGCCATGCTTATTGATATTTGTGGTGGCCTTGGCGAGGTCCCATTCGAACTTGATCATCAATACATTGTATTGAACCAAAAACCAAAGTCAAGCGCTCGAACGAGCCCACCAATCCTAAAGATTCGGCGCCAGCCAGCGCTCCACCTGGGCGCGTGGCACGTCGCGCCGCGCAACGACATCGAGCAACTGGTCTTCACCGATCTTGCCGACGGCAAAATACTTCGCCTCGGGATGCGAGAAATAAAAACCGCTCACCGATGAGGCCGGCAACATGGCAAAACTCTCGGTCACGCTCATGCCGATGTCGTCGGCCAACAACAGTTCGAACATCGGCGTTTTAACGGTGTGATCGGGGCAGGCCGGATAACCCGGTGCGGGCCGGATGCCGACATACTTCTCGGCCACCAGAGCGTCCTTGTCGAGGCTTTCGTCAGCAGCGTAACCCCACAGGTCGCGGCGCACGCGCTCGTGCATCATCTCGGCAAAAGCCTCGGCAAAACGGTCCGCCAGAGACTTGAGCAGGATGGATGAATAGTCGTCGTGTGCAGCCTCAAATTGCGCCAGCCATTTTTCAATGCCCAGACCCGTCGTGACGGCAAACAAGCCAATGTAATCCTCGACACCCGATTCCTTCGGGGCAATGTAATCGGCCAAACAGCGATTGGGCGTGCCGCGCGGCTTGACGGTCTGCTGGCGCAGGCCATGCCAAGTGAGCAGCACCTTGTCGCGGCTGGCATCGGCGTAGATCTCGATGTCTTCGCCATTGACGCTGTTGGCCGGATAGAACGCCACCACAGCGTTGGCCTGCAACCAGCGGTTGGCGATGATTTTTTTCAGCATCTCCTGGGCGTCGGCAAAGACACGCCGCGCGGCGTCGCCGACCACGGCGTCTTCCAGAATGGCGGGATACGGACCGTGCAGCTCCCAGGTCTGGAAGAACGGACCCCAGTCGATATAACTGGCAATCTGTGCAAGATCAAAGTTCTTGAACACGCGCCGCCCGACAAACTTGGGGCGCGGCGGCTGATACGCCGCCCAGGCGACAGCCATACGATTGGCGCGCGCAGCGGCGAGCGTGGCCAGCGGCGTGGCTTTTTTCGAAGCATGCAGCACACGCAGGTTTTCGTAATCGACTGCCGTCTCTTCAATGAAACGATCGCGCGCACCGGCCGTCAACAGGCTCTGCGCCACCGCGACGGAACGACTGGCATCGGTGACGTGGATCACCGGGCCTTCGTAAAACGGCGCTATCTTCACGGCGGTATGGGCGCGCGAGGTGGTAGCACCGCCGATCAGCAGCGGTGTTTTCAGGCCACGAAAATAAGGGTCGCGCTGCATTTCGCTGGCGACATGGGCCATCTCTTCGAGCGAGGGCGTAATCAGGCCCGACAGGCCAATGATGTCGGCGCCTTCGGCACGCGCGCGCGCCAGGATCTCGGCCGCCGGCACCATCACACCCATGTTGACGACTTCAAAGTTGTTGCACTGAAGTACCACCGTGACAATGTTCTTGCCGATGTCGTGCACATCGCCCTTGACCGTGGCGATGACGATCTTGCCCTTGGGCGCGGACTTGATGCCGGTCTCTTTTTCGGTGCGTTGCTTTTCTTCCTCGATGTAAGGAATCAGATGCGCCACCGCCTGCTTCATGACGCGCGCCGACTTGACCACCTGGGGCAGGAACATCTTGCCGGCGCCAAACAGGTCGCCCACCACATTCATGCCGTCCATCAGCGGACCTTCGATCACTTCGATGGGCCGGGCGAAGCTCAGGCGCACCTCTTCGGTGTCTTCGAGGATCCACTGCGTGATGCCATGGACCAGGGAATGGGTCAGGCGCTCACGCACCGGCTTCTCACGCCAGGCGAGGGTTTCTTCTTCCTTCTTGCCGCCGGCCTTGAGGGTGCCGGCAAATTCGACCATGCGTTCGGTGGCGTCAGCGCGGCGGTTGAGCACCACGTCTTCAACACGTTCACGCAGTTCGGGGGCGAGGTCGTCATACACACCGATCATGCCGGCATTGACGATGCCCATGCTCATGCCGGCCTTGATGGCGTGATACAGGAAGACGGTGTGGATGGCCTCGCGCGCCGGATCGTTGCCGCGAAACGAAAAACTGACATTGGACACACCGCCGGAGACGCGCGCGTGCGGCAGATTCTGGCGGATCCAGCGCGTCGCCTCGATGAAATCGACGGCGTAGTTGTTGTGTTCCTCGATGCCGGT
>CANJOT010000213.1 GCA_947475815.1 Burkholderiales bacterium | reverse complement strand
TCGTCGTCGGTGGCCGGGCCATTTTCGAGTTCGATGAGCTTGACGAAATCGAGCAGTTCGGCAAAGTCGGGCTTGCGTGATACCGGCGCAAAGCGCTCACGGCCAAGCAGGCCCATGCCAACCTTCCAGCCATCCCCGACAGCGCCGAGACGCTGCGAGTCGGGGATGAAGACATCGTTCATGAAAACTTCGTTGAATGTCGACGAACCCGACATCTGCTTGATCGGCTTGATCTGCATGCCCGGCGAGTCCATACGCACGAAATACATCGTCAGGCCCTTGTGTTTGGGCACATTCGGATCGGTGCGCGCCAGCAGCAGGCCGAAGTCGCAGAACTGCGCGCCCGAGGTCCAGATTTTCTGGCCGTTGACCAGCCAGCCATCGTCCTTGGGTTCGGCACGCGTGCGCAGGGCGGCCAGGTCGGAACCGGCGCCCGGCTCGGAGAACAGCTGACACCAGATCTCTTCGCCACGCAGGGCGGGCACGGCATAACGATCGCACTGCTCAGGCGTGCCGTAGGCACAGATGGTGGGAATGCACATGCGCAGGCCGACTTCAAAAAAGCCGGTCGAGATGTGGTAGTGCTGTTCTTCGAGCACGTAGATGGCGTCCTGAATCGAGCTGCCACCCTGGCCATGCCATTCTTTCGGCCAGCCGATGCCGGCAAAACCAGCCTCGAATTTCTTGCGCTGCTGTGCACGGGCGAATTCAAGCATGCCAGGCTTGGACTGGTCACGACGGTAGCCTTCAACCTCGCCCGGCCCGCGGCGCTTGGCGATCGAATCGAGAAAGGTCAGAACTTTGGCTTGCCAGGCGGCTTCTTCGGGTGTGTATTCGAGATCCATGCTCAGACTCCTTGCGCCGGCGCGGTGGTGGTGAGGTTGGTGCGCGGGCAGATCTGGTCGAGCAGGCGGCGCTTCCATTCACGCGCGCTGCCCAGCACCAGAGCCTGATATTTGGCACGGCGGTAGTACAGATGACAATCGAGTTCCCAGGTGTAACCCATGCCGCCGTGGGTCTGGACATTCTCGCGGGTAGCGATCCAGGCGGCATCAGTGGCGGAGATGCGCGCCGACGCCGCAGCGGTAGCCAGCTCGGGGGCGTTCTTGCCCAGGGCCCAGGCACCGTAGTAGGCATTCGAGCGCGACAGCTCGATGGCCACATAGACATCGGCGAGCTTGTGTTTGATCGCCTGAAACGAGGCAATCGGCTTGCCGAAGGCGTAGCGCTGAATGGCGTAGTCGCGCGCCATTTCGAGCGCGGCCTGGGCGCCGCCTACCTGTTCAAACGACATCAGCACGGCGGCGCGGTCGAGCAGATGGCGCACGTCGTCCCAGCCACCCGTGGAGGCCAGCGCCTCGGCGGGCGCGCCGTCAAAATCAAGGCGCGCCTGTGGCCGGCTGAGGTCGAGACTGGACGCGGCGACCCGTGCGACACCCGGGCCGGCCAGTTCAACCAGATGCAGCATCTGACCCGCGCTGCCCTGCGCCACGACAATCGCAAAATCGGCGCTCAGGCCGTCGCTCACCGGTAGCTTGCAGCCGCTCAGCAGCCCGGCGTCCGCACGCGCCTTGACCGCGGCAGGCGCCAGCGGACCGGTGCCCTCGGCTAGGGCAAACGTGCCCGTAGCGCGACCACTGGCCAGCAGCGGCAGCCAGCGCGTCTTTTGTGCCGGCGTGCCAAAACACACCAGCGCCTCCGTGGCCAGATAAACCGAAGAAACAAACGGCCACGCCGCCACGGCATAGCCCAGTTCTTCAGCGAGCACGCAGACGGCCAGCGGACCCAGGCCCAGGCCACCGTACTCCTCGGGAATGCTCGCGCCCAGCCACCCCATGTCGGCGATACTGGTCCACAGGGCCGGATCGGCGGGTCGCCCCTCGAGCACGGCGCGCGTCAGGCCGCGCGAGTCGCTGCGGCCAAGGAATTTGCGCGCTTCATCACGCAACTGTTTGAGCTCGTCGGAAAAATCAAAGTTCATGGCAGTCCATTGTTCATCAAGATACCGAGTGGTAGATCACTGGCCGCGGCGCGCGCGGCGCAAGTCGGGCATCACTTGCCCTGATAGTGGCCGTCGCGCTTTTCGCGGAATGCGGCCATAGCCTCGGTGTGATCGTTGCTGGTGCGCGCGATCGACAGATAGGAGGAAATCAGATCAAGGCCGGTGCGCACGTCCATGTTCAGGCCGCGATACACGGCGCTCTTGATCAGGCGCACCGACAGTGGCGGCGCCTTGGCGATCTTCAACGCAAAGGCCCGTGTGCCGGCCATCAGTTCATCATCGGCAAACACCCGGTTGACCAGACCAATGCGCAACGCTTCCTCGGCGCCAACGAATTCGGCGCTCCAGAGCATTTCCAGCGCCTTGGCAGTGCCCACCACGCGCGGCAGGAAATACGCGCCGCCTGCGCCCGGTACCAGGCCCAGACGCGAGTAGGTTTCAGCCACCTTGGCGCTGGCCGCGGCAAAACGCAGATCGCACATGAGCGCCAGATCAAGGCCCGCGCCAGCCGCCACGCCATTGATGGCCGCAATCGCCGGCTTGTCGAAGTCGCTCATGGCCACCGGTATGCGCTGCAAACCGTTTTGCAGGCGGGCGCGCACCGACACGGGCGTGACCTCGCCACCCATCTTGCCGACATCGGCACCGGAACAAAAACCCTTGCCGGCACCGGTCAGGATGAGCACGCGCACGGCATCGTCGGCCTTGGCCTCGTTGATGCGCTCGACACATTCACTGACCATCTGGTCGTTCAGGGCATTGAGTTTGTCCGGCTGATTGAGCGTGATGGTGGCGATACCATCGCTCACTTCATAAAGGAGGGGCTGCTCTGGAGGGGCACTGCTGCTCATGGCGCGTCCGATTATGTCCGTTTATTATGGTAGGCAGGCCGGGCTGGCGACCGCACTGCATTCAATTTCTGCATACATTTTCTAACCACTGGAATTTAACTGATCCGGCCACGCCTGACAATGGCCGCGCCGCTCGCGGCCACCAATGAAATTACAATGCGAACCTTTGCGCGACCGCGCCCGCCCGTTCAGCGCGGCACGGCAAAGCAGGAGGGCTGCACGCGCCGCAGACCGGTTTCGGTGCACAACTGCTCCAGCTCGGCGGGGGTCACCCGGCCCTGCCTGATGAGCCGCAGGGCCAGACGGTCGATGGCACTCCAGATGGCCGGCCGGCGCACCAGCCGGCGAGCCGAGCGGGCGTGGGCCTGCAGATGCAACTCGGCGATGGCCTGAATGCAAGCGTGCGCCCTGATAATAAGCAGCACGGCACGGTGCGCATCACTGCCCTGCGCCACCGGGCCGCATCCGCCGAGGGCGCGCCGTTCGGCGAGATAGCCAGCGAGAAATTCCAGACATTCGGCCCGCAAACGACGCAGAGCGGGCTTGCGCAGCGACTCAGGCAGACGTGCCAGCGGCAGCACCACGCTGCCATGAGTATAAGTACCGCCCTCCCCCGGCCGGGTGAAGCTGACCGCCACGCCGCCTGCCGCGAAGTGTTTGCCAAAATACCAGGCCACCACGGCATGGCCGGCCTCATGGTAGGCAGCGGCGCGGATCAGGCGCGCACGCCGGGCGTCTGGAGTCGAATCAAGGTCTGGTTGCATGATCCTGTCGTGCAGCGCCACAGGCGTGGCAGGTTCGCGTCTCATTGCAGATGATAAACGCTTTCGTTGCCGGCTCGCACGCCCCGGCCACCTTGCCGGCCGCACGCCGGCCCTCCACTCACACCGATGATCGGCAGGCAAACCCGGCTCAATCCAGGCCAAGGCGGAACCGCACCCGGGGGCCCGTTACTCAAGGCCTTGCAAACTGATCTTCACCACGGCAAGGGCTTTGAACATGTTAATGGAAACACTCATGGCACAACTGGGCGACGGCTTTGGCCTGCCCGATCTGGTTGCCGACCGGCAGGGCATCTATCGGGTCTCTTTCGATCACGTGCACCTTGCCCTGAGGGCCGACTCCCATGCGCAGATGATCATCATTCACAGCACTCTTGGCGCGTTGGCGCCGGGCGACGAATCCACCATGGAAGAATTGCTCGGCGCCAATTTTTTTGGCGACGGCCCGGGCGGCGCGGCGCTGGCCGTGGAGGATGGTGGACGTATCACGCTGACCCGGCGTGTCCTCCTCGAACAGCTGGAGTATGAGGCGTTTGTCAGCCTGCTGGAAGGCTTCGTCAATTACGCCGAGTACTGGCAAGGGAAGCTCGACCAGCCAACTGACGAGCCACCTTCCCTGCCCCATGAACACGGGACGAACATGGACTTGATGAGGGTGTAATCCATGGACATGCATGTGCGGCTCAATCAACTGGCGCAGGATCTGGGCATGCAGGAACTGCTGCTCGATGCCCATGGGGCGTGTGGCCTCGCGTTTGGCCACGGATTGCAAATCGACCTGCATTACAACAAGGACGATGACGCACTGCATCTGGCCGGCATGCTCGGTCTGATCGACAGTGCCGCGGCACCGGCGCTGATGCGCGCCCTGCTTGATGGCAACAACGATCTGGCGGCGCTCGGCGAGGGCCATTTTGCCATCGACCGCACACACCACGAGGTGGTGTTGTGCCGGACACTGGTCGCTCACGAACTCAGGGCCAGCCCGCTTTCTCGCGAAGTCAACCGTCTGGTCGAAGCCTGCGGTCACTGGCGCGACGAACTCGCCCAGCGCGGCCTGATCCGGCTGACCACCGGCTGAGCGGCCGATCAAGCCGACAGCAGGCCAAGCTCAGGCCGCGGGCGAAATGCGCTTCTTGCCGCCCATGTAGGGCCACAGCGCCTCGGGAATGGTGACCGAACCATCGGCCTGCTGGTAATTTTCCAGCACCGCCACCAGAGTGCGGCCTACCGCCAGACCCGAGCCATTCAGGGTGTGCAGCATTTCGGGCTTGCCGGCGGCGTTGCGAAAGCGCGCCTGCAGGCGGCGTGCCTGGAAGGCTTCGCAATTGGACACCGACGAAATTTCCCGATAGTTGCTTTGCCCCGGCAGCCAGACTTCCAGGTCATAGGTCTTGGCGGCCGAGAATCCCATGTCACCCCGGCACAGGGCCATGACGCGATACGGCAGGCCGAGCCGCTGCAACACGGCCTCGGCGTGACCGACCATCTCTTCAAGCGCTTCGTAGGACGTCGAGGGATGAACGATCTGCACCATCTCGACCTTGTCGAACTGATGCTGGCGGATCATGCCGCGCGTGTCGCGCCCGTAACTGCCGGCTTCCGAACGAAAACACGGTGTATGCGCCGTCAGTTTCAGGGGCAGCGATTCAAGCGGCACGATTTCATCGCGCACGATGTTGGTGAGCGTGACTTCCGAGGTCGGGATCAGATACAGGGTTTCGCCCTCGCCTTCCTGACCGCCCTTCCTGACCGCGAACAGATCGGCCTCAAACTTGGGCAACTGGCCCGTGCCACGCAGGGTGGCGGCGTTGACGATATACGGCGTGTAATGTTCGAGATAACCGTGCTCGCCGGTCTGCAGATCGAGCATGAACTGCGCCAGTGCACGGTGCAGGCGGGCGATGTCGCCGCGCATCAGGGTGAAACGCGCGCCGGAAAGTTTGGCGCCGCGGTCAAAATCCAGCCCCAGGGGCTGGCCCACGTCGGTGTGATCCTTGACCTCGAAATCAAATTCGCGCGGCGTACCCCAGCGGCGCACTTCGACATTGTCGACTTCGGAGGCGCCGACTGGCACTGATTCGTGGGGAAGATTGGGCACGACCGACAGGAAGTCGGCGAGTTCGGCCTGAATCTGGGCCAACTCTTCCTCCAGCGCCTTGACGCGGTCCGGCAGGCCGGCCACCTCGGCCATCAGCGCTGTCGTGTCTTCGCCCTTGCTTTTGGCCATGCCGATCTGTTTGGACAACTGGTTGCGGCTGGCCTGCAACACTTCGGTACGGGTCTGGATGTCGCGGCGCAGGCCCTCGAGGGCCTGGAAGCCGGCGGCGTCGAGCAGATAACCACGACCGGCCAGACGGGTGGCGACGGCGTCGAGGTCTTTGCGCAGGAGTTGCGGATCGAGCATGGGATGTTGCCTGTGAGCGGTTAAAGGGGGATTTTATCGCGATTGCCGGGTTCGAGACGCGAGTCGTCCGCGGCACATTACAAAACAGTGAGACCACCCCACGATTCCAATCGACCCGTCAGGGATGAATCGGCTGCGCCACGAGGCGCACACCAAGCGCCGCGCAAACCCGGCTGACCGTATCAAAACGCGGTGCGCTGTCGGCGCGCAAGGCCTTATACAGGGCTTCGCGCGTGATGCCGGCCGATTTGGAAATTTCCGCCATGCCACGCGAGCGGGCGAGGTCGCCGAGCGCCGCAGCCAGCAGCGACGCGTCGTTGGCAGCAAGCACATCGGTGAGGTAGGCCGCGATGGTGGCTTCGCTGTCCAGATACTGGGCGGCGTCGAATGCAGGCAATTCGGTGAGGTTGATGCGTTTGGTCATGATCGTTTCCCCGGTTCAGTCTATGAGCGCAGCCAGTGCCCTGGCACGATCGATGTCGGCTCGTTGCCCATGTTTGTTTCCCCCGGCGAGCAAGACCACCAGGTGTTTTCCGCGATGCATGTAATAGACACGCCACCCTGCACCC
>CANJOT010000212.1 GCA_947475815.1 Burkholderiales bacterium | reverse complement strand
GCCGTTGCCGGACGATCCATAACTCAGCTTGCCCGGATTGGCGCGCGCATATTCGATCAGCTCGCGCACATTCTTCACCGGCACCGAGGCATTGACCGCCAGCGCATTGGGCACATTGGTGAGCAGCGTGATCGGCTGCAGGTCCCGGATCGGATCGTAATTGAGCGATTTGTACAGGCTCGGGTTGATCGACAGGCTGCTCGTACCCAGTAGTAGGGTGTAGCCGTCCGGTTTGGCCTTGGCAACGATTTCCGAGCCGATATTGGTGCCGGCGCCACCCTTGTTGTCGATGATCACGCCCTGCCCATACAACTGCTGCAGGCGGGTTGCTACTGGCCGCAGGATCGGATCGCTGGAACCACCCGGCGCGTAAGGATTGACCACGCGTATCGTTCTGTTCGGGTAATCGGCATCGGCCTGAGCCTGCGCCGTGGCGGATAGGAACGTGGCAATAAGGGCTGCAGCCACTGCACTTGCCAGCTTGATCATCTTGTCTCCTGTCGGTTTTTTGGAAATTTGCCGCTGCGCCCGTAGCGCATCACAGCGGCATCACCCGGAATTATAGAGACAACGCCCCTCAACCAGCAGGCGGTCTACGCAAATCAAAGGCAGGCACGACCGGGCGCCGTCCCCGGCCGGTTGACGCCGCCTGCTACAACTCGTTCGGAACGAACACCAGTGCCTCGTGCACCACCCGGCCTTCGTCCTTGGCGCGGAAAATCAGCGAATTGTTGACGGCCTGGCTGATGGCGATGTCGATCAACTCCTCGCTGTTCACCATCGATCCAAGCGCGCGATCGAGCACGTTGCTGCGCGTGAGCACAACACAGAGCTTGTCGGAGCCCTGTTCGTAAATCGACACTTCACCGGTCGTGTTGGCGCAGGCCACGTAATTTGCAGAAACACCGTTGAGGATGACTTCAAAAACCTTGCCCATGGCGGCTCCAGTCTGGTTAATTTTCGGGTCTGGCGAGCTACTTTCGCCTGACGAACCACCGGCCCGTCATGATTTCAGCTTACGCCAGAATCCGAAAATTAAAAGTGCGTTTTCGCACACAAAGACACGATTCTCAGTCCTGTTTGATCCAGCGCAAATCATCGCTGCACGCTGGTCCACCGGGGCAATACGGTTCGCGCGCGAAAACTGCTGCGCGCAATCGATCTGGCTGAGTCACGCTACCGCCGTGCAGGGTCATTTCACGGAGATGTTTTTCGTGATCTCGGTCCACATGCTCATTTCTTTGGCGAGCATGGCATCGAACTGTTCCGGCGTGGAGGCGCGCGGCACCATGCCGAGGTTCACGAGACGCTGCGCCATTTCGGCGGGAGCAGCAATTTTTGCGAGTTCGTCAGCAAGACGGCGCACGATCGATGCCGGTGTTTTGGCCGGTGCAAAAATTCCGAACCAGGTATCGATTTCAAAATCGCGCAGACCGGACTCGGCAAACGAGGGCACATCCGGCGCAATCGACGAACGACGCAGGCTCGTGGCGCCCAGAGCCTTGAGCCGGCCATCGTCAATGTAGTTGCGCACGCCGATGCCAAACATCATGGTCACCTGACCCGACATCGTGTCCGTGAAAATCTGCCCGCCCGCTTTGTACGGCACGTGCAACAGCTTAATACCGGCGCGCGCCATCAAAGCCTCACCAGTCATGTGCCCGGCGGAACCGAGGCCAATCGAAGCAAACGAATATTTGCCCGGCGCCGCCTTGGCCGCAGCCACCAGTTCAGTGAGACTCTTGAACGGTGCCGACGGCGCCACCAATAACAGCAACGGGCCCGAGGCCACCAGCGAAATCGGCGCAAAATCACGCGTCGTCAGGCCCTGCTCCGGAAACATCACCATGTTGAGTACATTGGCACCCTGACCACCGAGTAGCAAGGTATACCCATCCGGCGCCGCCCTGGCCACGGCCATTGCACCAATCGCGCCCGATGCACCCGCACGGTTGTCAACGATCACCTGCTGACCCAGAGCCTGCCCCAGCTTCTCAGCCAGAATGCGCGCCAGCAGGTCGCTGGCGCCGCCCGGCGCGGCGGGCACGATCAGGCGAAGCGGCTTGTCCGGCCAGGAAGACTGGGCCAATGCCAGAGCACTGACAGAGGTGAGCGCGAGCGCCGCCAACAGATTGCGAAACAGATTCATCAGATGTCTCCTTCTCAGAATATGAGATCGGGGTATTGTTATTGTTGCCACTGCCGGGCAAGTGCGGGGCGCACCTGCCGGGAAAACAGTTCGATCGATTTCAGGGTTGCATCCAGCGGCAGGTCGCCAAAGGCAAACTGGCCGACGAAATAATTCGCCCGGGATATTTCCAGTTGCTCGTTGACGAAGGCCGCCACGGTCGCGGGCGTGCCGGCAATCGCCTTGCCGGCGTCACGCATGTCGTCAAAATTGTCGGGACGGGTGAGCGCGATCTTGTAACCATGCATGCGGCTGGTGTACATGAAATTCGAGTGCCAGCGCGCGTAGGCGGGGCGGGCCAGGCGGACCGCTTCCTCGTCGGTATCGGCCACCACCACAAACCGGCCAAGGCCGATCTTGGGCAATGGCACTGGCGGGCCCTGCCGGGCTGCCCAGACTTCGCGGTAGCGTTCCGAATACGAGCGCGTTTCCAGCGCGCTGTCGAGGCTCATGATGTGGCTGCCGATGTCGGCAGCCCGTTCGGTGCTGTCGACCGAATGCACGCCATACCAGATGGGCGGATAAGGCGTCTGATACGGCACGATCGGCAAGGGGACGTCGCGCATCTCCTCGCCGACCAGAAAGCGCATGGTCCGTTTGGACAGGACATCCTTCAGGGTGTCGAGCGATTGCCGGTAGACGGCTTCTGCGCTCTCGGCGCTACTGCCAAAATACCTGCTGATCTCGATGGGGTTGGAGCCACGCCCGAAACCCATTTCGAGGCGCCCGCGGCTGAGCTGATCAAGCATGCAGATTTCTTCCGCAAGGCGGACCGGGTGGTAGAGCGGCAGCGTGTAGATCATCGGGCCAAAGCGCAAGCGGCTGGTGCGCTGCGCGATGGCCGACAGATACACCGACGGCGAAGGCGCCATACCGCCTGGAGTCAGATGGTGTTCGGCACAGTGGTAGGCGAAGAAACCTTCGCGATCGTAAGCTTCGGCGATCTTGAGCCGCGCCTCATAAAAATCGGCCAGTGGCAGGTCATTCTTGTCCACATGATCGAACACACCAAAGGCTATTGGTTCCACACAGTCTCCCTGGCCAGCTTCGAGCGACCGCGGCAATTGCCCGTCATGCTTTCGCTACGCACATATCTAAAATATCGGCCGAGTGTAGCGGCAGCGTCAAGATGCTGTCAAGAATTGGCAGACGGCCCGGCCAGGCGGCGCAGATGGACCGTGAGCGGGCTGTCTTCGGCATTGAAATGCAATACCGAAGAGTAGTGGTTGTGCCCTTGCAGGCGCAGCATTTCCGCCGGACCCTGGCCGGCGCCACGCAGGGCCGACTCGAGCAGCGCACACTGGCCAACAAATTCCGGCGGGTCAAACTCGGCAACAGTCAGGGTCAAGGGGATGGCAGCCGTGGCCAGGGCTGCGACGGTGCTTTGTTCCGCTCCGGGACTGTTGCCGTAATAGCCTGCAAGCCACGGAGCAGCTGGCATGGTCGACGGGTCATAGAGACCCGAGAGCAGCACTGCAGCGCGGACGCCGTCATGCCGCCAGTCGAGCGAGCGTGCCACGAAACCAGCCACGTGAGCGGCACCGGCAGAGTGGCCCATCAAGACAATCCGCTCGGGGTTCCCGCCACGGCTGGCAATATTGCGCCTGATCCATTGAACGGCCAGAGCGACATCGTCGGTGCCGCAAGGCCATTTGAATTCCGGTGCCAGCCGGTAGCTCATGGTGATGCCCAGCCAGCCATTGCGCGCCGCCCAGAGCCCGACGTTCTGGAAGAACGGTGTGCCCTCCACACGCCGGTCGCCGGATGAAAACCCGCCGCCATGCACGAACACCAGCACGGGGTACCCCTCGGTTACCGGCGCTTGTTGCGGCATGAACAGGTCGAGGCATTGCCGGGGATGGACACCGTAAGGCTGGTCCGGATCAACGCGGATCGTGGCATCCAGCGGCGCCTGCAGAGGCGCAAACATCGCGCGCGTGCCCTGCAACGACTCCGCACCAAGCGCGCGGTCCAGACGATGCAGGTCGCACCGTGCAAGAGCGTGTCCGTCCGCCCTGCCCGGCGTGGCAATAGTCACGGCTCCCCTTGCGCCGCATCCTTCACCTGCACGCCGCGCCAGAACGCCACATAGCCCTCGATATTGGCGGCCGCTTTCAGGGTCGCCGGGTAATACCAGGCGGCATCCTTGTTGACCTGGCCATCGACCACCACGTCGTAATAGCTGGCCACGCCCTTCCACGAGCAGGTGGTATGCGTGGCACTCGGCTGGAAATAGCGCATGTCCAAACTGTTGGCCGGAAAGTACTTGTTGCCTTCGACCGTTTCAAAGGTCCCGGTCTGAGCAATGACCGTGTTTTGCCAGATCGCCTGGATCATGAAATTCTCCGTGAAGGTGGGGGGGGTAAAGCGCATGAGACCACGAATCAGCAAAGCAGGTGTGCCGAGCCCCCCCCTGCCCTGCAGCGCCATTCAGGCCTGAACGGTTTCAGCCCTCGTCACCCCAAAGGGTTTGCTGCCTTCCAGCACTGCGCGATGAATCAGGCGGCGCTGCGGCAACTGGTAGTCATTGATGGCGTGATGCTGCACGGCGCAGTCGTCCCACATGAGCAGATCGCCCACCTGCCACTGGTGGGTGAAGCGCACTTCTTGCCGGTAGAGGTGCTGGTACAGGGCCTCGAGCAAGGCATCGCTTTCTTCCGGATCCATACCCGTGATTGCCGCGGTATACGTCTGGTTGACATACAAGCCCCTGCGCCCGGTCACCGGATGGACGCGCACAATGGGCTGGGCCTGCGTCTGGCTGGCGCCATCGAACTCGTTGGGCTGGGTCCGCCGCGTTGCCGAGAAGCGGCGCTTGTCGCGGTCATGCAGTGCGGTGCGGCCCTCGACGCGCGCCTTCAGTTCCGGGCTGAGCGTGTCATACGCATGCGCAGTGCCCACGAACATCGTGCCCCCAAGCGACCGACCGGCATCGTCATGCGGAACCTCGACGGCAAACAGGCCCGCATACAGCGGAGGATCGGGCCGGTAAGACAAGTCGGAGTGCCAGTACTGGCCTGCTTCGATGATCCCGACGGGCTTGCCCTGTTCATACGCATTGGACAGTACCAGTACATCGCGCGCTTCTTCCAGCCGGAACGGCGCCTTGGGATCGTAAGGCTGCATCGTGCCGAACTGCTCGAGATACGCCACCTGCCGGGTAGGCGTGAGCTGCTGGTTGCGGAAATAGAGGACGCCATGCTTGCTCAGCGTATCCCGAACCCGCGCCACGGTTGCGGCATCGAGGGGCTCAGACAAATCCAGCCCCCTCACTTCGGCGCCCACGGGGCGAGGGCTCGGTATGATCTCGAACATGATTCCTGACCTGAAAAACAGCGTTGTTCTTATTCGGGCTGCATGTTGATCGCCTTGGCAATACTGGTCAGCAGGCGCGCCTCGTCCTGCAGGCGCCTGACGTTGGATTCCGGGGTGTTGTCGCTGATCGGCACGAGCTTGAGCAGCGCCAGCTGATCTTTGGCCTCTTTGGTCTGCAAGGCCTTGGAGAAGGCGGCATACAACTGGTCGACGATGGCCTTCGGGGTGCCCGCCGCGACGTGGAAGGAATACACCAGCCCGCGAATTTCCGGATAACCCAGTTCGCTCATGGTGGGCGCATTCGGAAACGCCGAACTGCGCTGTTCGCCCGTGACACCGAGCACGCGGAAGCGTTCACCAAACGTCACCGCCTGCGCTTCATTGACCAGACCCATCTGCACCTGTCCGGCAATCAGGGCCTGAAAATACGGCCCGGCGCCGGAGT
This sequence comes from Burkholderiales bacterium, assembly GCA_947475815.1. Classification (GTDB taxonomy): domain Bacteria; phylum Pseudomonadota; class Gammaproteobacteria; order Burkholderiales; family Burkholderiaceae_D; genus CANJOT01. Next base: position 754 of record CANJOT010000212.1, on the reverse strand, counting down.
ACGGCACGTGCACGATGTTGATGCCGGCGCCACGCAGCAAGGCTTCAGTCGGCAGGCGGATGGTTGGCGCCGAGGAGCCGTAGTTGTACTTGCCGGGATTGGCCCGGGCATCTGCCACGAGATCACGGAAACTCTTCCACGGCAGGCTGGCCGGCGTGCCCAGCGCAAAACGCACCTCACCGGCCGAGATAAACGGCGGCAGATCTTTGAGCGGATCAAAGCTCATGTCCTTGACCGTGGCCGGCAAGCTGGCCAGGCTGGGAATGGTCGCCGACAGAATGGTGTAGCCATCGGCCGGCGCACGCGCCACAAACTCCATGCCGATCCGTCCGCCCGCGCCCGCCTTGTCTTCCACAATAACCGGCTGGCCGACCACCTTGGACAACTCCACCGCCATCAAACGCGCCACGCTGTCGGCCAGCGTGCCGGGGCTGTTGGGCACGATGATGCGCAGGGGCTTGTTGGGGAAGCTCGCCTGAGCGAGGGCGATGTTTGAGCTTGCGAACAGCGCGACACCGAGGCTCAGGCCGAGCAGGCGCACTGTGCTGCCCATGTTCGCAACAACGCCGCGCAGGCTGCGCGTGAAATCAGAGACGAAGGAATTTGTCATTTGAAGATCGCACCTTTAACGATTAAGCGAGCCTCTGCGGGCTGCGTGACTAAACGTGTTTCCGGAAACCAGCGCATTCCAGACCTCTGCAATGTGGCAAACATACTAACATTGGGGATAAGGGATTTGCAGGCTCGTTGGGCT
>CANJOT010000211.1 GCA_947475815.1 Burkholderiales bacterium | reverse complement strand
TGTTTGCGAACTGGCGTTATGAGCCAGGCACACGCATCGAGCAGCCTGGGTTCGTGCTCAACCGTGCGCCCTGGCGTGAGGCCAGCCTGCTGATCGCCGGCAACAATTTTGGCTGCGGCTCGTCGCGTGAGGCGGCTGCCTGGTCGCTCGATCAGTTTGGCATTCGCTGCGTCATCGCCCCCAGCTTTGGCAACATCTTTCGCGGCAACTGCGTGCGCAACGGTTTATTGCCGGTGGTGCTTGACGCCAACATCGTGGCACAGTTGACGGATCAGGCCGAAGACCCTGCCGCCCGTTTTGAGGTGGATCTTGAACATTGTCTGGTGCGTGATGCCAGCGGCGCGGAACATGGATTTTCCATCGATGCCCTGGAGCGCGAAATGCTGCTCGAAGGTTTGGATGAGATTGCGCTGACCCTCAAACAGCGACCACAGATTGTCGACTGGCAGGTGCGCGACCGCGTTGCGCGGCCGTGGATCTGGCAGCGCCCTGATCTTGATTCGTCCCACAAGGTTTGACCATGAGTTCTGATCCCGCAGCATCCGCCGCACCCCACAGCGCCACGGGCCGGCTTGGCGCTCGCCGCAGGCTTGTCATGGGCGTGGCTTCAGGCATCCGTGCGAACTGAAGCATGGTGACCCGCGCCCTCGACGTGACCAGCCGCCTGCGCCAGATGGTACTGGCCGGTGAACTCGCGCCTGGCCTGCACATGACCGAGGCCATGCTGGCCCAGCGCATGAATGTCTCGCGCACGCCGGTGCGCGATGCCCTGCGCATCCTCGCCAACGAAAACCTGTTGTCCTACTCACCCAACCGCGGTTATGTGGTGCGCCGCTTTGACCTCAAGGATCTGCTCGACGCCTACGACGTGCGCGCCACGCTCGAAGCCATGGCCTGCCGGCTGGTTGCCGAACAAGGCCTGTCCGCCGAAGCGGGCGCCGAACTCGATGCCCTGATGGTCCGTGGCGATACGCTGCTCAATGGCCCCGACTGGGCGGTAGAACAGCATCGCGACTGGGGCGAGCTCAACCGTGCCTTCCACTTCCGCCTGCTTGATCTGGCTGGCAACCGCCACCTCGCCGAAATGGCCGGCCAGATGCGCCGCCTGCCACGTTTGCGCGATCCGCGCCTGGCGCCGGCATCATCCCTGTTCCAGACCATCTACCCGCGCGACCGTGCCCGCGCCTCGCATCAAGAGCACCGCGAGATCATTGACGCGATTCGAAACGGACAGGGGACAAGGGCCGAGGCTTTGATGCGGGAGCACGTCTGGCGCAACAGGGAGGCGTTGCGGCACAGTCTGCCGCATCTGGCCGCCGAGGGGCCGGAGGTGGATAATTGAAGATTCGGCAATGCGTTGAATTTGGCTCGTTCTCAAAGGTATCGATGGGGTGATGGATGGCTTAGAGCCGCTCCCGGCTGCCATTTTCAATACCTTCTGGAATCATGTCTGATCGTATTTCTTCGAGCAACTCAGGGTGTCGGTCAAGGACTCTCAGCAATTTTACCAAGGCTAGTGGCGGGTTAGTTTTGCCAGTCTCATAGCGCGAAAATGCGTTCACCCCACCTCCAAAAATATCGGCTGCTTCGCGCTGATCGAGCGCAAGCTTCTTGCGCACCGTGGTGATAAAACCTGGATCGACGATTGCGGCATTCACTTTCTTGTTGAAGGCCCGCATGGCCAGGCTGATGCGCGATGATTCCGCCGCATCAAGCAGGGTTTCGCCACAGATTGAACAGTAGTCGCCCTTAACGCCGGGAATCATGGTGGCTTGACCCTTGTAAAGGTAGGGCATGTCCCTGACTCCGCGTACCGTGCCCTTCGCGCCACATGTCATGCATTTCATTTCACATCTCCTTGAATGAGACGATCAATACGTCGTCAATCACGGTTAACTTTAGATAGACTCTTCCGGCGCATGTGCTCGGTCGGTACACGTCTTGCCAGACGCGATGGTTGGCATGGGTCGTCATGCTCTTATAAAAGTCCTGCGGCGATAGCGCCATGACGATAGCCAGCATGTCCTCAAAATCATACCCGAGCGCTGCGCCGCCGGAGATCGCCGCGTAGGTAGATCGCACCTTGCCCGAACAGATCAAACTCTTGATGAGAGCTAATTTGCAATGGGGAAGGCTCTTTTCCATGAAAATAATAACCTAATGGGTTAAATTTGGCAAATTGGTTAATTTTTCGTTTGGATCTCACGAGCTCGCCGAAAATACATGACTTGAGTCGCCAATCGTACGGGGGGGGGCGTGGAGCGTGCTGGATGGCTTTGCCTAAACCTAGCATTACAGCAATTTATAGAATTGTTTTAAGTTTTGGATCCGCTTCGCGAGATGGCAGCGGATCGATCCATGATTCAGATGGAAAAATCAATAATTCGTTTCCAAAACGCAACATCGGCCTCAGGCGCTCTTCGACAGGTGAAAAAAAGCCCGGGAGTCCCCAGGCTTTCCGTGGCGCTGATCACAATCAGAATCCGCTTCGCGCGATATCCCCTTGCTGTTGCACCGTTGCCTTACCCGTCAGAGCATGCTCTGCCCGCCACTCACCTTGATCAGCTGTCCGGTCACGAACGATGCCTCGTGGGAGGCGAAAAACGCCACCACCGCAGCCACTTCAGTGGGATGACAGCGGCCGCGGTTCATCGGTCCGCCGCCTACCGCCGCTTCGGCGCCGCCGAGGTAACGCTTGATCTGTTCAGGCGAGGCGTTGGGCACGCCGCTGCGCGGGTCGCGGCCACCGGCGAGCGAGTCGACCGTGCCGTCGTTGTAGGTTTCCATGCCACCGGGTGAGACGCAGTTGAAGGTGATGCCAAAGCTACCGAACTCACCGGCCAGGGTGGTGGTCAGGCCCAGGGCTGCACCCTTGCCGACACCGGCCAGAAAACTGTGCCACGCCCCGCCACGTTCAAACGCCAGGCCACCCACGGTGACGACGCGGCCATATTTTTGTTTCATCATCACCGGCAGCACGGCCTGCAGCGGCCGGACCAGCGCCCAGACATTGGTGTTGACCGATTTCTGTTCTTCTTCGTCGGGGAACTCGAGAAAGGGCAGGCGCGCCTGGTAGGCGGCGTTGCCAATGAAGGCATCGATGCGCCCCCAGGTGTCCATGGTGCGCTCGACCAGCTGTTTGGCGACGCTGCGTTGTGACAGGTCACCGCCGATGTGGATCATCGGCTGGCCGGTTTCGGCCGACAGCTCGCGCGCGGTGGCGGCACCCTTGTCGTCCTGAATGTCGGCAATCACGACTTTGGCGCCTTCTTCGGCCAGGCGCTTGGCCGTGACGCGGCCAAAACCCTGGCCACCGCCGGTGATGATGACCACCCGGTCGGTATAACGCTTGCAGAAATTGGGCACGGCATAGGGGTCGGACGGAAAGCTCTTGCGGGCTGCTTCGGTCATTGCGGGTCTCCGGTCGTTGTTGTTGTCTTGTGCTCAGCGGACGACGGAGCCAGCGCCCCGCACGTGCGTCGTGCGTGGCAGTGATGATACCGGTTTTGGCGCGCGCCGCGCTATTCGTGGCGCAGGGCGTCGATCGGGTCCATGCGCGCTGCGCGCCGTGCCGGAAAATAACCGAACAACACGCCAATCGCGGCCGAAAACACGAACGACAGGACGTTGACGCCGAGGTTGAAGATATACGGCACATCCATCACCGCCGACAGCAGCAGTGAGGCGCCGGTGGCCAGCGCTATGCCGATCAGACCGCCGAGCGCGGCCAGCACCACGGCTTCGATCAGGAACTGCAGCAGCACCTCACGCTCGAGCGCACCGATGGCCAGTCGCAGGCCGATCTCGCGCGTGCGTTCGGTGACACTGACGAGCATGATGTTCATGATGCCAATGCCGCCTACCAGCAGGCTGACGGCGGCGACTGCGCCGAGCAGCATGGTCAGGATTTTGGTCGTGCCAGACAGGGTGTCGGCCAGTTGCTGGGTGTCGAGCACATTGAAGTTGTCTTCATCGGCCTGCGCCAGTTTGCGGCGCTCGCGCAGCAACTGCGTCAGGCTGGCTTTGAGGCGCGTGGCATCACTGCCATCGTTCATCGACACCAGCAGGGTGTTGACGCGCAGGCTGCCCGTGACCCGGCGCTGCAGGGTCTTGATGGGCACGAAGACAAAGTCATCCTGATCGTTGCCAAACGCGCCCTGGCCCTTGGTGTTGAGCACGCCGACCACTTCACACGAAAACTGTTTGACGCGCAGCAGTTCGCCCAGTGGCATGCGTGTACCGAACAGTTCGCGCTGGATGGTGGCGCCAATCAGGCAGACCGCGGCGCCGCCGCGCAACTCGTCGTTGCTGAATTCGCGGCCGCTACGCAGTACCCAGTTGCCGGTGCTCAGCCAGGCATTGGTGCTGCCGATGATGCTGGTGGTCCAGTTGCGTCCACCGGCCACCACGGTGGTGCCGGTGCGCGCCTCGGGTGCGACCGCCGCAATGCCGCCGATCTGGCTGGCAATGGCGTCACCGTCTTCTTCCTTGAAGGCGGGAGCCCCGCCGGTGCCCGGTCCCATACGCTGGCCGGGGCGGATTTGCAGCAGGTTGGTGCCGAGGCTGGAGATCTGGTTTTGCACCGCCAGCGTGGCGCCGTTGCCGAGGGTCACCATGGTGATGACGGCGCTCACGCCGATGACGATGCCCAGGACCGTGAGGAAGGAGCGCAGCAGATTGCGGCGGATCGAGCGTAGCGCCAGCAGCAGGGTGTTGAGCCACATCAGGACACCTCTCTGGTCGCCGCTGCCGCGGCGCTCGCCGCCATCCCGGCCGGATGTTCATTGATGGTATCGCGGTGTACCACGCCATCGACAAAATGGACGATGCGGCGCGCGTAGGCGGCCATGTCCTGCTCGTGCGTCACCATGAGCACGGTGATGCCGCGCTCGACATTGAGGCGCCAGAGCAGTTCCATGATTTCATGACTGCGGCGTGTGTCAAGGTTGCCGGTTGGTTCGTCGGCCAGCAGCACGGCGGGTTTGCTGACGATGGCGCGGGCGATGGCTACGCGCTGCTGCTGTCCGCCCGAAAGCTCGTTGGGCATGTGTTTTTCCCAGCCGGTCAGACCGACCGAGGCAAGCGCCTCGGCGGCGGCGGCATGGCGTGCCGCCGCCGAGACGCCGCGGTACAGCAGGGGCAGTTCAACGTTCTCCTGGGCCGAGGTGCGCGCCAGCAGGTTGAAGCCCTGAAACACAAAGCCGAAGTAGGAACGCCGCAGCACGGCCCGCTGGTCGCGCGACAGTGCCTCAACATGTTCGCCGAGAAACAGGTATTCGCCGCTGGTCGGGCGATCGAGACAGCCGAGCGTGTTCATGGCGGTCGACTTGCCCGACCCGCTCGGACCCATGATGGCGACGAAGTCGCCCTGTTCAATATCCAGATCCACGCCCTTGAGAGCCTGCAGGACCGTTGCGCCCTCGCCATAGGTCTTGGTAATGGCGCGCAGGCGGATCAGGGGCAGCGCAGCCGGACTGCTCATGGTGCCGCGCCCGCCGCCTGCTGGTCGGTGATGACCGCCGTGCCGGCCTGCAGCGCACCAGCGAGGATTTCGGTCATGCGGCCATCGCTGATGCCAAGGGTGACCGGCACGGCCACGGGCTGGCCATCGCGCAACACCCAGACCTGCTTGCCCGCTGCGACACCAGCGCCGCCACGCGGGCCGCTGCGGGGCATGCGCGGGATCAGTCTGGAGAGAATGCCGCCCGCACTCTTGGCCTCGGCAACCGCCTTCTGGCTGGGTGAGTAACGCAGCGCCGTATTGGGCACGAGCAGGGCATCAATGCGCTCCCTGGCGGTGATGGTGGCCGAGGCGGTCATGCCGGGCCGCAGGCTCAGGTCGCTATTGTCCACATCGAGCGTTGCCGTGTAGGTCACGACGTTGTCGGTCAGGGTCGAGCCATAGGCAACCCGGCGGATCAGCGCCGGATATTTGCGCGACGGATAGGCGCTGACGGTAAAGGTGGCCTTCTGGCCCTTCTGCACGGCGCCGACGTCGGCCTCATCGACCTTAACCTCGAGCTTGAGGCGCGTCAGGTCTTCGGCCAGGGTAAACAGGGTGACGGCCTGCAGCGACGCGGCCACGGCGTTGCCCGGTTCGACCGAGCGCGTCAGCACCATGCCCTTGATCGGTGAGCGGATGCTTGCTTTCGAGAGGCTGGTCTCATCGGTCGACAGGGCGGCGCGGGCATCATCGATCGAGGCGCGCATGCTGCGCTCGTCGGCGCGGGCGCGTTCGGCTACGGCACTGGCGCTGTCCAGTTCGGCCACAGACGGCACCTTGCCGCCGGACAGCCGTGCCACTTCCTGCAGGCGCGCCAGACTGGCCTGCGATTCACGTACCGTGGCCGAGGCCTGCAACAGGCGGGCCTGTGCCGAATCGAGCGCGGCGCGCGAGCGCTGTACTTGGGCTGCCAGCTTGGCAGTGTCGAGTTCAACCAGAATCTGTCCGGCCTTGACGGTGTCGTTGACGTCGGCCAGCACGTGCAGCACGGTGCCCGACAGTTCACTGCCGATATTGACCAGCCGGGTCGGCTGCAAGGTGCCGTTGGCGGCGACCGTCAGCGTCAGATTGCCACGGTGCGCGGGCTCGGTGATGTAGCGCGGTGCGGCGTCACTTTCCTGTTGCGCCAGCCACCACCACAGACCGGCGCCGGCGAGGGTCAGCACGAGCAGGCCGAGCCACAGATTGCGGCGTTGCCACCAGGGTCGCTGGCGCACCTG
>CANJOT010000210.1 GCA_947475815.1 Burkholderiales bacterium | reverse complement strand
TGGCCTATGTCGGCGGAATCCGCTCCTATCTGGTCGTGGGCGGCAGTTCACCCTATCGGACGGTCGCGGATTTGTTGGCCAGTGCCAAAGCGACTCCCGGCAAGCTCAATTACGCTGCGGTCACCCCGACTGCCATCCTGGCCGCCGAGTTGTTTAAATTGGTGACCGGCACCGACTTCATCCAGATCAACTACAAGAGTTCTCCACAGGCAATTACCGATATCATCGGCGGACAGGTGCACATGGGCATTGTGGTTCCTGGCGACGCAGCCGCCCTGATAAAGTCGGGTCAGTTGCGTGCATTGGCTTATACCGGGCTTACCCGTTCCGAGGCCTTCCCCCAAGTCGCCACATTCGGCGAACTCGGGTTCCCAGAGCTCCAGAAAATCGTCGGCTGGTTTGGCCTTTGGTACCCTGCCAAGACGCCCCAGGCGATCGTCGAGCGCATGAATCGTGAAGTCAACGCTGTCCTCGCGCAACCAGACTTCGTACAAAAATTTGTTTCCTTCGGTGTGACCCTTGACGGAACCGGTGGAACGCCTGAAGAGTTCGGCAAGCTCATTCGTGAAGATCTCGTGCGGTGGGCACGTGTAGTCAAAGAGGCCAATATTCCACGGCAATAGGCTCGATCAAAGCGCTCATCAATACAGCGGCGAATCGATGGGCTCTCCCGTCAGGCTGCTTTGATGGGGGGCTTCCCGCATAGAGATGAGCAATCATGCGGGGGGGGGCTCAGTCCACCTTGATGTGGGTCGTCTTGAACAGATTGACATAGCGCGCCGATTCTTCTTTAAAGTAGGCTTCGAACTGTTCCGGCGTGTTCCAGGCCGAGACTGCGCCCATGCTCGTGATCTGCTCTTGCACCTCACGGCTCTGCATGATTTTCGCCACGGCAGCGGCAATGCGGTTGCGCGCTTCGCGCGGCATGCCGGCCGGTCCGAACAGGCCGAACCAGGCCGACGATTCAAACCCGGGTACGCCGCCTTCGGCGACCGTGGGCAGTTCAGGCATCAGGGGTGAACGCTTTGGATCGGCCACCGCAAGCAGCCTCAGTCTGCCCGTTTTGACGTGCTGAATAATGGCCGGTAGGCCAACGAACATCAATTGCACATGGCCCGAGATCAGGTCGGTCACCGCCGGCCCGGTGCCCTTATAGGGCACGTGCACCAGTTTTGTCCCGGTTTCAACCGCGAACATCTCGCCGGCAAGATGGGTGCCGGCGCCGTTGCCGGCGGAGGCGAAATTGACTTGCCCGGGTTTGGTTTTTGCGTACGCGATCAGATCCTTGACGTTGTTGATCGGCAGCGCCGCATTGATGACCAGGAAATACGGGGTGGTGGCCGTGAGCGTGATGGGCACCAGATCCTTCGATGCATCATAGGGCAGCTTGAAAAAAAGATTGTTGTTGCTGGCCAGCGAGGTTGAGCCGTGCAGCAGCGTATAGCCCTCGGCCGGGGCGCGCACCACAATTTCGTTGCCGATCACGCCGTTGCCGCCGCCACGGTTGTCAATCAGGAAGGTCTGGCCGAGTGCATCGGTGAGCTTTTGTGCAATCACCCGGCTGATCAGATCTGAGGGGCCACCCGGCGGATAGGACACGATGATACGCACTGTGCGGCTTGGATAAGCCTGCCCCCAGGCAGCGGATGCGGGAATGCCTGCAGCAAGCATCAGTGCCAGCATGCGGACGATTAGTCCTTTGTGGAAAAATTTCGCCCACGTTTTTTGTCCCATCGCCGCTGTCCGCATCGCGCAGTCTCCCTTGTGTTTGGTCGGCGCATCGGGTGCGCTGTGCAGGAGAGTATGGTTTGAGCATCAGGTCAAGTCAATCGTCGGCCTGTCCGTTGTCTGATTCGCTACGGTTTTACCGTTGATCTGCCGCAATCATTCGGACAAAAAATTGCGCTAGGCTCGATCAGTCCAGCTCTAAAGTCAGTGGAGATCGTGCTGCGCAGCGCTTCACGCAGGCGAGTAACCCTGGACCTTTCCTGAGTCAGGGAGCGCATGAACTGTGCGCGGTATGCACAAAAGCGAGAGCAGTCTTGAACTCCAGGTAGCCTAATTACATACTTGGCAAAAGAGCTAAGCGAGTCAGCGCGCAAGGCAACAAAGGGAGGGGACGGCTTCGACTTTGTGATGCGGACGGAATTTTTGTCTACATGAGGACGAACTGGCCGCGGCTCGGCGGTGCACCTCGAATCCTTGCGCAGCAACCTGTGTCATTTGCTTCATTATTATCGCAATTCCGATTGGACGAATTCTTCGTTCATAACGCATGCGTTTTGCGTCAGGGTGGCCGCACCGCCGACTTATTCAGTTCAACCAACTTTGTGTTCATTCGGCCAAGGAGAGACTTGATGCGCTCGATCAAAATCGTCCCGATGTTCCTCGTAGCGCTTGGGCTCAGTTGCACGGCCGGGGCACAGACCTGGCCGACCAAGGCCATCCGGGTGATCGCTCCCTATTTGCCAGGCAATTCTGACTTACATATTCGCGGACTTGCCCCGGTTCTGGAGAAGATCCTTGGTCAGCCATTGGTGATCGAAAATCGGCCGGGTGCCGGTGGCGTAATCGGGACCGAAATGGTCAAGAAGGCGGAACCCGACGGCTACACCCTGCTCATGGTGGGCTCTTCGGCGCTGACCGTTCTCCCTCATCTAAGGCCGACACCGTACGCTCTGGAAGATTTTACGCCCGTTGCGAACCTCACCGCGACGCCACTCGTGCTGGCCGTACGGGCAGACGGGCCTTACACCAACTTCAAGGAATTTATCGCCTACGCCAAGCGTAATCCCGGGAAGCTCACCTTAGGGTCGGGGGGCACGGGGACGGCCTCGCACATTGTCGCCGAGGTTCTTCAAAACGAAGCTGGGATCAAATTCACGCACGTTCCCTTTCAGGCACTGCCGCCGGCAGTGGCAGGAATGTTGAGTGGCGACATTGACATGGTGGTCGGCTTCACGTCCGTCACCGCACCTCACGTGGCAACAGGAAAGTTTCGCTTTTTGTCTTCTACCGCCTCCAAGCGCTCCAGTTCGCTGCCGGATGTGCCGACCTGGAAGGAAAGCGGAGTCGATTTCGTGGATGAAACGAAGATCACTCTGGTCAGGCCCAAAGGTATGCCTCCCGACGTGCTCAAGCGGCTCGATGAAGCGGTTCGGCAGGCAACGGCGACACAGGCCTATAACGAAACGATGACAAAGGCAGGGATTCAGGTGATGCATCTCGGTTCGGCCGAGTTGGCGAGCGTGCTCAAGGCGGACAGCAACTTCTGGGAAAAGCAGTTTCGTGACAACCCGGGCCTGCGCGCCCTGAAAGGTCAGGCTGTCAATTAGGAACGCTGCGATTTGCCGAAGAACTCCAGACACTCCCGGGCAAAGGAGAGAACACCATGCTGCGCACTGGAAGTCTTGAGCAACGCGTGAGCCACAAGGTCTTCGCAGACGAGAAGTTCCATGGGCTGGCTGAGTACATGATCGAAAGCGACGAAGCAGCGTGCCCGGGGCCGCTGGCTTTGCTGGTCACTCAGGACGCAGGCTGGACCTTGCCTGTGCATTACCATCGGCAGGAACAGTTTCAGGTGGTGGTGTCGGGCAGTGGCTCGCTCGGGCAACACCGACTTGCGCCGCTCACTGTGCACTATGCATCGCGCGACGCGGCCTACGGGCCGATCATTGCAGGGCAAGCAGGGTTGCAGTACCTCACCTTGCGTGCAATGACGGGGGGCGGAGTCTGGTACATGCCCGAATCCCGCGCCATGATGAGCCGGCGGCCCAAACGTCATGCCTACGCAGGGCCATTTCTCCCATCCGAGGCCAAATCGATGATCGCACGGCAAGAGCCCGCAGCGCAGACGGCGATCGAGCCCGATGCCACAGGACTTGCAGCCTGGCTTGTGCGCCTAGGTCCGGGCCAGTCTATGCGGGAGCCCACGCATGAACGCGGAGGAGGCCGCTCCTCGTGGTCACTTCTGGCCAGATGCGCCTGAGAGGTCAGACCATGCCGCGCATGGCGTGTGCCTTTGCATCGCCAGACGAGCCGGCGCAGACTTTCGTTGCCGGCGAGCAAGGTCTTGATGTGCTTGTGTTGCAGTTTCCGGCGTCAGCGCTGGAGGTCACGATTGACTGAATCTGCATTTATTGACTTTAGTGCGCATTTCTTTTTCTTGAGGCTCAATTGGATCATCCCGACTATGACGTGGCAGTGATTGGCGCTGGTGGTGCCGGCATGAGCGCGGCGCTCACGGCGGCCAGCGACGGCGCCAGGGTCGTGCTCGTCGAGGCGGGAGATCAGGTGGGCGGCTCGACCGTGCTTTCCGGCGGGGTATTTTATGCTGCGGGTACGCACATTCAGCGACAGATGGGCTTTACCGACTCGGCGGAGGCGATGTACCGCTATTACATGGCGGTCAATCGTCATGATGTCGTCCCCGATCTGGTGCGCAAGTTGTGCGAGGAGTCGGCCGATACTCTGAATTGGCTGATTGCGCTTGGCGTCGACTACCGCCCGGAAGGACTTTACTATTCAGGCGCGGAAGAGATACCGCGCGGACACAAGCCAGTCGGCCTGGGCGCCTCCATCGTCGCAGCGCTCGATGCCGCCCTTGGCAAGCATCCTGTCGACGTGGCCTTGCGCACGCGGGTGACGGCGCTCATCACGGATTCTTCCGGACAGGTTTGTGGCTTCCGCTCGGGAAGTGAAACCATCAGCGCTGGCGCCGTCGTTCTTACGACGGGTGGCTTCGGAAGTAACCCGGAGAAGTTACAGCGCTACTTCCCGGACGCCGCATCAGCCGGCGACTGGACCTGGTACATCGGCAGCAAAGGCTCTCAGGGAGAGGGTCTCGATCTTGGACAGTCCGTCGGTGCCGACATCGTCGGCTTCAATCGTGGGCTCGTACTGTTGACGGATAACTTCGCACACGATGTTCAGGCGCAACTCCCCGCCTGGCTCTTGTTTGCCACCCAAGGAGGGCACCGTTTCGTCAATGAATCGACGAACATGGCCATCGTGGTCGAGATGGTGTTGGGAATGCCGGGACGCCAGTGTTTCGGAATCTTCGACGAGGATAGCCGGCTTGCGTGCCATTGCGCTACGGAACGGAATCCGAGCTATCAGTGCGAACTGCTTGCAAGTTTGGCAGACTCCGGCAAGCTGATCCGTGCCATGTCCCTCGAGTCTCTTGCGGAACAGGCGGGCATTGATGCCGATGCGCTTCTCGAGACAGTCAAAACCTACAACAATGCCGCAGAAGCCGGTCACGATGAACGGTTTTTCAAGGACGCTGCGCTTCTCAAGACCATCCGCAGGCCACCGTTTTATGCGGTTCGGTATAAGCCTGCATCGGTGGCGCTTACCGCTACGGGCCTGAGCATCGATGCGCATGCACGCGTGCTTGATGAAGCTGGCCGCCAGATCCCTGGCCTCTACGCAGCCGGCGAGACCACGGGGGGTGTTCTCGGCAAGATCTATACCGCGAGCGGCAATTCGATCGCAAACGCGATTATCTTTGGCCGCACGGCTGGCCGCAACGCAGCGCTGTTTGCAAAGAAATAATCACAGTAAGCCATCAAAGTTCTTTTTATTGAAGAAAAACCAGCATCAAGCCGATATCACGGGGTTCGTCGCATTGCCCAGTAGCGACTTCATCTCGAAGATCGTTTCAAACGTAGCCACTGTTGCTGCCAGCGATATGTCTAACATACCCCCGAGGCCCGTCCCCGCAAACTGCACCGTGGTTGGCGGGTTGCCATCGTTGATGATGTTCGTTTGGCTCAAATCGTTTGTAGCGCCCCCCTGATTGTCGACATAGATCAGGTCGCCCGCGCCGAAATTGCTTGTAGCCACATAAAAGTCGCCGGTCGTAACGCCATCGTAACCATCCGCGCCACCGGCGCTGCTGTAATCCTTTGCCACCAGTGCGTAGTGATTGGCGGCCAAATCCAGCGCCGTACCGGAACTCGCCGACGGACTGCCAATCCCTTCGATATCGAGCCACAGGTGTCCGCTGCTCAGCGTGCCATCTGCGTTTATCACCTGCGAGGCTGCCGCATTGGCCAGCGTGCTTGTTCCCGGTGTCACCGTGCTGAAATGCAAAGTACTTGGTCCGTCGTAGGCCGCTGACGTTTGACGACTGCTCCCCCCCGTGAACGCACCCGCATCAATCGTGATGTGATAGTTGTTGGCCAGATCGAGATCGGCCGTCGGATTCAAGGTCACACGCCCAGCGACAATGCTGACCTGGGTCGTATCGGTCACCAGAATATCCAGTGTATTCGTGGTATTTTCACCGCGGAAGCCGGTGCCGCCGTCATTCACAATGTGAATATACTTGCCGGACATCGCCGTCACGCTCTCCCTGTAGTTGAGCACCAGGTTCGAGCCCACTTCCAGATTGGTCACGTTGTTGAAGGCGCTAGCGCTGAAGGTCGGCGCCAGCCCCGGTGTAATCAGGGTCGCGTCATAGCCCGTCACCGCGCTCATGGCCGTCGTCAGGCTAGCGGTCAGCGCCGTCTTCGCATCCCCCGAGTGCACCGCACCGTCGGCAAATACCAGTTGGTCGTTCAAGCTGACATTGGCGGGGTTGCCGACCACCCGCACACTCTCGCTGTAGCCATCCACACTCCGGCTGAAGGTCACCACGCTGCCGGCAATCGCCTTGGTGTAATCCCCCCAGTTACCGGTGAAGTAAATCGCGTCCTGACCACTGCCCAGCAAGGTGCAGT
>CANJOT010000209.1 GCA_947475815.1 Burkholderiales bacterium | reverse complement strand
GAAGGGCTCGACCGACCACATCGGCATTGTCGCGGTCGCCCGCGATGCCGGCGTCGATACGGTCAAGGTCAATTACGTGCCTTTCGGCGGCGGCGGTGAAGTGGTTTCGGCCCTGCTCGGCGGCCACGTCACCGTGGCGACCGGCGGTTATTCAGAAATGCTCAAGTACATCCAGTCGGGCCAGATGCGCGCCCTCGCAGTGACCAGCCTGACGCGTCTGCCGGGCGTGGCCATTCCGACCCTGAAAGAACAGGGCATTGATGTGGAAATTGCCAACTGGCGCGGTGTGTACGGTGCCCCCGGATTGACGCCGGCGCAAACCAAGAAGCTCACCGAGCAGGTCGTGGCCGCCACGCGCAGCAAGACGTGGCAAGCCGCCCTGAAGGAAAACATCTGGACCTCGAGCGTCGTGACCGGTGATGCGTATGGCAAGTTCGTCGACGACGAACATTCCCGTCTGCGTGCCATGCTGGTCAAGGCTGGCCTGTTCTGATTCTGTGACTTGAACAAACAAAGGGGCAAGGTCAACCTTGCCCCTTTGTTTTGGTGGAGGAATTCTGACCATGACCAAGATCTGGCAGTTGGGCATCGCGATGGTTGTGCTGGCCCTGGGCATTGCTTACGGATTCGGCGCGACCGCCTTCCCTGGCGAAACCGGTTATGCCGGCATCAGCGCACGGTTTTTTCCGGGGCTGATCTCGGGTTTCCTCATCATTGTTGGCGGCCTGCTCCTGTGGCAGGCGTTGACCGGCGGGTTTCGCAATTTCACCGACAAACTGGTCAACGCGGTGGCGGATTATCGCGGTGGACTGTGGGTGTCGGCCGGCATCCTGCTGCACGCCCTGCTGATTACGCGTATCGGTTTTGTGCTCGCCGCGACCCTGTTGTTTGTCTGCGCTGCGCGCGGTTTTGGCAGCACCAGGTGGTGGCGTGACGCCATCTTCGGTTTTCTGCTTGTGTTACCGGTGTTCTGGTTGTTCACCATGGTGCTCGACGTCAGCCTGCCGCAACTGGCCAGCGGCTGGATCTGAAACATTCATCATGTCCCACTGCGTCCGGAGGATGATTCATGCTTGATACCTTCAACCTCTTGCTCGGCGGTTTTGAGCTGGCACTGCAACCGGTCAACCTGATGTGGGCCTTGATCGGTTGCCTGCTGGGCACGGCGATCGGCGTGTTGCCCGGCATCGGTCCGGCCCTGACCGTGGCCATGTTGCTGCCGGTGACTGCCAAGGTCGAGCCGGCGAGCGCGCTGATCATGTTCTGTGGCGTCTACTACGGCGCCATGTTTGGCGGCTCGACCACTTCGATTCTCATGAACACGCCCGGCGAGAGCGCGTCGATGATGACCACGCTTGAGGGCAATCGCATGGCGCGCACGGGCCGCGCCGGACCGGCGCTGGCGACTGCGGCCATCGGCTCGTTTGTTGCGGGCACCATCGCCACCATCGGCCTGACGCTGTTTGCCCCGGCCGTGGCGGAATTTGGTTTGCGCTTTGGCCCGGCCGAGTTTTTCAGCCTGATGGTGCTGGCCTTCGTGACGGTGTCGGCGGTGCTCGGCTCGTCGATGTTGCGCGGCCTGACCAGTCTGGCCGTGGGGCTGGCCATCGGCCTGATCGGCATGGACAATATTTCTGGCGCGGCGCGCTATACTCTGGGCATTGCCGAGTTTGTTGACGGCATCGAATTCGTGCTCGTTGCGGTCGGCCTGTTCGCTGTGGCTGAAGCGCTTTATACCGTCATGTATGACGACAAGAATGAAGACACGGGCGTGAACCGCATGGGTTCGACCTGGATGACGCGCGCAGACTGGAAGCGTTCCTGGCCGGCCTGGCTGCGTGGCACGGCCATCGGCTTCCCGTTTGGTTCGGTGCCGGCTGGTGGCGCCGAGATTCCGACCTTCCTGTCCTACACCACCGAACGCAAGCTGAGCAAATACCCCAAGGACTTTGCCACCATGGGCGGTCCTGGTGCCATCGAAGGAGTGGCCGGGCCGGAAGCGGCCAACAACGCCACTGCCACCGGTGCGCTGGTGCCGCTGCTGACGCTGGGCATCCCGACCTCGGCGACTGCGGCCATCCTGATTGCCGCTTTTCAGAACTACAACCTGCAGCCGGGGCCGATGCTGTTTATCGACAGCGGTCCGCTGGTCTGGGGCCTGATCGCTTCGCTCTACATCGGCAATGTCATGCTGCTGATTCTCAACCTGCCGCTGGTGGGCATGTGGGCCAAGCTGCTGCAGATCCCCAAGCCACAGTTGTACGCCGGCATTCTGGTGTTTGCCACCATCGGCGTGTTCAGCATGCGCCAGAGCTGGCTCGACCTGATCCTGATGTATGGCATCGGTGTAATGGGCGTGATCATGCGGCGTTTTGACTTCCCGGTCGCGCCGGTGATCATCGGCATGATCCTCGGACCGATGAGCGAAAAGCAGTTGCGCAACGGCCTGTCGATTGCACAGGGGGACTGGCTGGTATTTTTTCAACACCCGATTTCGGCCGTCATCATGGGCCTTGCCTTCCTGATGCTGTTTGTGCCCATTCTGCTGCGCCGGCGTGGCATCCGCCTGAGCGAGGACGATTGAGGGCAGACCGCTAGCGGCGCTTCATGGCGCGCACTGCGGCGCGCACCCTGTCCTCGCGGCCGTCGGCATCGGTCAGGGGAAGTGCCTGCCAGCCCGGCTACGGTAGCAAAGAGGTGCGCAAATCACCGCAAGAATTCGAAGATGCACGTGGCATGGCGGGAGAGCCCTCATGGTTTTGCTACAATTGAGGGCTACACAGGACGGTCTTGGCGCGCGGCCTTGACGCAGTGCTTCCCGTCCGTCCTGCCTGCCCCGATAACTCAATAACATGGTGAGGCGTATGGACTTTGCACTTTCCCCCGAATTGCTCGACCTGCAGGCGCGCACGCGCGAATTTATCGCCAGCAAGATCATTCCTTTTGAACGCGATGCGCGCATGACCGACCACGGCCCGACCGAGGAGTTGCGTCAGGAACTCATCAGTCTGGCGCGCGAGGCCGGTTTGCTCTCGCCCCATGTGGCCAAAGAATATGGTGGCCTGCATCTGAGCCACCGCGAGCGTGCCGTGGTCTTCGAAGAGGCGGGCTATTCGGTGCTCGGCCCGGTCGCCATGAACCTGTTCGCGCCCGACGAAGGCAATATGCACCTGATGGAAATCGTTGCCACGCCCGAGCAAAAAGAACGCTGGCTGCGTCCGCTCGCTGAAGGCCGCATCCGTTCCTGTTTCGCCATGACCGAACCGGCCCCCGGCGCCGGCTCCGACCCGTCGATGCTCAACACCATGGCCGTCAAGGATGGCGACGACTACATCATCAACGGCCGCAAATGGTTCATCACCGGCGCCGAGGGTGCGGCGGTGGCCATCATCATGGCGCGCATGGAAGACGGTTCTTCCACCATGTTCCTGTCACCCATGGATGCGCCCGGTATTATTCTCGAGCGCAAGATGGACTCGCTCGATCGCTGTTTCCCCGGTGGTCACGGCGTGCTGCGTTTCAAGAACCTGCGCGTCAACGCCAAGGATGTTCTGGGTGAAATCGGTCAGGGTTTCCGTTATGCCCAGGTGCGGCTGGCGCCGGCGCGTTTGACCCACTGTATGCGCTGGCTCGGCGCGGCGCGCCGCGCCCATGACACGGCGCTGGCCTATGCGCGTCATCGCGAAGCCTTTGGCAAGAAGCTCGGCGAGCATGAAGGCGTTGGTTTCATGCTGGCTGACAACGAGATGGATTTGCATTCGACGCGCCTGACCATCTGGCATACCGCTTGGGTGCTCGATCAGGGCAAGTCGGGCAATCTTGAATCGAGCATGGCCAAGGTGATTTCGGCCGAGGCGATTTTCCGCGTGGTCGATCGCAGCGTTCAGGTCCTCGGCGGCACGGGCGTGACCGGCGAGACCATCGTCGAGCGCATCTTCCGCGATGTGCGGCCCTTCCGAATTTATGACGGTCCTTCCGAAACGCATCGCTGGAGCATCGCGCGCCGCATCCTGCGCGACAAGCCCGCGCACTGAAGCTGAATATGACAACCCGACTCATCACCTGCGAGGGTCCGGCTCCGTTCGATCTCGACGCGCTGGGCACTTACCTGAGCGCGCACGTCGAGGGTTTTGCCGGCCCGCTGGTGCTGAGCCGTTTTGCCGGCGGCCAGTCGAATCCGACCTTCAAGCTGGCCGGTTCATCACGCAGTTATGTGCTGCGCACCAAACCGGCCCCCGCCCACCTGCTGCTCAAGTCGGCGCATGCGGTTGACCGCGAGTTCCGCATCCAGAGCGCGCTCGCCGCCACCGATGTACCGGTGGCGAAGATGTATTGTCTGTGTGAAGACGAAGGCGTCATCGGTCGCGCGTTCTACCTGATGGAATTGCTCGACGGCCGCATCTTCTGGGATCCGGCCCTGCCGGGCCAGACGCCGGCCGAACGGGGCGCCATCTTTGACGAGATGAACCGCGTCATCGCCGCCCTGCATGCGGTTGATCCGACGGCGGTCGGACTGTCTGACTATGGCCGTCCGGGCAATTATTTCGGTCGCCAGATCAGTCGCTGGAGCCGTCAGTATCTCGACTCAAAAACCGAAGATATGCCCGTGATGGAGCGACTCATCGATTGGCTGCCCGCGCACATTCCTGTCGAAGACCCCGAGCCGCTCAGCATCGTTCACGGTGATTACCGCATCGACAATCTGGTATTTCACCCCACCGAGGCGCGTGTCATCGGCATCCTCGACTGGGAGCTGTCGACGCTCGGTCACCCGCTCGGTGATTTCGCCTACAACTGCATGACCTGGCATGTCCTGCCGACGGTGTTTCGTGGTATCGCTGGACTCGATCTGGCGGCGCTCGGCATCCCCGATGCCGACCAGTATGTGGCGCGTTATCTGCAACGGACCGGCCGGGTGCTGGCGGGCGACTGGAATTTTTATCTGGCGTACAACATGTTCCGCATGGCCAGCATTTTGCAGGGCATCAAAAAGCGCGCCGTCGATGGTATCGCCGCCAGTTCCGAGGCGATGCAGGCGGCGGCGGCAACACGACCATTGGCAGAACTCGCCTGGACGTACGCCAGCAAGGTGGCCTGAAGCCGCTTTGCCATGCGCCACTTGCGCGAGTGCGATGTAGGAACGATGAATGCAGTTCGGGCAGATTGGGGTGCGTGGTTTGAGTGATGCTGCGAGCGAAGTAAGCCGGGTGCCCGGTGCACGGGTCATTTTTCTGCTTGCCGTGGCAGCGTTTACCAGTTCGGCAACCATGCGCGTTGCCGACGCCATGTTGCCCGAACTGGCGCGCACCTATTCGGCCACGCTACCCGAGGTGGCACGGGTCATTTCGTATTATTCGATTGCCTACGGTTTCATGCAGCTCATCCTCGGTGCGATCGGCGATCGGTACGGCAAGTTTCTGGTGATCACCGTCGCCGTGTGTGTCAGTTGTGCGGGTTGTCTGGCCGGTGCGCTGGCCATGAGTCTGGACCAGTTGGTGCTGGCGCGCGTGCTCACTGGCTGTGCCGCAGCCGGCATCATTCCCGTGTCCTTGGCGTGGATCGGTGACCGTGTGCCGTATGCGCAACGTCAGGTCACGCTGGCGCGGCTCGCCTCGGGCACGACGCTGGGCATTACCGGCGGGCAGGTGATGGGAGGTGTGTTTGTCGACACCACCGGCTGGCGTGGTGGTTTTGTGTTGCTCTCGGTGCTGTTTTGCATCGCCGGCCTGTTGTTGCTGCGTGAGTTGCGTCGCCAGCCTGCGGTAGCCGAAGTGCGCGGCGCCAGCTTTGTCTCCCGCATCCAGCTGGTACTGAGTTCGCCCTGGGCGCGGGTGGTGCTGTTCTGCTCGGCGGCAGAAGCGGCCATGGTGTTTGCCGTGCTGGCGCTCACGCCTACCTACCTGCAGGCACAGCTCAACATGTCCTCAAGCGTTTCGGGCGGCATCATCGCCGTATTCGGTCTTGGAGCCTTGTCCTACACGCTGGTGGCGCGCCACATGGTGCCCTGGCTGGGCGAAGCACGGCTGGTGTTGTTTGGCTGTTCGATTCTTGGTGCCGGCCTGTTCATCCTCGGCACGACCGAATCGGGGCTGATCGCCGCGCTGGTCTGTCTGATCGCCGGCTTCGGTTTTTACATGTTGCACAACACCCTGCAGACCAACGCCACACAACTGGCGCCCGAAGCACGTGGCACGTCCGTGGCATTGTTTGCCACGCTGATTTTTATGGGTCAGGCGGGGGGCGTGTCGCTTGGTGCATGGATGGTTGAACACGTCGGTCCGCGCTCGGTAATTTTTTCGTCAGCGGCAGCACTGATCCTGCTTGGCCTGGGCTTTTCACTCGCATTGCGCCGCCGGCACCGCTAGTCGAGGTTGCGGTTCTCTTTTTCCAGCAGGGTCAGGCCTTCCGGCGGCAGGGGCAGGGCGGTTTTGTAGCGCACCTGCTTGAGTGCAAAACTCGAGCGTATGTTCGACACCCCGGGTATTTTCGCCAGATGCCGCACGATGAAGTGCTGCAGGGCGGCGATGTCGCGCACCACCACGCGCACCAGATAGTCGGCGTCGCCGCTCATCAGATAACACTCCATCACTTCGGGCCGCGCCGAAATCGCCGCTTCAAAGCGCTGTAGCGCATCTTCAACCTGTTTTTCCAGACTGACGTGGATGAATACCGTGACGCGCAGACCGAGTGGTTCGGGATCCAGCAAGGTGACGTGGCGCTGGATCAACTGGAG
>CANJOT010000208.1 GCA_947475815.1 Burkholderiales bacterium | reverse complement strand
TATAACGAAGACGGGATCGTGCTGGTGGGCAATTTGTTGACCTCCACCGAGGATCACGGGCAGATTGGTGTGCCGATTCCCATCCTGCGTCGTCGCATTTTGAATGCCCGCCATTATTACGAGGCGATTGAACTGCTGGTTCGCTCGGCACGTGGTGCGTCAAGCAACTATGTGGTGGCCCACAGTGGCGGCATGGCCATCGATTTCGAAATGACACCCCTTCAGGCGTTTCCGGTCTATCCGGAGCGGGGCCTGTTGACCCATTCGAACCATTTCCAATCCCTGGTTGCTCAGACCAAAGGCGTGAGCAAGTTCTACACCGGTGACAGCCTTTATCGGGATTTTCGCGCGCGGCAGTTGCTCGAACCGAAAATCGGTCAAATCACGGTTGATGACATCAAGTCGGTGCTGCGCGACCATTTTGGATTGCCGCGTTCGATTTGCCGACATCCCCACGATTATCCCGGCGCCGAACCCACCATGACCATCGCTTCACTGATCTTCGATCCAGTCAATGATGTTGTGCATATCGCCGCCGGCCAGCCGTGTGCGTGTGATTATGTGCGCGTTTCCCTGCCGGAAAGACCGCCTAGCGCGGCTTGATTTCCGCTGCTCCGGCTGCAGACGGCGTTGCGCCAGCGCGAAACCGGCTTTCCGTAGGCTTAGGAGCATCTTGTCTTTATAATGGGGGTTCTGCTGAACTGCTGCGCAATTGGCGTTACGGCAAATCAACAATGGAATCCATCAGGAGACAAGATGATCAAGCTGGCAAGTGCAGTGGCTGCAGCCCTTATTGCCACGTTCATAACCGCCACGGCGCAGGCTCAGGCCGATGCCGATTACCCGAACAAGACCATCCGCGTGGTCAATCCCTACGCGCCGGGCGGCTCCAGCGATCCGATTCTGCGGCCAGTGGTCATCCGCCTGCAGCAGTTGTATGGGCAGGGCGTGATCATCGACAACAAGGGTGGCGCCGGCACCAATATCGGCTCGGAAATCGTGGCCAAGGCCAAACCGGACGGCTACACCCTACTGCTGGGTACGAGCAGCCTGTCGATCAACCCGAGCCTGTACAAATCGCTCAATTACGATCCGATCCGGGACCTGCAGCCGATTACGCTGCTCACCAATGTGCCCAATGCGCTGGCGGTCAATGCCTCGGTGCCGGTGAAGAATGTGCGCGAGCTGATCGAATATGCGCGCGCCAATCCGGGCAAGCTGAGTTATGGATCGTCCGGCAACGGCGGCACCAATCAGCTGGGCATGGAAAGCTTGAAGACGCTTACCAGGACCGAGATGATCCATGTGCCCTACAAGGGTGGTGGCCCGGCCCTGATTGGCTTGCTGGGTGGCGAGGTGCAGGTCATGCTCAGCCCCCTGACGGCGTTTGCACAGCATGAAAAGTCCGGCCGCCTGCGCATCCTCGCCATCGCCAGCCACAAGCGCATTCCGGGTGTCGATCTGCCGACGGTCGCGGAGTCGGGTGTGCCCGGCTACGAGTCGGGCGTGTGGATGGCCCTGTTTGCGCCGGCCGGCACACCCAAGCCCATCATTGACAAGCTCAATGCTGACGTCAATCGCATCCTCAAAGATCCGCAACTGGTCAGCGAATACCAAAAAGTATTCATGGTGACTGGCGGCGGCAGCGCCGAAGAACTGGGCAAGCTGGTGCGCGATGACGCCGACCGGCTCGGCAAGGTTGTCAAGGCTCTGGGCATACGCGTCGATTGATGGTGCGGCGGGCTGCCGGTGCCTGAGCGCTTCGTCTACTTTCATCGCTGCATTGCAGCGTTTCAAATCGGCATTGTTCCAGCGGGTAGTTCAATGTGCCAGCCGGCGTCGCGCAAGCGTTCAAGGTCGGCCGGGCTGTCGAGATCGGTACTGTAGGCCGGGTTGTCGCTGTCCCAGCGGGTCACGCGCTGGCGATGGTGCTCGCGCCAGGCCTTGCCGGTAAGCGCCGGGCCGGGTGCCAGCAGTGCCTCGACCACGGCGCGGCTCATCATCACCGGGTTGCCCGGGGCGTCGTTGACCCACGGCACCAGCATGTCGATGCCGGCCGGGCGTTGCGCATAGGCGGCGCGCACGGCTGCCAGCGCGCCAGCGTCGATGAGGGGCTGGTCGGTCAGGCAGACCATGACCGGGTTGTCGCCCGGGCGCAGGGCCGTCAGTCCGGCGCGCAAGGAATCAGCCTGCTCGCCCGCTGCGACGTTGACGACGCGTTGCCCGGGGCGCTCGGTGATGACCGACCGGACCCGGCCGGCATAATGCCCAAGCACAATCACGATTTCCCCGGCGCCGGCTTCGGTCAGCGCCGCGACCAGCCGTTCCAGCAGCGTGCGGCCGTGCACACGGATCAGCGCTTTGGGCAGGCCGCCCAGACGTTCTCCTGCGCCGGCCGCCAGCACCACGGCGGACCAGGGCTCAGGAGCGCTCACAGGCCAGATTTTCCGGATCGTTGGGCGTGATCGCCAGACCGTCTTTGGCTACGGCCACCTGCATGCTTGAAGGCAGGGCGATGCCGTTCTTGACCGCCAGAATCTCGGCCATGATACTGACCGCGATTTCGGGCGGTGTCTTGCTGCCGATGTAGAGGCCGATCGGGCCGCGCAGGCGGGCCAGTTGGGCGTCTGTCTTGCCGAAGTGCTGTTTGAGGCGCTGGTGGCGCGCCTGGTTGTTTTTGCGCGAGCCGATCGCGCCGACATAAAACGCCTCCGAGTCGAGGGCCTCGAGCAGGGCCAGATCGTCGAGCTTGGGGTCGTGCGTCAGCGCCACCACGCAGGTGCGCCGGTCGGGCTTGAAGCTCAGCACCATGTCGTCGGGCATGCCGGTGCTCAGCGTGGCCTGCGACACAGACCAGTTGCCGGCATATTCCTGACGCGGATCGCAGACCGTGACGGCAAAACCGTTGAACAGGGCCATGGTAGCGAGGTATTCGCTCAGTTGGCCGGCCCCGATGATTAGCATGCGGTATTGCGGGCCAAAGGTATTGACCAGCGTGTTGTCGTCAAGGTGGAACGCGCTCGGGCCGTTGACGACGATGAGTTCAACCTCGCCCGTGTTCAGATCGGTGCGACGGCTGACCAGCGTACCGGTCTCGAGGCGCGTCAGCAATGCGTCCAGCAGGGCTGCTTCGGGATCGAATTCAAGCACCAGTTCGAGGGTGCCGCCGCAGGGCAGGCCAAAGCGGTGGGCTTCGTCGGCCGTGATGCCGTATTTGACACGCTGCGGCGCCGCGCCGTGCCAGTCAGGTAGCTTGCCGCCGGCTACTGAGCGGTAGAGTTCGCTGTACTGGTGGATCAGGTCGTCTTCGATGCAGCCGCCCGAGACTGAACCCATGACCGCGCCGCTGTCGGCGAGCGCCATGATCGAGCCGACCGGACGTGGCGACGAACCCCAGGTGCGAACCACGGTAGCCAGCAGAGCGTGGCGCCCGGCGGTGCGCCAGTCGCGCAGGGCACGCAATACCACCAGATCCAGATTTTCCAACGAACGATACTCCTTGCAGTCTCGGAACGCCGCCGGCTGCGCCGGTGCTCCCGCTCTGTGGAGCGCCGCAGCAGACCACGTGTGCCGTCATTGTTCATGTTTTGGATGTAAACAGCAACCCAAACGACACCCAAACGCCATCGATTGGGGCTGCCATTCCTCCTTCGGTCGCATTCCTCGTTACAATGGCGGGGTAGCTCAGTGCCGCCGTGCGACCTTGATGTCGCCCGCGGCCGTGTTGGACATGAAAACGGTAGCTGTGGCCCGGCGCCAGCGCAGGGCAGGGAAGCCCAGAGCAATAGCTGGGTAAATCAGGGGCAGGCGCGCTGCACAGCGTGTCCCCCTGCAAAACGTGAGGCAGGCGAGGCGACGGTGGATGGCAATCTGAACGGTAAACCCAATGGCATTCAATACGGCGTATCGCTGACACGGCGTGAAGACGACCGCCTGGTCGCCGGTCGCGGACAGTACGTCGACGATGTGCGCCAGCCTGAGGCGCTGATCGCGGTGTTCGTGCGTTCGCCTTATCCCAATGCCCGCATCCGCGGCATTGATGCGACGGCGGCGCGCGCTCATCCTGGCGTGGTGGCGGTGCTGACGGCGGCGGATGTGATCGCCGACGGCGTCAACGAAGCGCCGGTGCCGTTCAAGGCCAGGCGCCCCGACGGCGGTGATTCGGTCGAGACGCGCCGGCCTCTGCTGGCGGTCGATCGCGCGCGTTTTGTCGGCGAGCCGGTCGCCATGGTGCTGGCCAATCAGCTCTTTACCGCGCTCGATGCGGCCGAACTGGTCGAGGTCGATTACGAGCCCGAAACGGCGGTCACCGACCTGCGCGACGCGCCCGCTGCCGATGCGCCGCAGGTCTGGGAAGATCGTCCCGGCAATCTCGCTTTTCACTTCTGCGGCGGCGGTGTCGACCAGATCGAGGCGGCGCTGGCGGCTTCGCATCATGTCACGCGCCTGACCTCGCGCATCACGCGGGTCTCGGCCATGTCGCTCGAGCCGCGCGGTGCGCTGGCCTATCCGGACCCGGATGGCCGCATGGAACTGCGCGTATCGCATCAGTCGCCGCATCAGTTGCGCAACCTGATTGTCGCCATCTTCGGCCTTGCGCGTGACGATGTGCGCGTGCTGGCCGGTGAAGTCGGTGGCTCGTTTGGCATGAAGACCGGTCCGGCGCGTGAGGAAATGCTGGTGTTCTGGGCGGCACGGCGACTGGGCCGGGCGGTGCGCTGGACCTCAACGCGCAGCGAAGCCTTCATGTCCGACGAACAGGCGCGCGATATCTGGGTCAAGAGCGAACTCGGGCTCGACGCCCAAGGCAAATTTACTGCGCTGCGCGTGCGTTATGACGTCAGTGTCGGCGCCTACATGACGGCGCGTTCGATGTCGCCGGTCGGCAATTTCGGCGGCATTGCCGGCGTCTACACCACACCAGTCATCGTGGGTGAGGCGCTCGGTTATTTCACCCACACACCGGCGACCGTGTCCTACCGCGGGGCAGGGCGGCCCGAAGCGACCTTTGCCGTCGAACGCATCATCGATGTGGCTGCAGCCGAGACCGGCATCGATCCTGCGGAACTGCGCCGGCGCAACCTGATCCCGCCCGAGGCCATGCCGTATCAGACGCCGTTTATTTTCAAGTACGACTGCGGCGAGTTTGAACGCAACATGAACGTTGCCCTGGAGATGGCCGACTATGCCGGCTTCCCGGCGCGCCGCGCTGCCGCGCGTGCCCGCGGCCGATTGCGCGGCATTGGCATCGCCAATCCCATTGAAGTGGCTGGCGGACCGTTTGGCAAGAGTCCGAGCGATTGGGCCACCGTCGAGGCGCATGGTGATGGCAGCGTGCGTCTGATCGTCGGCACGATGTCAGTCGGACAGGGCCATGAAACCATGTTGTCCGAGATCGTCGCGCAGCGCCTCGGCGTGCCCGCCATGACGGTGGCTTACGTGCAGGGCGATACCGACAGCATCGCCGATGGCAAGGGCAATGGCGGCTCGTCGGGCACCATCCTGTGTGGCTCGGCAGCCAGTGCGGCAGTCGATCTGCTGCTCGATGCAGGACGTGCCGCCGCCGCGCTTGATCTGGGCGTGGCGCCGCAGGATATCGTGTACGCCGGCGGCCTGTTTCGCGCCAGCGCTACGGGTGGCGTGATGACGCTGGCCGACGTGGCCCGTCGTGTCGAGCGCGATAGCGGCCTGCCTCTGCTCGGCAAGGGCATGTTTACGGCGCCGCATCCGACCTACCCGAACGGTTGCCACATCTGCGAGGTCGAGATCGATCCCGACACCGGCACGGTGACCGTGGTTGCTTATATCAGCGCTGAAGACATCGGTCGTGTCCTCAACCCCTTGCTGGTGGGCGGTCAGTTGCATGGTGGTGTGGCGCAGGGCATCGGCCAGGTGCTGCTGGAAGAAATCCGCTTTGATGAAAATGGCCAGCTGATTACCGGCTCGTTCATGGATTACGCCATGCCGCGCGCCGATGACATGCCGCACATCCAGAGCGCCAACCCCGAGACGCCGACCGCGCTCAATCCGCTTGGCGTCAAAGGCGTTGGCGAGGCGGGCACCGTGGGTGCGATCGCGGCCACCATGAATGCGCTCAACAATGCGCTTCTCCCCGCAGGAATCGTGCACCTTGACATGCCGGCCACGCCCTTGCGTGTCTGGCAGGCGCTGCACGATGCCGGCTTCAAGATCTGACAGAGGTTTTTCGATATGGATGTGAAGATCAAGCTCACGGTCAATGGCGACGCCATTGAGGCACAAGTTGATGCACGCACGCTGCTGGTAAGCTTTCTGCGTGAACATCGCGGACTGACCGGTACGCATCAGGGCTGCGACACCGCCCAATGCGGCGCCTGCACGGTGCTGCTCGATGGCCGCGCCATCAAGTCGTGCACCGTGCTGGCGGCACAGGCACAGGGCAGGCAGGTCACCACCATCGAGGGCATTACGCCCGCCGACGGCACGCTGCATCCGATGCAGCAGGCTTTCAAGCAATGCCACGGCTTGCAGTGCGGCTTTTGCACCCCCGGCATGGTGATGAGCGCCATTGACCTGGTGACGCATCACAGCGTCGCCGACGAACCGACCCTGCGCGCCGCGCTCAACGGCAACATCTGCCGTTGTACCGGCTATCAGAATATTGTTGCCAGCATCCAGCAGGGTGCCGCGGCCATGTTGAACAGCAAGAGTTAAGGGGCGGCCATGTACGAGATTGCATATGAACGACCGGCCAGCCTGACACAAGCCAT
>CANJOT010000207.1 GCA_947475815.1 Burkholderiales bacterium | reverse complement strand
TCCGCAACAATATTTCTGGGGCTACAACCGCTACAAAGTGCCCGCCGGTAGCCAGGCCCCCGCGGAGCCCGGGGCGTGACCCGTCTGGCGCTGCTGTTGCTGCGCTGGATTGCGCCGCTGCCGCTCGTCATGGTGCGCGCGCTGGGAACCCTGTTTGGCCTGATCCTTTACCTGCTCGCCGGTGAACGCCGGCGCGTGACGGCGATCAATCTGAAACTGTGTTTCCCGGAACTGAACGATGCCCAACGCCAGCGCCTGGCGCGCGCCCACTTCCGCGCCTTCGCGCAAAGTTTTGTCGACCGCAGCTGGCTCTGGCACGCACCGCCCGGACGTCTGCGTGCGCGCATCGTGCTGCACAACGAAGCCTTGTTTACCAGCGCGCTCGCGGCTGGCAAACCGGTCATCCTGCTCAGCCCGCACTTCATCGGCCTTGATGCCGGCTGGACGCGGCTGACTCTGGACCGGCAAATGATGTCGATGTACGCCAACCAGAAAAATCGCAGCTTCAACGCCAGTCTGCGCGCCGGCCGGCTGCGTTTTCACGACGCGCTGCTGCTGTCGCGCCAGCAGGGCATCCGCGCAGCGCTCAAGGGTTTGAAAAGCGGCCTGCCCTTTTACTACCTGCCCGACATGGACTTTGGCCCGCGCGACGCCATCTTCGTACCCTTTTTTGGCGTCCCCGCAGCCACCGTGCCCGCGATTGCGCGCATCAGCGCGCTCGCTCAGGCCGTGGTGATTCCGTGCGTAACGCGGCTCACCCCCACCGGCTACGACGTCTCGTTCCACCCCGCATGGGACAACTACCCCGGTGACGATCTTGAAGCCGCGACGCGCCGCATGAACCACTTTATTGAAGAACAGGTGCGCAGCATGCCCGAGCAATACCTGTGGGTACACAAACGCTTCAAGACAAGGCCGACGGGGCAGGAACGGTTTTATTGAGGCGTTTGAATCATCCGGTATGACCGTCTTCAATCGAGCGACTAGCTTTACTCTGGCTTGATTCCCGCACCCTTGATCATCTTGCCATATTGGATGATCTCGGAACGGATCAGCTCTGCAAACTCCGTCGGCGTATTGCCAATCAGCTCATTACCACCTTTGGTGCCGAGGCGATCGATCACATCAGGCATCTTGAGCGCCTTCGCGACCTCGAGATATAGCCGGTCGATAATCGACTTCGGAGTCCCCGCGGGAACAGCCACTCCCTGCCAAGCGCCGATCTCGAAGTTGAGATAGCCAAGCTCATTGATCGTCGGTAGGTCCGGAAGCTGCACAGCCCGCCGCTTACCCGAATACGCAAGTGCACGCAGCTTGCCGGCGGTGATCTGTGGAAGCGACGTGATGACCGTGTCAAACATAACCGGAACGTGGCCGCTCAAGACATCCGCCATTGCAGCGGCATTCCCCTTGTATGGCACGTGTACGAGCTTGGCTCCCGACGCATGCGCAAAGAGCTCGGCGGCGAGGTGATTTGGCGTTCCTATACCTGACGAGGCGTATGAAATCGGTGCACTGCGGGAAAGTTCCACGAGCTCCTTCACACTTTTCGCGGGGAAACTTGGATTCACCACAAGAGCATAGCCATAGTACGTGCCCTGAGTCACCGGGTCGAAGTCCTTAATCGGGTCGTAAGGCAGCTTCGAAAAGAGATGGAAGTTGATTACGAAGGACGAATTGTGAGCAAGCATGATCGTGTAGCCATCGGGTTTCGCCTTGGCTGCTAGGCTCGTGCCGATTGTCATACCCGCACCGGGGCGATTGTCGATCACCACCGGCTGTCCGAGGGCGTCCGATAGCTTCTGTCCAATCGTACGGGCGAAGATGTCCCCGGCGCCACCTGCCGCTGCCGGGACGACGAAGGTTATCGGGCGATTGGGCCAACTTGAATCTGCGGCTACCGGACGGGTCTGCGCATGCGCGAAGGTGCAGGCCGATCCGATGGCGAAGGTGGTGATCAGGCACGCTAGTTTGTTCACAAAGCGTGCTAGCGCCCGCACACAATTGAACCGCGTGTTGAAGATACCTCCCGTGCGCATGGCCACCATGTGCAACTGAAAGACTTGCTTGGCAATGTCAAACTCCACCAAGTGGTGCGAAGGCATTGTGATAATCATTTGGCCTTTACTCGCTTCTATATTACGATTCATAAACGCTCCTCTATGGTGTTTTTGAAGCACATGGACTACCACACTCTTCACTTTATTCCGTATCCATCCGGGATCCGCCCCACACGTGTGAGACGTTCCTTGCCCATAGGCAGGGGCCATTCATAGCATCTCCGTGATCATGAGCCGTCAAGCAGTCGCTGCCAGTTGCTGGGGAGACGCACTAGCTTGCTTACCGGTGGCCCCTGGGTATGGTTGCTGACATAACCTTTAGACTGGTTGCGGCCTTCATCACCGGCCACCATGATGCCGATCCACTCTGGCCTCTGGAAGACCGGCACGAGCCGATCGGGGTCGTCCGACTCGGCATAGGCCTTCGACAGAAGACCCTTCTTCACTTCCGCCTCGATGCGAAAGCCAGTCGGGCCGGCATACCACGCGTAGCGCTGGGCGAGTGATGCCTTAATCCGGACGTTTTCGTAGAGGTAATTTCGAAGGTCATCCTTGCTCCAGCCCGCGCGAGCGAAGACCCCAGCGATGCTGGGCCCCAGCATCAGCAGCGGATGCCAGTGGCTGTAGACCATTCCGATGGCCGTCCAGTACCCGCAAGCACGCTGACCGATCACATCGGCAATGATCTCTGCATGCTCGATCACATTCTCGCTGCCGGTGTAGACGGGCGCGCTGATGGCTACGACACTTTGCACCGTCACGATGTTGTCCCCGGCCTTGAAGCCGCGGTCGACGCTGTACGGTTGCCACCCGATCGCCGCGACAGCGTCCTCGTTCTCCGCGGCAGCGACCAAGAAGCTCTGGCCGATGCTACCCTTGTCGGCGCCCTCAGGGGCGTGGTGGAACCCCCCCATGTTGCGTAGAAAGAGGCGCAGAAACCTACCGACGCTGGTGTTCGCCTGGAAGCCAGGCCGCATGACACCCTGCCCCGAGTGAAAGCCTAACTCCTTTGCTATGGGGCCGCTTACGACGATGAGCGATTCCCATCCTGGCGTCGACCCCGCGTCCTCAATCTTGTAGGCGGGATCGGTGATTGCCTCGACTGCGGCGAGTAGGACAGGCAAATATTCCGGCCGACAGCCAGCCATCACGCCATTAACCGCGATGTTCCAGACCGTGGCCAGTCGATTAGCGACAGGCACCCGTCCGATCACCTCGTTGGGATCGCGGTTTGTAAACTGCAGGAATCGGTCAACTTTAGCAAGTGTCGGCGGGATGATTGGCAGGCCGTCTGACCATAATTGGTGCTGAAAATAGTCGTTTACTTCCTCAAGTGAGCCACGGAATACGATGGCCCGCTGGTCGGGCTCTATCTCGCCCATCGCTTTTGCGGTCGTGCCCGAATCGCTCGTAAGCCCGCTTACGATGCGCGGCAGTAGTTCCTCCTCAACTTTTTTCCGCAGGTCTTCTAAGCTCTCCACCATCGGCACGCCCGAATACTCCGCTATCGCCATATCCGGCATGCCCATACCTTTGGCTACTACCGCGGCTTGGCGCAGGAACGCAGAAGCGATCACTGTCACGCTCCGGTAGCCAGCGTGCTCTGCTGCCTCACTCGCCCGCAACACGGCGGGCGTGCAGGCGCCTCAGGCGCCTACCAGTGAAATAACCGCATCGGCGCCATGCTCCTTCAACAATTCCGGCATTTTGGCGAGCAACTGGCGCTGCTGCGCGCCGTGCAGATTGCCAAAGACCTCATAAGGAATGAAGCGGATACCCGGATAGCGCGCGGCGAGTTTTTCGCGCAGGATAGCAAGAATACGATCACCATGGAACACATAGTCCCACAGCTCGGCGATAGTCTTGTCGGTGAGATCCTGCAGCGGCAAATTAGGTGTGGATTGAAGGACCGCCGTGCGCCCTAATGGCCAGACGACATCGTAGGCCGGCACCCCCGGCTCGGTACTGTTGTTCATCGTGAGTCCTCGCTGAAGTTAATGAATAACTAATACAAACTCAGTAGTGTCCCAACGTTTTCACACTAGGGCATTGTAGGTTGATGATCTAAT
The DNA here is from genome assembly GCA_947475815.1 of Burkholderiales bacterium. Classification (GTDB taxonomy): domain Bacteria; phylum Pseudomonadota; class Gammaproteobacteria; order Burkholderiales; family Burkholderiaceae_D; genus CANJOT01. The sequence continues at coordinate 2,660 of CANJOT010000207.1, read as the reverse complement.
TGCGAAATTCTGTGTTTTTTTCTGGTCTCGATTTGAATGTCGAGCGTCAGACTGATGGTCTTTTGCGTTGTCACGCGAAGGACCGCCATGCACCAAGGCAAGCTCGTGTTTTCGCAACTCATGACCCATCTGCCTCTGAGTACATTTCGGCGCTGTGTCGTGGCTCATCGGGCCGAGCACAAGGTCAAGGATTTCTCCTGTCTGGATCAATTTCTGGCAATGGTGTTTGCTCAACTGACTTATCGCGAATCGTTGCGCGACATCGAAGTGAACTTGCGCGCCCAAGCCAGACGTCCCTACCACATGGGCTTGCGCTGCCAGACGATTTCGCGCTTCCCTGGCCAATGCGAACGTCACGCGGCCCTGGCAGTTCTACGCCGATTTTGCGCAGCATCTGATTGGCATGGCCCGTCCGCTTTATGCAAGAGAACCTCTGGGCATCGATCTGGACGCGACGGTTTACGCCTTCGACGCCACGACCATCGACCTGTGCCTGTCGGTGTATCCGTGGGCACCGATTCACAAGACCAAAGCCGGCATCAAGCTGCGCACGCGGCTGGATCTGCACGGTGCCATTTCCAGCTTCATTCACGTCACCGAGACCCACGAAGTCAATGTGCTGGACGTTTTGGACATCGAGCCCGGTGCATTCTATCTGCTGGATCGCGGCTATCTGGATTTCGCGCGACTGTTCGCTATCCATCAGGCACAGGCCTTCTTTGTGAACCGAGCGCAGAGCAATTCCAAGTTCAAGCGGCGCTACTCCCATCCGGTGGATCGCACCAACTCCAACGTGCTGTGCGATCAGACCGGCGTGCTGACGGTCTATTCTTCGAGCAAGGATTATCCAGCGACCTTGCGGCGCGTGGTAGTCAAGGACGAGGCCGGCAACCGCATCACGTTTCTGACCAACAATTTTGCCTTGAAGCCGGAGTCGAACGCCGACCTGGACCCGCAGCGCTGGCAGGTGGAACTCTTCTTCAAATGGATCAAACAGCACTTGCGCATCAAGGCTTTTTTGGGCATGAGCGAGAACGCCGTGTAGACGCAGATCTGGATCGCCGTCTGCACTTACGTGTTGATCGCCATCATCAAGAAACGTCTGCAATTGCCCCATAGCCTTTACGAAGTCCTACAAATTCGAAGTCTGACCATGTTTGAAACAACCCCAATTACTCAACTACTTATGCAACCCCCGACCGATTCAGACCGCAATTTCGAGACGAAACAGCTCTCTCGCTTCTGAAAAACGTTGGGACACTAGTGAATTTCGATATTAGCTTAGAACGATCGATCTCGTAAAATTTTTGTGCCCCGCGCTTGTCATTGCGCCAAAGTCGGTGTTTTGGTCAGCAGAACGTGGGGTCGCGTCTTAAAAAAGGGCTCGGGGTCGGCTCGGGGTCTTGTCTTTTGCCTCTAATCATATGTTCAATGCTTGTCAGTTGCTAGAGTTACCGCGAATTGGCTCGGCACGTGCGTCGTTACTTCTCCTTGCTTCTTCTGCTGCAACAATTCTGCTGACGCGCGAAATTGACACCCCCGCTATTTTGGCAATGTTGGTCATGGAGTGCCCACCCTCATAATGTGCGGAATAGAATCCTTGCTCCCAAGTTGCGGACTGTTCGAGATACCATGAAATATCATGAGCAAGATCGCTGCGCTCACCGCGTGGAATTTCTATTGACTGGCGCTGCGCATCACTTGCCGAAGCCTTCATTTTTGTCACAAATTGGGGGCTGCCCAAAAATACTTCATCTTTAATGGATTCCCAAATTCTCACGTGATGACCTTGTGCTACAAATTGAGCGTATCGGGTCGCAGCGCTTTGATCACAATCAGGACGCCCGGACAGGTCATGCGCGAATTGTTGAAGTAGTTTTTCGGAGTGAAGCCAGTCAGGAGATGTCGTTGCGCCGATATGACAAGAATAACTGCTCCAGGGCCAAGCCTTCGGGTCCGCGATGATCCCGGCACGTACTGGATTCAAATCAACGTATCGACAGACCTCCATGAGGTAGGCGTCTTCTTCAATAAGAATTGACTTATACCTGCCCTGGAACAAGTGTCCTGTTTTTTCATGGCGCCGGTTATACGCCTGAGTGTAAGAACTGTTGATTTGCCGCATGGCTGCGGCCAAGTTTGCACGAGGTGTACACAGGACAAGGTGGTAGTGATTGTCCATAAGGCAATACGCAAGAGCGTTGACATGCAGACGCTCGAAGGTGCGACCAATTATTTTGAGAAAAGCTACGCGATCCAGATCGTCTTCGAAAATTTCTTCTCTGCGGTCTCCCCGTGAGGTGACGTGATAGTAAGCATCGTGAAACTGAATCCAGAGAAGGCGAGCCATAAGCTCAAAATTTTTAATATTCGTCGAGAACTGTCTTCTCTTATAATTTTATCGTTCTTGCTTCATTAACGCCTTTTTGAATCGTTAATTTTTGAAAAACGCTCTGCTCTTGGATTTTTTATGAGACTGTTTAGATGGGGGGGGGGCAAAAGGCAAGACTGCCCCAATACTGTTCGTTTAGATAAATATCTGTCACAATAGCCCCATCGCAACAGCGGGGGGCAAAACATGGCACGAACCAAGGCGACGTTGGGCACTGGCGTTCGATTGAGCGACCATCTGAGCGCCAGTCTTCTGGGGCGCGTGTATC
>CANJOT010000206.1 GCA_947475815.1 Burkholderiales bacterium | reverse complement strand
CCAGAGCGACTTCATGGCATCGACCCAGTCGATGCCGGGCGCAGCACCTGCGCCGGAGGTCTGACCGGAACCGGCTTGCGCCTGTGCTGCACCGCCCGCACTTTTTGCGTCGGCCTTGCCGGCGCGCCGGTTTTTCGGACGGGGAGTTTTAATTTTGGTATCGGGTTCAGAGGCCATCGGAATAAACAGTCGTAAAATGATCGTTGCTTGAATGCCTGCTGCGTGATGCGTGCCCGGTAACCGGGCGTGTCAATTTGAGCTCATGCCTCCAGATTCCAGCGGATTGTCATGTCAAATGGCCTTGCCTGCGACCCGATTTTCACCGTCCATGCTTTCATGACGCTTACATCCTTGGTGTGGTTTTGATTCGTTCTGCCTCACCTGCCCGCTTCACTGACCCGCTTCATTCACCTGCCCCATCATGCACATCGTAGCCATTGCCTGGATGTTCGTTGTCGTACTGATGGCCGCCGCCGAAGGCATGAGCACCACCTGGTTCGCCGGCTTGATGACCCTGATTTTCTATGGGCTGCTGCCTTTGTCGTTGGTGCTCTACATCCTGGGGACGCCTGCTCGACGCAAGAGTCGTGCCCGCGAGCAGACCCGGCAGCGACTGGCAGCCGGCGATGCCGAGCCGCCGGGGCCGGGCTAAGGAAGTCTGCCGGCGCTTGATGTGGATTTCATGACACGGGCGTGAGCCAGGCCAGCGCCGCCATCCGGCCGCATACACCATCGCGGCGATAGGAATAAAAACGCGCAGCATCGGCCACCGTGCAGTGGTGACCGCCGCTGATGTGCGCCACGCCGGCACGCTCGAGACGACGCTGCGCCAGGCCGGGCAAATCGGCCAGCCACTTGCCGGGACGGCCGGGCACGAAGCAGGCTGCAGCGCCGGCATCTGTGGCGACGAAGGCGTCAAGCACATCGCGGCCGACTTCGAAGGCCGCCGGGCCTATGGCCGGACCCAGCCAGGCCAGCACACGATCCGGTGCCACCTGCATGGCCGCCAGTGCCGCTTCGAGCACGCCACCGGCCAGACCCCGCCAACCTGCGTGGGCGACCGCCACCACACTGCCCTGACGGTCCGTCAAAAAAACGGGCAGACAGTCGGCCATCATGATGACGGCCACCACACCCGGTCGGCGCGTCACGGCAGCATCGGCGTTCAGGTTGTCGAGCGCGCCATCGAGGTCGAGCACGCGTGTACCGTGGACCTGATCGAGCCAGACCGGCTCGCCCGGCAGGCAGGCCCGCAGACGGGCGCGATTGCGCGCCACGCAGACCGGCTCGTCGCCCACATGCGTGCCCAGATTCAATCCACCCAGACCGGCCGCGCCGGCATAGGGCCCGCGACTGACGCCGCCATTGCGGCTGGTGACCAGGGTGCGCACATGCGCCGCTGCCGGCCAGTCGGGCACGATGCAGTCGGCCGCCAGAGTTTCAGCCATGGCCGTCGGGCTCGTGCAGGTCGAGCAACTCTTCGAGCCCGAGGAAATCTTCGGGCGGCGCCACCGTCCAGGTGCGCGGCTTGCCATCGCCCGGATGAATCAGGCCGAGACGGCGCGCATGCAGGGCCTGGCGGCCAAAACGCGGCCAGGAACCGGCCTTGGGACCATACACCGGATCGCCCACCAGGGCATGACCGATGGCCTGCATGTGCACGCGGATCTGGTGGGTGCGGCCGGTCTCGAGCCGGCACACCACGAGCGCATGCTGACCGCCGCCGGCCCGGCCTGAATCGGAACAGGCGAGCACGCGATAGCGGGTCATGGCGGCCTTGCAGGCCGGGCCCTCGGCCTTGAACACGGTCATGCGCGTGCGTTCGCGTGGATGGCGGCCGATGGGGGCATCGACCACACCGCTCTCAGCGGGCCAACCGTGCACGATGGCCAGATATTCACGCTTGACGGTACGTGCCTGCAGTTGCCGCACGAGATCGGTTTGCGCCGCCTCGGTCTTGGCCACCACCATCAGGCCGCTGGTGTCTTTGTCGAGACGATGGACGATGCCGGCACGCGGCAGACGGGCAGCGGGCGGAAAATGAAACAGCAGACCGTTGAGCAGGGTGCCGCTCCAGTTGCCGTTGGCTGGATGGACCACCAGACCGGCGGGTTTGTTGATCACCAGCAGGGTGTCGTCTTCATGCACGATGTCGAGCGCCATCGGCTCGGCGCGAAAGGCGAGCGACTCGGGCGCCTCGATCGGCGTGACCTCGATGCTGTCGCTCTCCCAGACCGCCTGACGCAGCGTCGCCACCTTGCCATTGAGTCGCACGGCGCCAGCTTCGATCCAGCCCTGCAGGCGACCGCGCGAGTGTTCCGACAGGGCACGGGCCAGCCATTTATCGAGCCGTTCGCCGTGCGCGGTCGGCTCGGCGGTCAGGTGGATGACCGGCGCCGGCGCCGCCACCGGCAGGCCGTCGGGAACAACATCGGCATCGTCTTCCCATGCGCTATAATCGGTCGTTACTTCAGAGGGTTGCACCATGGGATTGTCCAAGCTTGATTGCTGCAGTGATGTTCGCCTAGCCAGCGTGCCCGGGCACGTGCTACGCCGCTTGCGTCTGGCCCTGGCCTTGCTGGTGGCATCCTGCGTGCTGTCTGCCTGTGGCATATTCGGCGGCAAGGAAATCGACAAGACCGAAGGCTGGTCGGCGAGCAAATTATATGCGGAAGCGCAGCTCGAGATGGAAGACAAGAACTGGAGCGCCACGCTCAAGTTGCTTGAAAGCCTGCAATCGCGTTACCCGTTTGGCCGTTTTGCCCAGCAGGCCCTGATGGAAACGGCCTATGTGCGCTACAAAGACAACGAGCCCGCCCTGGCGCGTGCCACCGCCGACCGCTTCATCAAACAATACCCGAATCACCCGAACGTCGACTACCTGTATTACCTGCGCGGCCTGGCCAGCTTCAATGACAACCTCGGCCTGCTGTCGTCGCTGTCGCGTCAGGATCTGACCGAGCGCGACCCGAAGGCCCTGCGCGAATCATTTGACGCCTTCAAGGAAGTGCTCGTGCGTTTCCCCAACGGTCCGTATGCGGCCGACTCGGAATTGCGCATGCGTTATCTGGTCAATGCCATGGCGCAGCACCAGATTCACGTGGCGACGTATTACATGCGCCGGGGCGCATTCCTCGCCGCTGCCAACCGTGCGCAAAACGTGATGCGTGACTACCAGCAGGCACCGGCGGTGGAAGAAGCCCTGTACATCATGGTGATGGCCTACGATGCGCTGCACATGAACGATCTGCGCGACGACGCCAAGTCGGTGCTCAGCAAGAACTTTCCGAATACCGAACTGTACGCCCGCGGCTTGCGCAAGCGCGATGTGGCATGGTGGCAACTCTGGTAAACCGCAGCGGGGCCGGCTGAAGTTCGAAGCTGGCCTGCCAGGGCGAACGTTGGCCGCGGCGAGGCCGCACCATCAGGTCACGGGCTGGCCGGCCGTGTCGGCCTCCTGAGGGTCGCTCTGGCCGGACTCCATCCGGACCGGCGCTGCATCAAAAAACCCTACCGCCTGCGCACCATCACGGGTGCGGGCAAACGCCGGCAGGCTGCGCCAGATGCGCTTGCCATACGGCTTGGTGATCAGACGCGGATCACACAACATCAACACACCACGGTCGGTTTCATCACGGATCAGCCGTCCCGCGCCCTGCTTGAGTGAAATAACGGCCGCCGGCAACTGGTAATCCATGAAGGGATTGCCGCCACGCCGCGACAGGGCATCGAGCCGCGCCGCGAGCACCGGGTCATCGGGGGGCGCAAACGGCAGTTTGTCGATGATCACCAGCGACAAGGCCTCGCCGCGCACGTCAATGCCCTCCCAGAAGCTCTGGCTGCCGACCAGCACGGCGTTGCCGAGCGCGCGAAAGCGCTCGAGCAATTCACTGCGACTGCCCTCGCCCTGCACCAGCAGCGGGAAGGGCAGCTCATGTTGCTCAAACAATTCACGCAGGCGCTCGGCGCAACGGCGCAGGGCGCGCAAGGTCGTGCACAACACGAAGGCCCGCCCGCCGGCAGCGCGCAACACCGGCAGGGCCGCGTCGATGACGGCATCGGTGTAGGCCGGGCTGGACGGATCGGGCAAACCCTCGGGCACGTACAACAAAGCCTGACGTTCGTAATCGAACGGGCTCGGCCAGTCGTGTGCGGGCACATCCTGCAAGCCCATCTGATCGGCAAAATGGCTGAAGTCGCCGCGCACGGCCAGCGTGGCCGAGGTGAATATCCAGGCACGTGGCGTGCCCTCGCGCTGCCGCGTGAAATGGCTCGCCACCGACAGCGGCGAGCGGTGCAGGCGCAGGCTGTGACCGAGCGCCTCGACCCAGTGGATCTGTTCGTCGACCGCTTCCGTGCCAGCAGGCGGCGTGCCCTGTTGCATGCGCTCGCGCGATGCGCGCCAGTCATTGATGGCATGGCGCAAATCGACCGCACGGCGCCAGCATTGTTCGATCGACTCGGCACGCTCGGCCTGGCTTTCAAGCACCTTGCCGAGTTCGGCAAGCGTGGCATCGACCACATCGAGGGCTTCGAACAGGGGATGATCGACGGCAAGCTGGCGGGCGTTGAGGCGCACACTGTCCTGAGCAAACACGAGACGCAGGTCGCGCGCGGCGCGCTCGAGCGGCCCGATGACCTCAGGCCAGCGCACCGCGTCGCGCGCATGCGTGAGGCCCTCGGCAAGCACATCACGCGTCAGATCCAGCAACTGGGCGGTGCTGACCGTCTGGCCAAAAAACAGGGTCGCCGTCTCCGGCAGCTGATGCGCCTCGTCAAAGATGACAGTATTGGCGACGGGCAACAGATCGGCGACCCCTTCGTCGCGCAGCATCAGGTCGGCAAAAAACAGGTGATGGTTGACCACCACGACGTCGGCCTGCTGGGCCTCGCGGCGTGCCTGCAGGACAAAACATTCCTTGTAATTCGGACACTCGGCACCCAGACAGTTTTCGCGTGTCGAGGTGACCAGATTCCAGATCGGCGCACTCTCGGACACGCCCATGGCCTCGGCCTTGTCGCCGGTCCGTGTGCTCTGCGCAAAACGCACGATGGAGCGCAGCTGGGCTGCCTCCTGTCGCGAACTCATGCGGCCATTGGCCTTGATGCGTTCAAAATGATAATGGCACAGATAATTGGCGCGCCCCTTGAGCAGGGCCACCGTGACCGGTGCTCCGAGCGCAGCACGCACCATCGGCAGATCCTTCTGAAACAGCTGGTCCTGCAGGGTCTTGGTACCGGTGGACACGATGACCTTGCCGCCCCACAGCAGGGCCGGCACCAGATAAGCAAAGGTCTTGCCAGTGCCGGTGCCGGCTTCGGCGATCAGAGCGCCCTGGGTTTCGATGGCCTGGCCAATGGCGCGCGCCATTTCAAGCTGGCCGGGGCGCAGGCGGTAACCGGATATATGGCTCGAGAGCGTGCCTCCCTCGGCAAATATTTCCCCGAGGGCACGGTCCTGGCTGGCGCGCACGCTTGTGCTGCTGGAAGTACTGTTGGAAGACACCTGGGAATTCAGACTCGGGTTTGGACTCGGATTGAGGCCATCGTGGGCGCCGCGGCGGGCCGGCACATCCATCACACATCAGCCTTGCAAGACACGCATGATACGTCCGGCCACGGCCTCACGCAGGAATATCGGGCTCCAGCTGGATTTGCAGGAAAACCAGTTGGTCTTTGATCTGCAATTTTCGTTTTTTCAGACGTTTGGGCTGTAATTCGTCGCAGATGGTCGCGTCTGCGAGCCGGGCGATCATCTGGTCGAGGTCTCGATGTTCGTCCTTGAGGGCGTCGATGCGGTGCCGTGTCGCTTCCGCGTCCATATCCGCATGCATAATCGGTTTCCAAAGGTGCAGCACATGTCATAATAAAGTATGACGATTATTGCACAGGCACCGCGCGAGCGTCTGCTTTCGACCGAACCTCGATATTTCGACGCCGGATTTTTGTTTTGCTGCTGCAACCCAGGTCATGACATCTAAACGTTTCAAGCTGGCAGCCTGTACTGCCCAGCACATCGGTGATCGTAGCGAACAACAAGACCGGGTTGGCATCTTCACCTGCCCGCGCTTGCCGGGGAGCGCCCTGTTCGTGCTGGCCGATGGCATGGGCGGCAAGACCGGCGGCGCGATGGCGGCGCAACAGGTCATGAGCACCGCGAAAAATCTGTTTGAGTCCTATTCGCCGGCCAATGAAACGCCGCACATGCTGCTCAACGAAATCGCCACGGAAAGCCACACCGTCATCCGGCTGTCGGCCCTGTCCGAGGAAAAAGAGCCACACAGCACCATGGTGGCCCTGCTCCTTCAGCCGCACCGGGCAGACTGGGCACATGTCGGCGACAGCCGGCTGTATCTGTTTCACGACGGAGCACTCATCGAACGCACCACCGACCACTCGCTGGTCGAACAAATGATCGCGCAGGGAAAACTGACCCGGGAAGCAGCGTATCACCACCGTCTGTCGAACCTGCTGGTCAACGCCCTCGGCACGGCCAAACCGCCCATGACGAGCTTTGGCGAATCGGAAACACTCGAACCGGGCCACAGTTTCCTGCTGTGCAGCGACGGCCTGTGGGCCTATTTCGACGACGACGAGATCGGCCAGGCCCTCATGAACGAAACGCCACGCAAGGCTTCGGAATTATTGATTCAGGGCGCACGCGAGGGCGCACAGGGCGGCGGCGACAACTGCACCATGGCGATTGCCCGACTTGAGCCGGTGCCCGAACCCCTCAAGCCCAGCCGGCAGCCGTTCTGATCAGTCTTCGCCGATATCCTGGCCCGGGAACAGGGCGTCGATAAAACCAAAACGGCTGAAGT
>CANJOT010000205.1 GCA_947475815.1 Burkholderiales bacterium | reverse complement strand
GTCATCGGGTGAAAGGTGGCGAAGTTTTACAAACAAGGTGCATCCGCCGTGAGAAAACGGCGCGTGGCTAGAACCCGAGGGATTCTTCAGATAAGTGCCTGGCCCGTAGTCGCCGAACTCGTCGCTCAACGTTCCATCGAGCACCAGAATTTCCTCCCCAAGCGCGTGCTCGTGCGAATGGAACGTAGCGCCTGCGTCATACCGCACAATGGAAGTAGCGCGAGCGACCTCTGCGCCATTGCGCTCCAAAAGCCTGCGGTGGACTAGCGGTGACGGACTTGGCTGCCAGGCTAATGTATTGCCATCGACAACACAGCGCTGCAATAAGTCAGCATTCACCACATGATTGTTCATAGAAGAAATTTGCATTGCACCTTTGCGTCACCCAATCACATTCCAATAAGGCTGATCACTGCAGATCGGCCCTTGTGCCCCTCACCCTCAGCCAACTCCGTCTCGTCGTCTTGCATCATCTCACAAGCTACCCATGGACGAAAATCGATTCTGTAGGTTCCCATGGGCAGCAAGAACCGATTACTCCAGCCTTCGATTGCCGACGGTTCCAGGTCTTAGGCCCGGCTGGCTTCAGAAACCGTGGTCTTGCCCAGAAGGATTTCGGTCACCTCTGCTCTGCTCCTCGTCGGGCGATTACCTCTCCCAGTCTAAGCAGGTTCTTCACTTATCGGTTAGTCTTGTTTCGCGGAGCCACCTCTTGGTCCAACAATAAGGAGACATGCAGATGAATCAACCGCGCCGTCGTTTGGCAAGTATGTTCCTGGGCCTCGCAGCGAGCGTCCTTACCATTTCCGGGCTACTTATTTCTGGCTCAGCCAGTGCCCAGGCCCAGCCTTACCCGAACCGACCTGTCCGCATTATTGTCGCCTACCCGCCCGGCGGTATAACGGACATCGTTGCCAGGCTGGTGGCGCAACGGCTGACCGATTCACTCAAGCAGCCCTTTGTGGTGGAGAACAAAGCTGGTAGCAACGGCATGATCGGCTCGGAACTCGCGGTGCGCAGCGCCCCCGACGGATACACCATTCTATTCGGCACAAACTCGCTGGCCAGCAACCCCTACCTGTATGCCAAGCTGCCTTATGACGCTGCGAAGGACCTTGCGCCGATCGCACCGAGTGCCAACGCCCCCTACTTTATGGCGATCAGTGCCGACTTGCCGATCAAGACGGTCAAGGAGTTCATCGCCTATGCCAAGGCAAGGCCTGGCCAGCTCAACTACGCCACGGCAGGCGCCGGCTCTGCGCCGCACCTCGCCGCCGAATTGTTTAGCCTCGAGACCGGCATCAAGATGACCGGTGTGCCTTACGGCGGCACGGCACCTGGCGCACTGGACGTGGCGGCCGGCCGCGTGCAATTGATCTTTGTCGGCATCCCCGTGCTGCAGCCGCTCGTGCAGGCGGGCAAGATCCGACTGTTGGGCGTGGCCGATACCAAGCGTTCCCCCGTGATGCCTGAGATGCCCACCATCGCTGAATCCGGGTTGCCAGGCTTTGAAGCAGGCGCTTGGCTGGGATTTTTTGCCCCCGCTGGTACACCACGCGATATTCGCGTCAAACTCGCAGCCGAGATCAGCACGATCATGCAAACCAAGGACATGCAAGACCGGCTGGCCGGCATGGGCGCAGGCCCGATGTGGGGAACTGTCGATCAGTTTGAAACCTACTTCAGGGAAGAAGGGGCGCGCTTTGCGAAGGTGATCAAGGCGGCTAACGTGAAGATGAATTGAAGGGGGGCAGCTTCGCCGGGCTTTCAGGTGCGTCATGCTGCATGCGTGTCAGGCGGCCCGGATCAAAGCCCTTGAAGCGGAAAGAGAAAGTAAATGGCTGAACCGCGATCTCAGCGTATTTCGAAAAGAAAAAGAACTTGAACTTGAGGCTGAAAGAATAAGGTTAGAAAAAGTCCTGCTCTGGAAACTTAGCGAACCCGAGCGCCTGCAACGTCGATACGAAGACGCACGCAGGTGGAAATTTTACTTCTGATTGCTGCGGATCTATGGGGGGATTACCTAAAAATTGGTACCCCGATATGTGACACCACGCATTGTTCCAATTAGGCGGCGACACGTCAATCATTGACACAAACTAAATTCGGTACTAAATTTAGACCTAGTGAATTCTAGGAGGCAACATGCAGTCCATCGCCAACATCAAGTCTATTTCGTACCTGAAGAGCCATGCGGCCCAAATTTCTGAAGATCTTGAAATGAACGGGAACCCGTTTGTTATCACCCAGAATGGTGAGGCCAGGATGGTGATCGAGGGCGTCAAGCAGTTTCAGGAAAAGGAGTCGCTCATTGCGGCTCTGAAAATCATTGCCTTGGGCGAGAAGGACCGCATACAAGGGAAAGGCATTTCCGTAGCGGAATCACGGGCGCAACTGCTGGCTGCTCGTCAAAGCCGCAAATAATGGCGGTCATCCTTCTTCCCGATGCCCAGGCGGACTTGCTTTCGCTTCAGGAATATATGCTCGACAAGTGGGGCGAAGTCGCATGGCTGAAAGCTGAGGACGAGATTTTTGAAAAGCTGGAGAAGGTTGACTCTGGTATTTTCAATGGAACGCCTGTTCAAGAACTGGCATCAGTGGGCATCTTGGACTACCAGCATGTCTATACCTCGCACCACAAATTGCTCTACCGACGGATCGGCAACGATATCTATGTGTACCTCTTTGCTGGGCATAGGCAGGACTACCCTACGATTCTGGCGAAACGCTTATTGAGCAGGTGACTGGTTGAATGAGTGATGGTGCTCATGCAGGGCGTAGATTGCAGTTCGGGCTCGGCGGGCTGAGGGTCGACTTTGGCCTTCGGCGGATGAATAACAGCGCCCATGACACCTCTATTCGCCATAAAAGCCAAGCTCAGTGTTCGATGATCACCCTGCGGCCGTCTCCGCAATCAGCACATCGGCCGGGATGCCCAGGCTCTTGTGCAGTCGTCGGATCATGGCCAGCGTCAGCGGACGCTTGCGGCTCAGAACCTCGTAGACACGGTTGCTTTTGCCGATGATCGTCTCAAGGTCTTTGACGGACAGACCACTCTGATCCATCCGGAATTTGATGGCGTCTACCGGATCAGGCGCTGTGATGGGCATTTGCTTGGCCTCGTAGGCCTGCACCAGCGTGGCCAGGATATCCAGGCGATCGCCTTCCGGAGTGCCCAGATCAGGATCGGATTCCATCAGGACCGAAATCTCTTTGAGCGTGGCCTTGTAGTCTGCTTCGGTGTGGATAGGGCGGATGTCCATGTTTTCCTCCGTGGCCGGTCAGGCCATTTCAACGGTTTCTGCGTCCACGGCGTCGTACTCCCTGTGGGTGCCGGCGAACTTCACGTAAATAATCTGCAACTTGCACGCAATGGCCACGATCAGCCGGTAGTCATTGCCTTTGATGTTGAAGACCACGCGACGGTTCTTCAGCATGCTGGCGCTGCGGTACTGCGCCTTGATGTCGGCGGGCTGGCTCCAGCTCGCGCTGGTGGCCTCCTCGTACCAAGCCTTCAGCGGCTGCTCGGCGTCGGGGTAGCGCTCCCAGAAGGCCCGAAGGGTGGACACGGCAATCACTCGCATGGGCCGCGGTGCAGTCCCATTTTGGGACTGTCGCAACCCTGACAAAGACTACCCCGAGTATTTGCGCCGCATCCGCTTCAAGGATCCGGAGTCTGGCAAGACGCTGGTTTTTTTGACGAACAAAACGGCGCTGCCGCCCCTGACCATCGCTGCGCTGTACAAGAACCGCTGGCAGGTGGAATTGTTCTTCAAGTGGATCAAGCAACACCTGCGCATCAAGCCCTCTTTGGGCACCAGCGTGAACGCCGTCAAGACGCAAATCTGGTGCGCCGTATCGACCTACGTGCTGATTGCCATCGTCAAGAGGGAGCTTCATTTGGAGGCCTCGCTCTACACATTGCTACAGATTTTGTCGGTGTCGGTTTTTGAGAAAACCCTGATTTCATGCGCCGTGCAGCCCGGCACCCGCGCAACAGAAATACCGCCCAGCGCTAACCAGTTGAATTTGTTCACTTTTAAACCGGACACTACTGAGGGCTAATGGGAGATTTGGGTTTATCCTGGAGGACAATGTGGGATAAAATGAAGGGTGACTAACACCATCAGCGGGCCGAACACCCGTAGCGGCGCCGGTGCACATCACATCATTTGAACCAGCAAGGCCACAAGGCCGACCGTGCGCCGATGTCCACAGGCACCTCAGCGCGCGGCATGACATGGGGGGACGCTCGTGAAGCACACATTCGACAGCCGTCGCAGTTTTCTGCTCAAGGGTCTGGGCGCCGGCGCTGCGCTCGCCACCGGTCCAGGGCTGCTCGGCTCGGCGCGGGCCCAGGCCAGCGATTATCCGAACCGGCCGATCCGCCTGATCGTGCCGTTCCCAGCGGGCCAGGGTTCCGATCTGGCGGCACGCCTGCTGACCGACCAGATGAATAAAACGCTACCGCAGCGTATCATCATCGAGAACCGCGGCGGCGCGGACGGCAGTGTCGGCGTCGCTTCAGTGGCGCGCGCCAAGCCGGACGGTTACTTGCTGGCTTTCGGAACCAATGCAACGCACGCGGCCAATGCCGCATACGGCAACCTGCCTTACGATCCGGTCGCGGATTTCGACCCGATCGGGCTGTTCTACGGGGGTGGCATGGTGCTGCTGGTTGCACCAAACTCGCCGGTTCAAAATGTCCAGCAGTTCATTGCCCTGGCCAAGGCCAAGCCCGGGGTCGTCAATGTCGGTATCGCCAGCACCACCTCGCGGGTGGTGCTCGCCATGATGCGCGAGGGTTTCGGCATCGATATCGTCGCCGTGCCTTACAAGGGTGCGACCGCGGTGCTGACCGACTTGCTCGGCGGCCATATCCCGTTTGCGATCGAGAGCATGACAGCGACCGTGCCACGCATCCAGGGTGGCGAACTGCGTGCGCTGGTCATCTCTCCGCCCAAGGCGTCGCGGCTCTTGCCCAATATTCCTACCCTTGAGGAGTCGGGTGCGACCAAGGGTTCCAGCCTGGGCACGTGGACTGCGTTTTTTGGACCCAAAGGTACACCCGTGCCAGTGCTGAATACCTTGAACAAGGCGATGAACGACGGCATCCGCACGACCCAGGTCCAGGAGTTTCTCGCCCGGGTCGGTTCGGATTCGCTGATCGTCACGCCCGCAGAGGCTGCGCAGCACGTGCAAAACGAAGTGAAACGCTGGGCCGAGATCATCAAGAAGTACAACATCAAACAGGAATAAGCCTCGGGCTCCAGAATTATCGGCGGGTGCCGCGCAACCAGGCGGCAAAGGAGTTTATGTGGATCTGGACGGACAACTCGCTGTCGTGGTCGGGGGCAGCGCGGGCATCGGCAAGGCGGTCTCGATCATGCTGGCCCGGCATGGTGCACGGGTTGCAATCATCAGCCGCGGCTAGGCCGGCGGCGTGGCCACGGTCGATGAAATCGTCACTGCGGGAGGTGAGGCGCGCTGGTTCCAGTCGGACTTTATGGTCTACCCAAAGCAAAAAGCCCCGCGTGGTGCGGGGCCTGAGACTGCCTCAAGGCCTGCTGAGCAGGTTTGAGGTCTTTGTACTGGCGGAGAGGGTGTCCGTATAACCGCAGGCGATAGAATTTTCTGCATAACTGTTTTTCATAGGGGAAAGGACAATTAATAGTTCAACTGAAGTCATTCCAATGCGTTAGAATCTGCTCTTCAGACATGGGTAGAAAGATGGGTAGATCATGACGCGGTCGATCGAGAAGCTCACCCCGTTAGGGGTTACAAAAAAGCTGGTCCCCGGCTACTACGGCGATGGCGCTGGCTTGTGGCTGCAGGTATCCAAATCGAAGAGCTGGGTCTTCCGCTACACACTGCACGGCAAACGTCGTGAGATGGGACTAGGCCCTACATACACGGTTAGCTTGGCCGAGGCTCGTCAAAGGGCGAAAGAGTGCCGCCTGGTGTTGCTCGATGGCAAGGACCCCATAGAAGCCCGCGAGACAGCCACGCTGGCCGAAGCCTCTCGCCGGGCCAAGATGATGACCTTTGACCAATGTGCTGCGGCATATATCGAGGCACACCGTAGCGGTTGGAAAAATGCCAAGCACGCAAGCCAATGGGAAAATACGATTCGGACCTATGCCAGCCCGATAATAGGCAAGCTGTCAGTGGCAGCGGTTGATACTGCGCTCGTGGTCAAAGTCCTTTCCCCGATCTGGCAATCCAAGACTGAAACGGCAACCCGCCTGCGGGGGCGTATCGAGTCCGTCCTCGATTGGGCGACAACAAGCCGGTTCCGGCAGGGCGACAACCCCGCGCGGTGGCGTGGGCACCTGGATAACCTCTTGGCCGACCCCAGTCGAAGCAAGCGGACGGCGCATCATCCGGCCTTGCCATGGCAAGAGGTTGGCGCATTTATGGCCGATCTGCGGCAGCGCGAGGGCGTTGCCGCCAGAGCGGTCGAGCTTGCCATTCTGAGCGCCGGGCGGTCGGGTGAGGTACGGTTATCCACCTGGGCGGAGTTCGATCTTGACGCCGCGCTGTGGGTAATTCCTGCGGATCGTATGAAAGCCGAGCGCGAGCATCGCGTCCCACTGTCGGTGGCGGCACTAGCGTTGCTGAAATCCATGCCGCGCATGGGGGATCTGGTATTCCCTGGCACAAAGAAGGACAAGCCTCTGTCGGACATGAGCTTGACGGCGGTATTGCGGCGCATGAAGCGCGATGACATTACGGTGCATGGCTTCCGTTCCAGCTTCCGCGATTGGTGTGCTGAATCGGTGGCAAACTCATTCGCCCGCGAGGTGTGTGAGCATGCATTAGCCCATAGTCTCCCCGATAAGGTGGAAGCGGCCTACCGACGCGGCGACCTGATCGAGAAGCGGACCCTGCTCATGCAGGCGTG
>CANJOT010000204.1 GCA_947475815.1 Burkholderiales bacterium | reverse complement strand
GGTATCCGCGTCAACGCCGTCGCACCCGGCGCGGTCGATACGCCGCTGTTGCGCAGGCGCCTTGCGGCCACCCATGGCGACGTTGAAGAGGCTCTGAAAGCCTACGCGAACGCCCTGCCCCTGCGCCGCCTTGCCACCCCGGAAGACATCGCCAGCGCCGCTGCCTTTCTGGTCTCGAGCGATGCCCAATCGATCACTGGCCACACCCTGCTGGTCGACAGCGGCGCCGGTGCCGGAACGGAAACGCTGCGGCGCTGAAGGACTGCATCGGCCACAGTTTCCGTGCTCGCTGCCGGCCACTGCAATGCATTGTCAAGGGAGCAGCAAACAGGCAAACTCTCGGCTGTGCACGGCAGCAGGGCGTGCTGCAACAACAACGCCGGTGTCACACCGGGAGCCTCATTCAGGAGACAACCATGTTATTTTCCCGCTGCGCCCGCTGGGTGCGCCAGTGCCTGATCGGCCTCTGCCTGATCACCCCGCTTGCCGGATTTGCCGCTTATCCGGAAAAGCCGATCCGTCTGGTCGTACCCTTCCCGCCTGGCGGCGCTACCGACATTTCGGCGCGCCTGATCGCGGTGGCGCTGGGCGCACGCCTCAAACAGACTGTGATCGTTGACAACCGCGCTGGCGCAGCTGGCGCGATCGGCGCGCAGGCTGTCGCCGAGGCCCCTGCCGACGGGTATACGCTGTTCTACGGCACCACCGGCACGCTGGCGATCAATCAATATCTGTACACCAAGCTGCGCTACGACGCGGCCAATGATTTTGTACCGATCACCGCCGTGGCCTCATTTCCCAACGCGTTGGTGGTCAGTCCGTCGCTGCCGGCCAAGACCGTGCCCGAGCTGATTGCACTGGCGAAAAGCAAACCCGGTCAATTGACCTATGCGTCTTCGGGCAATGGCAGCTCGAGCCACCTCGCCGTGGTGTTGTTTGAGTCGCTCACTGGCACCAGCCTGACACACGTGGCCTACAAGGGCACGGCCCCGGCCATCACCGACCTGGCCGGGGGCCGCGTCGACATGGCGATTGGCGACATCGGCGCGTTCGCCGCCCTGGCCAAGGAAGACAAGCTGCGCCTGCTGGCCGTATCGGGCGCCACGCCCTCGCCGCTGCTGCCCGGCACCCCCACCATCCAGTCGGCCGGCGTGCCTGGCTATGATCTTACCCTGTGGTACAACATCCTCGCGCCAACGGGCTTGCCGGCCGATATCATGAAGCGTCTGTCCGACGAGTTGCGCGTTGTCATGGCCGAGCCAGCTGTCAGGCAGGGCCTGGCCGGACTCGCCATGGACCCGATGTTCCAGACACCGGCTGAGGCCTCGAATTTCGTCAAGGCGGAAATCCGCAAGTGGGCCGAGATTGTGCGCCGCTCGGGTGTCAAGCCGGAATAGTCGACAGCGGCGCTAGCGGCTAGAGCGGCAGACCGGGGCTATCCCACGGCATCTCCACCAGACGGCCGGTGACCGACTGGGTGATGTAGGCGGTGCGCAGCTCGGGGCCGCCGAAACAGATGTTGGTCACATAGTTGTCGCCCGGGACCGGCACCTGCGTCGCCGCTCCGCCATCCGCAGGGCAGACCGTGATGCAGCCACGGTCCAGTGTCGCCACACAGATGCGGCCATCAGCCTGCACCGCCAGCGAATCAAAACGCGCATACACCGGTGACATGTGCACCAGACGGCCACCATGCGGACTGTGGTCGCTCGGACGGGTCGAGCCGGCCAGTGTGCCCGGTGTAGCCAGATCCCAGGCCCACAGTCTTGCGGTTTCCGTTTCGGCCACATACAACGTCTTGCCATCGGGCGACAGTCCGATACCGTTGGGTTTGCTGATCGGAAAAATCAGGGCATGAATCGCCGAGCCATCGGCACGCGCGTAATACACACAGCCGCGATCAAGGTCGTGCGGGCGTGTCTTGCCAAGGTCGGTGAAATAGAAGCCACCATGGGCATCGAATACCAAGTCATTAGGACCGCGCAGGATGCCGCGATCGGCGCGGTCATAAAGCGTTGAGAACTC
This sequence comes from Burkholderiales bacterium, assembly GCA_947475815.1. GTDB lineage: Bacteria > Pseudomonadota > Gammaproteobacteria > Burkholderiales > Burkholderiaceae_D > CANJOT01. The sequence goes on along the minus strand of CANJOT010000204.1, from coordinate 4,885 downwards.
GCCGGTCGCAATGTTGACGCGTTCGATGCGCCCCGACACGTAGCCTTCGGCCGTGCCGACATTGACCCACTTGTCGCCACGCTGTTCAAACCGGAAGCCACCGTTGTTACACACGTAACAGAAGCCGTCCGGTCCCATGGCGGCGCCATTCGGGCCACCACCCAGTTGCGCCACGATTTCCTTGCGTCCATCAAGCCAGACGCGTGTCAGGGTCTGACGGCGGATCTCAACCACCAGCAGACTGCCATCACCGAGCCAGACCGGCCCCTCGGGAAACCAGAAATCACCTGCAATGACCTTCATGCCGTCCAGCCTCCGCCACAAAACCGTGCACCCGCTGATGCCTTTCGTCGACACAGTATATATAATCACCCAAAACGAAACATCGTTTCAAAACAACACGTTTCAAAACAACAAGAGACAGGAGACCGGATGTATTCCCTTACCCGTAAACACAAGCTGCTGATAACCCTGACTGGCTTGGCGCTGGGCGCCCTCGGCATGCATGCAGGGGCTCAGGACGCCTACCCCAATCGTCCCATCACGCTGGTGGCCGCGTTCGCTGCAGGCGGGGGCACCGACGTCATCGCCCGTTATGTCGCGCAGGAACTCTCCAAGGAGCTCGGCCAGACGGTGGTGGTCACCAACGTGCCCGGTGCGGCAGGCGTGATCGGCACGCAGCAGGTGGCGCGTGCCAAGCCGGACGGTTACACGCTGCTGCTCGGCGCACAGTCGACCGCCGGCACGGTGCCAGCGATGCGCCTGAAGATGCCCTTTGACCCGATCAAGGATCTGATGCCCATCGTTTACCTGATGAGCCAGCCCAATGTATTCGTCGTCAACCCGGCCCTGGGTGTCAAAACCATGGCCGATTTCGTCAAGCTGGCCAAAACGCGCCCCGGCGTGATGAACTACTCCACCTCAGGCGTGGGCAGCTGGGGCCACTTCGCCACCGAACAGCTGTTTGCCGACCTCGGCATCAAGCTCACCCACGTGCCTTATACCGGCACGAATGAAGCGCTGCTGGCGGTCGTCAAGGGCGACGTACAGGCGCTGTTTTCCAGCATACCGGTCGCCATCCCGCACCTCAACAATAGCGCTATCGTGCCGCTGGGTGTATCGTCGAGCACACGCGTGCCCTTCCTGCCTGGCGTGCCGCCGCTCGCCGACCTCGTGCCCGGCTACAACATGGGCCCCTGGAATGGCATCTGGGGCCCGGCCAACATGCCCGACAACGTCGTCGAGGCGCTGGTACGCGCCAGCCGCAAGATGTTGAACAATGAGTCGATGCGCAAGTTCGCTGAAGACAAAGGCTCAACTCTGATCAACATGAGCCGCGACGAATTCATCCGCTTCATCGACAAGGATGCCGAATCGTGGCGCAAGATGGTAGTGACCGCCGGCATTGAACGCATGTAACGCATGCAACGCCTGTAAAGCAAGTAACGCAGCCCCGAAACCAGAATCCAAACTCCCATGACCATCCGCATCTGGCTGCAAAGCAAAACCGATCTGGGCAAGCTACCCGGCTATGTCTCCATCCTGACCGATCACGCCAAGGCGGTCTGCGGGCCGGACACCATCGTCGACCTGCACGGTGTGGCCTCAGGCACCTTCCCGCCGGAATTTTCGCCCAATGAAGCAGCCCGGTATAACTGGCTGGGCGAACTGAGTTCGCAGCAGATCATCGAGAACGTCATCCGCGCCGAGCGCGAGGGGTATGACGCTTTTGCCATGAGCTGTTTTGGCGACCCGGCGGTACATGAGGCGCGCAGCCTGGTCGACATTCCGGTGATCGGCTCGTTTGAAAGTTCGTTCAAGATTGCCAGCACCACGGGTCAGGCCATCGGGGTGCTGTCACTCAACGAAGCCGGCGTGCGCCGTTCGCGCAAACGCATCCGCGAGTTTGGCTTCGAGGGGCAGGTCGCCACCATCCTGGCGATGGATCCACCGATGAATGAGTACGAACTTGACGCCGCGTTCAAGGGCTCGGCCACTTTTCGCGACATCTTTGCCGTACAGGTCAGACGTCTGGTCGCGGCCGGCGCCGACCTGATCATTCCGGCCGAGGGGGTCATCAACACCCTGCTGGTGCGCAATGGCATCCGCGAAATCGATGGCGTGCCGATCTTCGATTCCTACGGTTCGGTATTGGCTTTTGCCGAGATGCTGGTGCAGTTGCGCCGCAAATCCGGCCTGTTGGTGGCGCGCCGCGGCGTCTATGCCAAACCGCCAACCGCGCTGCTCAATCACATTCGCGGGGTCACCATCGAAGCCATGCAAAGAGGCCAGAGTCTGGCGCGCGAATGAACACAGCGCGCGCTCTGCTGCTGGCCTGTCTGTGCGCCGGCCTCGTGACGGCGCGCGCCAGCCAGGCGCAGGAGAGTGACAAGGAACTGCCCTTCAAGCTGACCGTCGGTGAGCATCATTTCAGCCAAAGCGGTCGCGGACTTGATGTCAATCTGCGCCACACCTCGGAGCTGGGCACGACCTGGCTTGGTTACTTCAAGGCGGGTGATCTCAACGCGCACCAGAGCCGCGCCGGCTGGGAACGCTGGTTTGGGGAAGACCTGCGCGTGCTGCCCTCGCTGCAGGTGGCCTCGGGTGGCTTTGTCGGTGGCAGCGTCAACCTGGAAACAGGCAAGCGCTGGATCGCTGGCGCCGGAGTCGGCCGCACCAATTTGCATCCCTACTTCAACCTCAACTTTGATCCCAACGACGCTTGGACGCTGAGCGGTGCATACCGCTCGGAAGGTGGCGCCATCAGCACACTCGTGCTGGTGCACGACAACCGGCTCAATCCCGACCAGCGGCATCTGCACGCCGTCCATCGGACCCCGCTGCCCAATGGCAACCGGCTGACCATCGACCTGCTGTTCAAGCAGGGTCTGGTGGGTGGCGTGATGACGCGCCGCACCGGCGCTACCATCACGTATGACTGGCCGCGCTTTTTTGTGCGCCTGGCTTACGATCCGGTGACCAACTTCACACCGGACTACTCGACCCGCCTGAGCGTGGGCACGCGCTTCTGAATCTCGTTCAGAGCGGTGTGCAGCCCTGACTGATCCAGCGCTGCGCGGCGCTCAGAAACATGTTGGCTTCACTGGCGGCGACGAACAGATTGCAGCCGTGGTCGCGCCATGGCGGGCACTCGGCGACATCAAAGATGGTGATGCCGGCAGGTACGCGACCGGCGGAAGCGGCCAGCGTGGTGGCGATGGCGCCTTGCACGGCCACCGTCAGATCGGCGTTATTGGTATCGCCCAGCCGTCCCATGGTGGCAGCCAGATCGCCGCGACCGATGAGCATGGCGTCCAGGCCATTTTCCTCGGCGGCAATGCTGCCGATGTTGCGGATGCCATCGGGGTCCTCAATCAGGCCGATCAGCACCAACTCCTGCGCGCGCCGACCAGCGTAGTCGGCAAAGCCGGCGCGATGGATTCCATACCCCGCAGTACGGGTCTGCGTGCACAGGCCGCGCACGCCATGAGGCGGATACAGCATGGCCGCCCGTGCGGCACGCACATCCTCCACCGAACGCACGAACGGCACCACCACACCATGGGCACCGACTTCCAGCGCATGCAGGATCGCGCCCGGCTCGTTGCGCTGTACGCGGATCACGGCGGCCATACCGCAGGCCTCGGCGGCACGCAACATGTTCTCCACCGTCTCCCAGCTTTTCGGGCTGTGTTCCTGATCAATGATGACAAAATCAAAGCCGGCAGCAGCCAGCAATTCAACCGCCGCCGGGCTGGGCATGAACATGAATGCGCCGTGCACCACCTTGCCACTGGCGAGGCGCTCCTTGAGGCTTGGGGTGCTCATGATCAGCCCGCCAACAGCAAGGTGGCACGCAGGTCCGCGAAACTGCCCGCGGCCAGCCTGGCGACGGCATCGCGGGTGCGCACATACGCATCGGGAGTACGCCCGGCACCCGCCCACAGCTGAGCACACCATTCGTCGATGGTGCTGCGGTCGAGCGCCAGCTCGTTGCCGCCGTTGCGCAGTTCGCCAGCAAGCACTGCGCCGTCGTTGAGTTCAACACGCATGCGGCAGCTGAGGGTGCCCAGATCGGCCGCCCCAAGCACATCGACCACGGCGATGATGCCATCAAGTTCGGCAGTGGCTGGCCGCACGAAGGCATCAAAATCAAAGCGCCCTGCTTCCATGACTGAACCGACACAGAAACGCGCGCTCATGAGCCGGTCCGAAAAGGACTTGAACACCGGTCCGGCATTGAGCGTACCCGGATAGTTCATTTCAAAGGGCGTCATCTCCAGCACCAGGCGCGCGATGCCGCGCCCCGCCCTTTGCGTGGCAAGACGTTCAGCCAGCCGTACGACCGGCTGGCAGATGCCGCTGACCGGATAACGTTTGAGGACGGTCTCGACAATGGCAGCATTGGGCTCGAAGTCGGCGACGATGTTTTCGAACTGTGGCGTGGTGCCGCTCAGTGCAGGATAAAAGCCAGACGGCCCATCTAGCGCATGTTCGCCCCCGATCACGCCGGCCTCAGTGAGCTCGGCGCACAACAATGCCTGACTGGCCGCATTGGCGACATGCAACTGGTATTCGTCGCTGCCATCACGCCAGCACTGCGTGGTGCCAAAGCTTGATTGCGTTGCGAGGCTCAGCGTGTTGCCGAGCTGGCGTGCATCCTGCCCGCGCAGGGTCGCAACTGCCACGGCCGCACCCATGGCCGAATACAGACAGGTCGAGCGCAGACCACGCGGGGTGGTCAGCGGTGAATACTGACGGGAAAGACCAACCGCAGTGGCATACCCGGCGGCCACAGCGTCGAGGAACAAGTCGCCGCTGGCATGCTGCCGCTCGGCCTCGGCCAGCGCTGCCGGCACGATCACAGTAGCCAGATGAAGATTGC
>CANJOT010000203.1 GCA_947475815.1 Burkholderiales bacterium | reverse complement strand
GCTGACCTCGGCCCTCATCTGGTTTGGCCGCGACACCATCATCGGCTGGTACACCAGCGACGCCCAGGTCGCCGCAGTCTTCGCAGGACTGATTCCGTTTCTGGTGTTGTTCCAGATGTTCGACGCCCAGCAGGTCATCGCCGGCTTCGCCCTGCGTGCCTACAAACGCACCCTCGCGCCCCTGATCATTTATACCATCGCCCTGTGGGGCATGGGTTTGTGCGGCGGCTACTGGATTGCCTTCCATTCCTTTGCAGATCATGCGCCACTTGGCGCTTCCGGACTCTGGCTGGCCGCCGGATGTAGCCTCGCGGTGGCGGCCCTCACCCTGCTAGCCTATCTTGGCCGGGTCAGTCGCACCTCGATGGTGCAGACCAGCGCGCGCATTCCGTAAGCTTGGAGTAATTTCAAAGCTCTATGCTTTGAACACCAACTAGGTGTGCAGGGGTGGAAATTTTCCAAAAAGACCGCGCCTTCATTGCTAAACAAGGAACTTAAACAAGTTATCTTGCACTATGGAGCATCACGGCTTGCGCAACAATTATTAACCGTGCGAAGTACCTAGAAGGCCCGCAAGCAGGCCCTAATCAAACTTGGAAGAACGATCACACTAGGAGCAAGCAATGAAATTCCCACGTCTGAGCCTTACCGCGCTCGCGGCCACGCTACTTGCACTCGGCGCAAGCGGTGCCGCCACGGCCCAAGCCTATCCCACCCGAGTGGTCAACATGGTGGTGCCGTTCACCGCTGGTGGCCCGACCGACCGCGTCGCGCGCGACCTCGCCGAAGCCATGCGCAAGACGCTGGGCCAACAGGTCATCGTTGAAAACGCCGGCGGCGCCGGCGGCACCATCGGCGTCAACAAGGTCGCCAAGGCCGCACCAGATGGTTACACCGTGCTGCTCATGCACATCGGCTACGCCACCGCGCCCAGCCTGTACCGCAAACTGCCCTACGATCCCCTGACCGACCTGGTGCCGGTCGGTGGTGTGGTTGAAGTGCCCATGACGCTGATCGCCCGGCCCAACTTCCCCGCCGCCAATTTCAAAGAATTCCTCAACTACGTCAAGTCCAACAAGGACAAGATGAATTTCGCCAATGCCGGCATCGGTGCGGCCTCGCACCTGTGCGGCCTGCTGCTCATGAGCAACATTCAGGCCGATTTTCAGACCGTGCCCTTCAAGGGAACGGCCGATGCCATCACCGCGCTGATTGGCGGCCAGGTCGATTTCCTGTGTGACCAGACCACCAACACGACCCAGCAGATCAAGGGCGGCCGCGTCAAGGCCTATGGCGTGACCACACGCAACCGCCTGCCCAGCCTGCCGGATGTGCCAACACTCAATGAGCAGGGTCTGACCAACTTTGAGGTCGGTGTCTGGCACGGCATGTGGGTGCCCAAAGGCACGCCCAAGGCGATCGTCGACAAACTGTCGGCTTCGCTGCAAGACGCCCTCAAGGATCCCACCTTCCATCGCAACATGACCGAACTCGGCGCAGAAATCATGCCCGAGGCGCGCACCAAGCCGGAAGGTTTTGGCCAGTATGTGCGTTCGGAAATCACACGCTGGGCGCCGGTCATCAAGAAGGCTGGCGAATACGCCGATTGATCGCCAATGCAGGCATGGTCGGCCACGCCGAAGCATGAAAAAAAGCGCTGCCACGGCAGCGCTTTTTTTTCGCCCCGCCTCTGTCTCAGGACGGCAGACCCGCCGCCAGTCCGATGGGTACAAACACCAGCGCGCCGAGATTGCCGAACAGCACAATCGAGGCCACCTTTTCGGGCTCCTGCTGATACTGCTCTGCGACCAGGAAATTGAGCACCGCCGGCGGCAGGCTGGCAAACAGCATCAACAGGCCGTATTGAGTCGCATTGAGTCCGAGCCAGGGCGCGATCAGCCAGGCGGCAAGCAAACCGCCTACCGGGCAGACCACGGCGGCCACCAGACCCAGCGCCCAGCCGCGTAGATCGATGCTGAGCAGGCGCACACCCAAAGAAAACAGCATCAGCGGTATGGTGGCATCTCCCATCAGCTTGACCGTGAGCATAATTTCTGACGGCACGGGCACATGCAGCAGGGCAAAAATAGTGCCGATCACGGTGGCCAGCACGATGGGGCTGCGAAATACCGCCCACATCGACGCCTGCGGACTGACGATGCGTGCGCCGAGGGTGAAATGCAGCAGATTGCTGACGATGAACAGGGCCACCGCCGGGCCCAGACCGGCCGCGCCAAAAGCCAGCACGGACAGCGGCAAACCCATGTTGCCGCAGTTGTTGAACATCATCGGCGGCACAAAGGTTTTCGGGTCCTCGCCGATCAGCAGGCACACCGGCCAGGCGAGCAGGCCGGAGCCAAGCACCACGACAATGCTGCCGACCAGCAAAGCGCGATTGGCGATCAGGTCAAAATCCTTGCTGGCCAGTGCTGAAAACACCAGCAGCGGCACCAGCACATCGAGGACGATGCGGTTGAACGCGCGCATGTCAGGGCGCGCGCGCCGGCCGTAGCCGTAACCGATGGCAACAATCAGGAAAACCGGCAGGATGATGCCGAGGATGCGAACAAACATGGACCCGCCGGCAGAATCAGACTTTCAGGAAATGCTCGCGGTAATACTTGAGTTCTTCAATCGACTCATAGATGTCGGCCAGAGCCTCGTGCCGCTGGTGTTTGACAAAGCCCTTGGCCAACTCCGGCCGCCAGCGTTTGCACAATTCCTTGAGGGTACTGACATCCAGATTGCGATAGTGGAAATAGGCCTCGAGTTTGGGCATGCCCCGTGCCATGAAACGGCGGTCCTGACAGATCGAATTGCCACACATCGGCGACTTGCCCCGACCGACATGGGGTTTGAGAAAATCGATGAAGGCAGCCTCAACCGCTGCTTCATCCAGCGTGGAGGCTTTGACCTTGTCGATCAGACCCGAGCGGCCGTGCGTGCCCTTGTTCCAGGCGTCCATGCCATTCAACATGGCATCGGACTGATGCACCACCAGCACCGGCGCCTCGGCGATAACTTCGAGATTCCAGTCCGTCAACACCATGGCAACCTCGATGATGCGGTCGGTGTCCGGGTCCAGGCCGGTCATCTCCAGATCGACCCAGATCAGGCGTGAGTCATCCAGACGCACATTCCTGGCGGGCGCGTCCGACGCATCCCCTGCATCGGATGAATCGGGGGAGCCGGTGACAGTGGTTTGTTGTGACATAATCGGGACGGCTTCCGGAATGGCGTTGAAGGACCGCCGGCGCCAGCAGGGCGCAACGGCGTCTGTTTGCGTTCAGGCAATCAGTTGCATTGCAGATTTTCGCACAAACCTCAGCCATGTCACCATTGTTTCCGCCCAATATCACCATCCTCCCCACATGAGCACCACGCTGTTTACCTCGATTTTCATTGCCGCGCTGGTCCTCAGCGTGATGGTCCGGCTTTGGCTGGCCGCGCGTCAGACACGACATGTGCTGGCGCATCGGTCCACCGTGCCGGCGCGTTTTGCTGAACGCGTCGCGCTGGTGGCCCACCAGAAGGCAGCCGACTACACCATCGCCAAAACCAGCCTCGGGGTGCTTGAGATGATGGCGGGCATGGTTTTGCTGATCGCCCTGACCCTGATGGGTGGCCTGCAGGCCCTGCACACGCTGCTGCGCGAACTGCTCGGCAACGTGTTGCCCGGACTGTGGGTGCAGGTGGCGCTGGTGATGGTGGTGGTATTCCTGTCGTCGCTTATCGACCTGCCGTTTTCGCTCTACCGCCAGTTCAAACTGGAGGCACGTTTTGGTTTCAACACCATGACCCTCAGGCTGTTTTTCGCCGACATGGCCAAGGGTACCGTGATCGGTCTGGTGCTCGGCGTGCCGCTGCTGGCCGCCGTGCTCGCCCTGATGGCTGCCGCCGGGCCGCTCTGGTGGCTGTATGCGTGGGGCGTCTGGGTGAGCTTCAATCTGGTGGTGCTGGTGCTCTACCCGACGGTCATTGCGCCGCTGTTCAACAAGTTCGAGCCGCTCGCCGACGACAGCCTGCGCGAGCGCATTGATGCCCTGCTGGCGCGTTGCGGCTTCACCGCCAAAGGCGTATTTGTCATGGACGGCAGCAAACGCTCGGCCCACGGCAATGCCTATTTCACCGGGTTTGGCGCGGCCAAACGCATCGTCTTTTTCGACACACTGCTGGCACGCCTGACGCCGACCGAAATCGAAGCCGTGCTGGCCCACGAGCTTGGCCACTTCAAGAAGCGCCATATCTTCAAACGCATCGCCTGGTCGTTCGCCCTCAGTCTGGCGGGTCTGGCCCTGCTGGGCTGGCTGGCGCAGCAGACCTGGTTCTACACCGGTCTGGGCGTCGAGCCCCTGCTGGATGGTGCCAACGGCGCCACCGCGCTGATCCTGTTTATGTTTGTGCTGCCGCTGTTTACCTTCCCGCTGGCGCCCCTGTCGAGCCGCGCCTCGCGCAAGCACGAGTACGAGGCCGATGCCTTCGCTGCCCAGCAGGCCAATCCGGATGATCTGGTGCAGGCTCTTGTCAAGCTGTATCAGGACAATGCCGCGACCCTGACGCCCGATCCGATTCATTCGGTGTTCTACGACTCTCATCCGCCAGCGAGCCTGCGCATCAGCCGGCTCGACGCAGCGTCGGCCAGCCACAGCGCAGCACGGCTCGTTCCCCAGTGAGCGCGTTGCCGCGGCGCTCAGGCACGGTCATCGGTGCCCACGGCCGGCATTATGTAGTGCGCACCGAGGATGGTGCTTCGGTGGTCTGTTTCACGCGCGGCAAAAAAAGCGAAGCCGCCTGTGGTGACCGCGTCATCGTCGAGACCGCCAGCGCCGATCAGGGCGTGATCGCCAGCATTCTCGAGCGCACCAACCTGGTCTACCGCTCGGATGAATGGCGCCGCAAGATGCTCGCCGCCAACGTCGGCCAGATGATGATCGTACTCGCCGCCGAACCCTCGTTCAGCGAAGACCTGCTCGGTCGCGCTCTGGTGACCGCCGAGGTGCTGGAACTGCCCGCCGTCATTGTTTTCAACAAGACCGACCTGACCGCTCTTGCCACCGTGGCGCGCGAACGCCTGCGGCTCTACGAAGGTCTGGGTTATCCGGTCGTGCCGGTGTCGGTGCGCGGTGCACCAGAGGCGACCAGCGCCGCGCTGCTGCCGCTGCTGCACGGCCAGACCACGCTGCTGCTCGGCCAGTCAGGCATGGGCAAATCGACACTGCTCAATCTGCTCGTGCCCGATGCCGACGCCGCCACACGCGAAATCTCGCAGGCCCTGCAGTCCGGCAAACACACCACCACCTTTACCCGCCAGTACGAACTGCGCGATGCCGCCGGCGCGAAGCTGGGCGCCCTGATCGACACGCCCGGCTTTCAGGAATTCGGTCTGGCACATTTCACGCCCGGACAGATCGAACGGGCCTTCCCGGAAATGGGCGAACTGCTCGGCCACTGCCGTTTCTACAACTGCACCCATCTGGCCGAACCGGGCTGTGCCGTGCGCACCGCGGCGCAACAGGGTGCGATCAACCCGCGCCGGCTTGAACTGTTCGAAAGGCTGACGCGCGAGTGCGGCACGAACAAATGAAAGCCCTGGTCACGGCCGACAATCTGCTGACCGCTACCCTGTGGCTGAACGTGCTCGAATCGGCGGGCGTGCGCTGCACCCTGCGCAACCGCTTTATTGGCGGCGCGGTCGGCGACCTGCCGGCCGATCAGGTGGCGCCGCAGTTGTGGCTGGTCGACGACGCCGACGAAGAGCGTGCGCGCGCCCTGCTCGAAGAATTGCGCCACCCGCAAAACCTGCCCTCCTGGTTCTGCCCGGGCTGCGGCGAAACCATAGAAGGGCAATTTTTCCAGTGCTGGTCGTGCCAGGCCAGCCGGCCGGATTGATGGCCTGACTGAACGTCGAGCGCACGCCGCTTCAGAGTTCGCGCAGGAAACGCCGGATCTGGCCGGCGAAAACTTCCGGTTGTTCAAGCGCCGACAGGTGCGAAGCCTCTTCGATGACCTGCAGGCTTGCGCCGGCAATGCAATCGACGATGGCCTGTGACATGGCCAGCGGCGCACCGGCATCCTCGCGACCGGCAATCACCAGCACGGGGCAACTCACCCGCGCCAACTCCGCGCGCAAGTCCAGACTGCCGAGCGCCGCGCAGCAGCCGGCATAACCGACCGGATCGCTTTGTTCGACCAGCGCACGGATACGTGCGGCTTCCTCGGGAAACGCAGCGCGGAAGCGATCGGTGAAATAACGGCCCATGATGGCATCGACCAGACTGGCCATGCCCTGCGTCTCGACGGTGGCAATGCGCTGCGCCCACATGCTCTTGGCTTCTGGCGGGTAGTACGAAGTCGAGTTGGCAATCACCAGACCGCGCAGCAGATAGGGATGGCGCGCCGCCAGGCCCTGGCCGATCATGCCTCCCATTGACAGGCCGACCCAGACCACCGGGCCGCTCGATGCCTCGTGCACGATGCGCGCACCATCTTCAATCAGCTGGTCAATGCTGTAGGGGCCAGCCGGCGCCATTGATCCGCCATGGCCGCGATGGTCATAGCGCACGATGCGATAGTCGGGCGCCAGGTCTTCGACCAGCGCGTCCCACATGCTCAGGTCGGTGCCGAGCGCATGGCTCAGGACGACCGTCGGGCCATCGCGTTTGCCTTCCACCTGGTAGCGCAGTGTCGGCTTGCTGTTGGTGTGATGCACGGTAACGTTCGAACCCTCACTCGGCGAGGCCGGCCCAAGGTCGATGCCGAGTTCTTTGAGAATGCGCACGGCCAGCGCAAACGACGTGTTGGCCGCCGGCACGCCGGCGTAAATGGCCGACTGCATCATCACTTCCTTGAGCTCATCGAGCGACACGCCGGCCTGCACGGCTGCGCGGAAATGCAGCTCAAATTCTTCCCAGCGGCCCAGCGCAAT
>CANJOT010000202.1 GCA_947475815.1 Burkholderiales bacterium | reverse complement strand
AGCACCGGACGGTGGTCAAACACGTCAAAACCGGCGGCTTCGATCTTTTCGAGGATGCGCAGGCCGCCCTGAACCACCAGCCGCAGTTCGAAGCCGATGCGTCCCGGCAGGGCCAGCGCGAGTGGCGCGCCCGCCAGCATCATGGCACGTGCCCGGTCAACTTCGAAGCCCATTAGTGCGCCCCAGGCCGGGCCGCCGGGAACCGCCTGCAGGTCAGCTGCACTGACGCCAAAGCGCGCCAGATCGTCCAGCGGCAGGTAGATACGGTCTTTGGCCAGATCGATCGCCACGTCCTGCCAGAAATTGATCAGCTGCAGGGCGGTGCAGATTTGGTCGGACTGGCGCAGCGCCTGCGCATCAGCGGCAAAACCGTACAGGCCGAGCATGATGCGGCCGACCGGATTGGCCGAGCGCCGGCAATAGTCGAGCAGGGCAGGGAAGTCGGCGTAGCGGGTCGTGCTGACATCCTGTGAAAAGGCCGACAGCAGGTCGCGCAGCGGGCTGAGGGCGACTTGCCCGGAACGCACCAGCGCGGCGATGCGCGTGAACAGTGGCGCGCCCGGCGTTTCGCCCTGCTCGATCAGATCAAGCTGGTGGCGATAGGCATCGAGCGCGGCCAGGCGTTCGGCGGGCGCGGCATCGCCTTCATCGGCCAGATCATCGGCGCTGCGCGCGAATGCATACACCGTGCCGACGGCAGCCCGCAGGCGGCGCGGCAGCAGCAGCGAAGCGACCGGAAAATTTTCGTAGTGATCAACAGGCATGGGGCGCAGCATACCAAGACAGGCGGCATGATTGTTGCCCGCCCCGTTTGCCCGCGCGCTTGTGGCGCGGCACATACTGGATGTCTGCGATGTGCCAATCTCCATTGACGTCAGTTTGCCGTGCACTTATAGTCGCCGTCCTGCAAGTGGCCTTAAAGTCATTTATATTCCGCTAGGTTGTCGCAGTTCCCTTTTATTCCATCTTGCCATCATGTCGTCCTTCGTCAGGAAGGCCCACAGGAGAGTTGTGTGAAAACGCTCGTCGTTCCCTGTTTCATCACTCTCGCGCTGGTGCTGGCCGGCTGCCAGAAGCCGATCGCGCAGGCCCCCGACATCCGCCCCGTGCGCGTGCTTGAGGTAGCCGCGGTGCAGGCTGCCAGCGTTTACGAATATGCCGGCGAAATCCGTCCGCGCATCGAATCACGTCTCGGCTTTCGCGTGCCGGGCAAGATCATCAGCCGTCAGGTCGACGTCGGCGCCCTCGTCACGCGCGGCCAGTCACTGGCCGTGCTCGATGCCCAAGACCTGCAATTGGCCCAGGACGCCGCCAAGGCACAACTCGCGGCCGCGCGCGTAGACCATAGTCTGGCAACGGCCGATCTGCGCCGCTTTGCCGAATTGCGCAACAAGGGTTTCATCAGCGCTGCCGATCTCGAACGGCGCCAAAGTACCGTGGACGCCGCCAGGGCGCGTCTCGATCAGGCCGAAGCCCAGGCGACGCAGCAGGGCAATCAGGCGCGTTACACCACCCTCGTGTCGGACGTGGCCGGCGTGGTCACGGCCATTGAGGCCGAAGCCGGTCAGGTGGTGGCCGCCGGCCAGCCGGTGATCCGCGTTGCCGTCGAGGGTGCCAAAGAGGTGTTGTTCTCGATTCCTGAAGACAAGGTCGCGCTGCTGCGGCGCATGAACAACATTGAGGTGCGCACTTGGGCGCAGCCGGACCAGCCGCTCAAAGGCGTGGTGCGCGAAATTTCGCCGCTGGCCGATCCGGCCACGCGGACCTTCGCGGTGCGCGTCACCCTGACGAAGGCGCCGGCCGACGTGTTGCTCGGCATGACGGCAACGGTGCGCTTCATCGGCGCGCCCGGCGCGCCCCGCCTGACCGTACCGCTATCGGCGGTGGTCAACAGCAAGGAGCGGAACGCCGTCTGGGTGCTTGATCCGAGCAGCGCGACGGTGGCGCTGGTGCCGGTCGTACTCGGGAGCAATAGCGGCGACAATGTGGTGGTGACGCAAGGCCTCGAGGCGGGCGTTCTGGTGGTCACCGCCGGCGTGCACAAACTGCTGCCGGGCCAGAAGGTCACGCGTCTGGCCGAGGGTGCCGTTGGCAGTCAGGGCGGTGGTCGTCCATGAAGGGCTTCAACCTGTCGCGCTGGGCGCTGGAACACATTCCCCTGACGCGTTACCTGATGATTGCGCTGCTGCTCGGCGGCGTGCTCAGTTACGGTGCGCTCGGTCAGGACGAAGATCCGCCTTTTACGTTTCGTGTGATGGTGGTGCGGGCCGCCTGGCCCGGTGCGTCGTCGCTGCAGATGGCCGAGCAGGTCACCGACAAGCTGGAAAAAAAGCTCCAGGAAACGCCCTACATCGACAAGATCCGCAGCTATTCCAAGCCGGGTGAGGCGCTCATCATCGTGCAGCTTGATGAGGCAACCCCGCCCGCGGAAGTGCAGTCGGCCTGGTATCAGGTGCGCAAGAAGATCGGCGACATCCGCCCGACCCTGCCGGCCGGCGTCATCGGCCCGTCCTTCAACGATGAGTTCGGCGACACCTACGGTTCTATTTTTGCGATCTCCGGTGATGGTTTTAACTACGCCCAGATGCGCGATGCCGCCGACTTCGTGCGCCAGCGTCTGCTGCGTGTGGCGTCGGTCTCCAAGGTTGAATTTTTCGGGGCCCAGGACGAAAAGATCTATATCGAATTTGCCCAGGACAAGTTTGCCCAGCTCGGCCTGACGCTCGATGCCGTGGTCGGCCAGATCAACGCCCAGAACGTCGTGCAGGGCAGTGGCGTGCTGGTCACGCCGGCGGAAAACCTGCAGGTGCGCGTCAGCGGCGCGCTCGACAAGGTCAAGGATCTCGAAAACCTCGAACTGCGTGCCGGCAGCAGCCAGTTCAAGCTGCGTGACTTCGCCAAGGTGACGCGCGGCTACCGCGACCCGCCGCAGGACAAGATGCGCGTCAACGGCAAGGAAGTGATCGGCCTGGGCGTGTCGATGGTCAAGGGGGGCAATGTCATTTCACTGGGCCGGGACCTTGAGGTCGCGGCGGCCGAGATGCGCGCCGTGCTGCCGGTGGGTATGGAACTGGCGTCGGTATCCGACCAGCCCAAGGCGGTGGCCGCGTCGGTGCAGGAATTCGTGCGCACCCTGATCGAAGCGGTGGTGATCGTGCTGGCGGTCAGTTTTGTGGCGCTCGGCCTGCACACGCGGCCGCTGCGTCTGGATGTGCGCCCCGGTCTGGTGGTGGGCCTGACCATCCCGCTGGTGCTGGCCATCACCTTTCTGTTCATGGAGCGTTTCGGCATCAATCTGCACAAGATTTCGCTGGGCGCGCTGATCATCGCGCTGGGTCTGCTGGTCGATGACGCCATCATCGCCGTCGAGATGATGGTGCGCAAGATGGAAGAGGGCTTTTCGCGCCTGGACGCGGCCACGTTTGCGTATACCTCAACGGCCATGCCGATGCTGACCGGAACCCTGATTACCGCCGCCGGATTTCTGCCGATTGGCCTGGCCAAGTCGACCGCCGGCGAATATACCTTCTCGATTTTCGCCGTCAATGCGCTTGCCCTGATCATCTCGTGGTTCGTGGCGGTCTTTTTCACACCCTTCATCGGTTATCTGCTGCTCAAACCCAAGGCCCACGAGGGCGAGCACAAGGAAGTGTTCGACGCGCCGTTCTACCGGCGCTTTCGCGCGGTGGTCAATTGGTGCGTCACCTGGCGCAAGACCACCATTGCCCTGACGCTGGGCAGCTTCGCCCTGGGTGTGTTCGGCTTTGGTTTTATCCAGCAACAATTTTTTCCCGACTCCAGCCGTCTCGAAATGATGGTGGAGCTGTGGACGCCTGAAGGCAGCAGTTTCAGCGCCACCGAAGCGCAGGCCAGCAAGGTCGAGGCCTTCATCGGCAGGCAGCCCGAGGTGGTCAGCGTGATCACCTATGTGGGCACCGGCAGCCCGCGCTTTTATCTGCCGCTCGATCAGATTTTTCCACAGAGCAATGTCAGCCAGCTGGTGATTCTGACGCGCAGCATCCCGGAACGCAATGCGCTGGCCACCCGTCTGTCGGAAGCCTTCCGGACCGACTTCCCGGAAGTACGCGGTCGCGTCAAGCTGTTGCCCAACGGCCCGCCGGTGCCTTATCCGGTGCAGTTCCGGGTCACGGGCAGCGAGGTGGCGCGCGTGCGCGCGGCAGCCGATCAGGTCAAGGCGGTGCTGCGCGCCAACAAGTCGACCATCAATGTCAACGACAACTGGAACGAGTCGGTCAAGGCGCTGCGCATCGATCTTGATCAGGAGAAGCTGCGCGCCCTTGGTGTCACCTCGCAGGCGGTCATGGCCGCCGCCAACACCACCCTGTCGGGCACGGTGGCCGGGCAGTTTCGTGAAAGCAACCGGCTCATCGACATCGTCGTGCGCCAGCCGCTGGATGAACGCAATACCGTCGCTGCACTGGAGCGCACGCGCGTGACGACGGCCTCTGGTCGTCAGGTGCCGCTGTCTCAGTTGGCCCACGTTGGCATGGTGTGGGAGCCGGGTGTGGTCTGGCGTGAAGGCCGCGAGCTGGCCATCACGGTCCAGTCTGATGTCGTTGAAGGCATGCAGGGTCCGACCGTCAGCGCCCAGGTAAATGCGCTGCTCGGGCCGGTCCGTGCTGCCCTGCCGCCCGGATATGCGATTTCAATTGCCGGCGCGGCGGCCGACAGCGCCAAGGCACAGGTGTCGATTGCGGCCAATGTGCCGCTGGTGATTTTCATCATCTTCACCCTGCTCATGCTGCAGTTGCAGAGCTTTTCACGCACCGTGCTGGTATTCCTGACGGGTCCGCTGGGCATTGCCGGCGCTGCTGCGGCGCTGTTGCTGATGCAGCGGCCCTTTGGCTTTGTCGCGCAGCTGGGTGTGATCGCCCTGTTCGGCATGATCATCCGCAATTCCATCATTCTGGTGGACCAGATCGAGCAGGACATCACGGCCGGTTCCGATGCCTGGACGGCCATTGTTGAATCGGCCGTGCGCCGTCTGCGTCCCATCGTGCTGACTGCGGCCGCCGCCGTGCTCGCCATGATCCCGCTGTCGCGCAGCGTGTTCTGGGGGCCGATGGCGGTGGCCATCATGGGCGGGCTGATCGTTGCCACGGTCCTGACCCTGCTGTTCCTGCCGGCCTTGTACGCCGCCTGGTTTCGTGTCAAGCCGCGACCGGCGGACTGAGCGGGCAGGGCATCAGCTATAATCGCCGCACTGGAATGAGTCGTCATCGCCACAGCGGCGATGACGATGTCCGTGCGAGGGTGGCGAAATTGGTAGACGCACCAGGTTTAGGTCCTGACGCCAGTAATGGTGTAGGGGTTCGAGTCCCCTCCCTCGCACCAATATGTAGTCTATATGAATCTATAGAAGACAATAAATACAAAAATATCAAATAGTTACGATAATTTTTTGTCTAAGGAAGGCTGGCATGATGCACTAGAGTCCGTCATTTTTTGCACTACAAGATGCATTACGGGTAGGATGTTACATAAGCCGTAGTGCAAAAAACGTAGTGCAACAGAGCGCGCGCCATGCCCAAAACCGTATCTCGGAAGGCCGATACCGTCTATCGGACCGCAAAGTCGAAGGACGCCGCTTATCGTATAGGTGATGGCGACGGCCTCTACATGTTGGTGGATCCGTCAGGCCCAAAGCGTTGGCGCTGGCAGTACGCAAGGCCGCTCACGGGCAAGCGAAATACCTTATCTTTGGGAGACTACCCGATCGTCGCTGTTGCACAGGCGCGGGCAGCTCGCGACGATGCACTGAGGCTATTAGCTAGTGGCATAGACCCTGGCGAACACCGCAAGGCAGTGAAAGAGGCCGGCATAGGCACAGCAGAGAACACCTTTTCGGCGCTAATGATGGAATGGCTGATGTCGCGCGAAGGCGTCGTGCAGGCGGCACAAATTACGAAGGCCAAAGCCCGATTGATCAATGACGTGGTGCCTTGGCTGGGGAAGAAACCCATCAGTGCCATTACTGCCGCCGATGTGCTCGCCGTAATGCGGCGGATTGATGAACGCGGCGCACGCTACACCGCGCACAAGGTCAAGTCAGAAATCTCCCAAATCATTCGCTACGCCATCGCTACGGGCCGTGCTGATCGTGACCCATGTCCAGACCTGCAGGGTGCAATCCCGACACCCAAAGAGCGTAACCATGCAGCGCTGACTACACCCAAGGAGGTTGGTGAACTGATGCGGGCTATTGATGCATTCAGTGGCACCTATTCGGTAAAATGTGCTTTGCTGCTGGCTCCGCTTCTATTCGTCCGACCTGGCGAGTTGCGCAAAGCCAAGTGGGGAGAGATTGATTTAGATCGTGCTGAGTGGCGTTTCCTTGTCACCAAAACCATGACCGATCATCTGGTTCCACTGGCGCTACAAGCGGTGACCATTCTGCGTGACCTGCGCCAATTAACAGGCAGTAGTGAGTATGTTTTTCCTGGCGCTCGTGACCGCAAGAGGCCGATGAGTGATGCAGCGGTGAATGCGGCTCTGCGCCGTATGGGCTACGATACAAAAACTGAGATTACGGGACAGGGCTTCCGTGCGACGGCCCGCACGATTCTGGCGGAGGAACTACATATCAAGACCGAAGTGATCGAGCATCAGTTAGCGCACAAGGTTCCTGATACAAACGGCACGGCCTACAACCGCACCAAGTTCCTGAAAGATCGTGTGATCATGATGCAGGAATGGGCAGACTATTTAGACATGATCAAGATTGGTGGGGCAGTGCTGTAACCCAGTGAAACCTGAAGGCCACACGTTTCAACTTTTCGCCGTCTTGTTGCCCTTGAGCGCGGGAGTCGCCACCTTGGTCTTCTCACTGCTCTGCTCCTCGTCGGGCGATTGCCTCGCCCAGTCTAAGCAGGTTCTTCACTTATAGGTTAGTCTTGTTTTGCTGAGCCACCTCTCT
>CANJOT010000201.1 GCA_947475815.1 Burkholderiales bacterium | reverse complement strand
GGCTTGGTGGCCAGATAGGCGTCGGCGCGCTGCATGGCCTGATCATACTGGCCGGCGCGCACCATCTTCGAAACATCCTGAATCTCGTCAGCGCGCGCCATGCCGGCATGTGAGAGTGTCAGAACCGCCGCAAGCAGCAGGCTGTTGGCAAACAATCGTGAATGAGCTGGCAACATGGACTTTCCTGACAATGAAAACCGCAGCATCGGCCGCAACACGGACCACTGCAAAACTGGTGGAAAAAACGGCGGCACAATAGGGAACCACCCGCCCCTTGTAATATATACTTGAAACCTTTGAAAACATTTGAAGCGCTGCCGTCCGGCCAATCATGCCATTCAGAGATCAATCTGACGCCGATCCTGGACCAAGCCTCCAAACGCGACTGAGTTTAACAAACGCCATGCGCTTTCCCAATACATGCCCCGTGTTTTCAGCCATGGAAGAGACCATGTCACCATATTTAACAATTTTGTTTCATAGGGTGTCTCAAGGTTTGTTCACCGGTGTGTTCTTATACCAGCCCGCGAGACTAGGCCGACCGTGTTGCTGATGTCCCTGCCGGCGTCAGACGCAATCACAGGTTCAATTGTTTTCCCCGACTGGCAAAACAATCAACACAGCACGCGGCCAGTCACACACCGTCGTTGATTCACCTCAGGGTCCGAGTTCAAGCATGCTCAAGATTTACAACACCATCGCACGCGCCAAGCAGGAGTTTCACCCCATCGAGTCTGGCAAAGTTCGCATGTACGTGTGCGGCATGACGGTCTACGATTATTGCCACATCGGCCACGCGCGCATGATGATGGCCTTCGACATCACCCAGCGCTGGCTGCGTGCCTCGGGGTACGCCGTCACGTACGTGCGCAACATCACCGACATCGATGACAAGATCATCAAGCGCGCCGTCGAGAATGGCGAAACCATCGGTGAACTGACGCGCCGCTTCATCGCCTTCATGCATGAAGACATCGCCGCGCTCGGCATCGAACCGCCCGACGCCGAGCCGCGCGCCACCGATTACGTGCCGCAGATGCTCGGCCTGATCGAAAAGCTCGAGCACAAGGGCCTCGCCTACCAAGCGGTAGATGGAGATGTTAATTTCGCCGTGCGCAAGTTTCCCCAGTACGGCCGCCTGTCGGGCAAATCGCTCGACGAACTGCGCGCCGGCGAACGCATCGCCATCGATGCCGCCAAAAACGACCCGCTCGACTTCGTGCTCTGGAAGCACACCAAGCCGGGCGAGCCGAAAGAAGCGATCTGGCCCTCGCCCTGGGGCGACGGCCGGCCCGGCTGGCATATCGAATGCTCGGCCATGTCATGCAGCCTGCTCGGCGAACGCTTCGACATCCACGGCGGCGGCGCCGACCTGCAATTCCCGCACCACGAAAACGAGCTTGCGCAGTCCGAGGGCGCCAGTGGCAGCACCTTCGTCAACTACTGGATGCACAACGGTTTTCTGAACGTCGACAACGAGAAAATGTCGAAGTCTCTCGGCAACTTTTTCACCATCCGTGACGTTCTCAAACACTACGACCCGGAAGTATTGCGTTTCTTCCTGCTGCGCACCCACTACCGCAGCCCATTCAACTACTCCGATACCAACCTTGACGATGCCCGCAATGCCCTGACGCGCCTGTATACCGCGCTCAAGGAAGCCGGCATGCAGGGCGAGGCCGGTGCAGATGCAGGTGTCGCGGCGCCTGCTGTGCTCGCGGCGGCCGATGGCGCGACGCAACGTTTTGTTGAAGCCATGAATGACGACTTCAACACCCCGATCGCCGTGGCCGTGCTGTTTGAACTGGCGGGCGAACTGAATCGCAGCAAGTCAGCAGAGGTCGCGCGCCAGTTGCGTGCCCTGGCAGGCCTGCTCGGCCTGCTCAAACGCGACCCGACCAGTTTTCTGCAGAGTGCCGCCGGCGCCGCAGCGAGCGGACCCGACGCCGCCAGCATCGAAGCCGCCATCGCGCAGCGCAGCGCGGCCAAGAAAGCACGCAACTTTGCCGAAGCCGACCGCATCCGCGCCGACTTGCTGGCACAAAACGTCGTGCTCGAAGATTCAGCCAGCGGCACTGTCTGGCGGCGCGCATGACTGATCTGCCCGTCTTCTCCGACCGTCCGGCGTACTGGGACGAAGCGCTGGCCGACCTGGTCAAACGCGACCGCATTCTGCGCCGTGTCATACCCAAATACCCCGACGTGTGCCTGCTCAGCCGCGGCGACCCCTTTGTCACGCTGGCGCGCTCGGTCACCGGCCAGCAGATTTCCGTCAAGGCAGCCCAAGCCGTCTGGACGCGGGTCTGTGCCGCCGTGCCCCGTCTGACGCCGGCCGCCTTCATCAAGGTCGGCAATGATGGCCTGGCCGGGTGCGGGCTGTCGCGCCGCAAGACCGAATACATTCTTGATCTGGCCGAGAAGTTCCGCAGCAAGCAGGTCCATCCCAAGCTCTGGGCCGAGATGCCTGACGAAGACGTCATCGCCGAACTGGTGCAGATCCGCGGCATCGGACGCTGGACGGCCGAGATGTTTTTGATATTTAATCTGCTACGGCCCAACGTGCTGCCGCTCGACGACGTCGGCCTGCTCAAAGCCATCAGCCTGCATTATTTCAGCGGCGAGCCGGTGTCGCGCAGCGAGGCCCGCGAAGTGGCGGAAAACTGGGAACCGTGGCGCACCGTGGCCACGTGGTACATGTGGCGCAGCCTCGATCCGGTGCCCGTGGAATACTAGGAGAAACGTTTGAAAACCACCTTTCTTGAATTCGAACAGTCGGTCGCCGACCTCGAAGGAAAAATTGAAGAACTGCGCTTCGTTCAGGACGACTCTGCGGTCGACATCTCCGAAGAAATCAATCGGCTGCAGAAAAAAAGCGAAGCCCTGACCAAGGACATCTACGCCAAGCTCACGCCCTGGCAGATTACTCAGGTGTCGCGCCATCCCCAGCGGCCCTATACCCTGGATTACGTGCGTGAGATCTTCACCGACTTTCACGAGCTGCATGGGGACCGCAGCTTTGCCGACGACCAGTCCATCGTCGGCGGTCTGGCCCGCCTCAACGGCCAGGCCTGCATGGTGCTCGGCCACCAGAAAGGCCGCGACACCAAAGAACGCGCCCTGCGCAACTTCGGCATGCCCAAGCCCGAGGGCTACCGCAAGGCCCTGCGGCTCATGAAGGTCGCCGAGAAATTCTCCCTGCCGGTATTCACCTTTGTCGATACACCGGGCGCCTACCCCGGCATTGATGCCGAAGAACGCGGCCAGTCCGAAGCCATCGGCCACAACCTCTACGCCATGGCCGAACTCAAGGTGCCCATCGTCACCACCATCATCGGTGAAGGCGGCTCTGGCGGCGCGCTTGCCATTGCCGTCGGCGACCAGGTGCTCATGCTGCAATACTCGACCTACTCGGTCATCTCGCCCGAGGGTTGCGCCTCCATCCTCTGGAAAAGCGCCACGCGCGCGCCCGAGGCCGCGGAAAACATGGGCATCACCGCGCACCGCCTCAAAGCCCTCGGCCTGATCGACAAGATCATTTCCGAACCATTGGGCGGGGCACACCGTAATCCGGTACAGATGGCGCAATTGCTCAAACGCGCGCTGGCCGACTCCCTGCGCCAGTTTCAGGGTGTGTCGGTACCCGACCTGCTCGAAGCGCGCCACACGCGCCTGATGAGCTATGGAAAATTCAAAGAAACCGCCAGCCCGGTCTGACACCGATGCACAGCTGCGCGAGGCCGTTCTCGACAGTCTGGCCGAACTGCAAGCCGGCACTGGCCGCATCGCCCTCGCCCTGTCGGGCGGTCTGGACTCCAGCGTCTTGCTGGATGTCCTCGCCGGGCTCGGTCGCGACGACCTCGTGGCATTGCACGTACACCATGGCTTGAGCCCCAACGCGGACGCCTGGCTGGCCCACTGCCAGGCCGAATGCGCGCGCCTGCAGGTAGCCTTCGATCACGTCCGGCTCGACCTCCAGCCCGAAGCCGGCCAGTCTCTGGAAGCACAGGCGCGCAGCGCCCGCTACGCGGCCCTGCAGACGCTTTGCGCGCGCCACGGTGCTACCGTCCTGCTGACCGCGCATCACGGCAATGATCAGGCAGAAACCCTGCTCCTTAATCTACTGCGTGGCGCCGGCATCGCCGGACTGGCCGCGATGCGGATGCAACGCCCGCTGGGTGCGCTAACGCTGCTGCGGCCCTTCCTGCACACCCATGGCGAGCTGTTACGCGAACATGCGCGCGAACAGGCCATCAGCCACATCGAAGACGAATCCAATCAGCAGACCCACCACACCCGCAATGCCATCCGTCTCCAACTGATGCCGGCCCTGCGTGCCATCGCACCGGCCGCTGTCCAACGCCTGATCCAGACGGCCAGCCACGCCGGCCAGGCCCAGACCCTGCTCGACGAGATCGCGCAGACCGACCTGAGCGCCTGCGCTGCCAGCAAGCACAGTCTGAACCTAATCCCGCTGCGTACGCTGTCACGCGCCCGTGCCGCCAACGCCCTGCGTGCCTGGCTGCGCCAGAATGGCCGGCAGGCACCATCCACCGCCACACTCAACAACATGCTCGACCAGATCAACGTCACCAGCAGCGCGGCCCGCCAGCGCTTCGAACACGACGGCATGATGTTGCACGTTTACCGCAACACCCTCCTGCTCGACCCGCTGATTGAGACACCACAGAGCGAACTGCGCTTCCAGTGGCAAGGGCAGGAGCGCATCGATTTTCCAGAGTGGTCCGGCAGCCTGTGTTTTCGCAGCACCGACGCCAACGGCGTATCCGCCGCCTGGCTGCGCAACCAAGCCCTGCGCCTGACCGGCCGCAGCGGCGGCGAACGCCTCAAACTCCACCCCGCCCGCCCCACCCGCAGCCTCAAACACCTCTACCAGTCCGCCGCCATCCCCTCCTGGCAACGCCCCAGCCTGCCCCTGCTCCACGCCGGCCCCCACCTCCTCCTCGCCGCCGGCCTCGGCATGAACGCCCTCCTCCTCCACTCCACCGACGACCAAATCGAACTCCACTGGCAACCCACCCCATAAGTGGGGTCAGATTCGATTTAAGTGTTAAATCAGCCACCTGGCAAAAACATTAAGTGGGGTCAGATTCGATTTAAGTGTCAAATCGAGTGACCTGAAAAAAATTAAGTCGAATCTGACCCCACTTACTTATTTCGAGAATTAAATCGAATCTGACCCCACTTATTTTTGGTTGAAGGCACGCACTTGGAATGACGGCTTATGCTAGGATTCCCGCTTAAAATGAAACGCAGTATCAATAAAATAGATCATGGAAGAGACGATGAAAAAATCCGCAAAGCCCTTTGTTGCAGGACGACGCCATGCTCTGCTCGGCCTGGGAGCGTTGGGTCTGGGAGCCACGGGTCTGGCAGGGCTTGCGACCGCGCAGACGCAAGCGTATCCAAGCCGCACGGTCAAGATCATCGTTGGCGTTGATCCGGGCGGACCGTCTGACCTGATCTCGCGAACAGCGGCGCAACAACTGACAACGCGCACGGGGCAGTCCTTCGTGGTGGAAAATCGCGGCGGTGCCGGCGGTGCAATTGGCTTGCGTGCCCTCGCGGCCGCCGGCAACGACGGATACACGCTGGGCTGGGGCAGTTTTTCGTCGCTGGTGCTGCGGCCCGCCATCAACATTTCGTCGGTGCCGTTTGACCCGGAAAAAGAATTGATGCCCATCACCCTGCTGGCGGAACAGGCATTCGTGCTCGCCGTTTCACCTGCGCTGGGCGTGAGCAACATGCGTGAGCTCATCAAGCTCATCAAGGCCAATCCGGGCAAGTACAATTTTGGCTCCCCCGGTGCCGGCGGCCTGCCACACCTGCTCTTCGAAATCATGAAGAAACGCGAAGGACTGGACATGACGCACATCCCCTACAAAGGGGATTCGCAGGCATTCCAGAGTCTGGTAGCGGGCCACATCCAATTGTTGCTCACCGCGCCCAATCTGTATGGCTCATCTGCCGATCGTGTACGCATTCTGGCCATTGCCGCGCCGAATCGCTGGCCACAGTATCCCAATGTGCCTACCCTTGAGGAAGAAGGCCTGTCAGGGCTTGGTTATACCGCCTGGCACGGACTGTTTGCCCCGGCGGGCGTGCCACAGCCGATTGTTGAACGCATCGACCGCGAGATTCGCACCGGTCTGGCGTCGCCCGAGGGGCGCGCTTCGGTAGAAAAGATGGGGCTGGTGGCCTCGAACATGAACTTCAACCAGTTCAGCAAGCGCTTCGCCGATGAATCGATGCAGTGGAAACGCATCGTCAAGGAACTCAATCTGAAGATCGATTGACGCCTGTTCCTCCGGTTGAAAAATTCAGCCGGGGGAATTGGCCTGCGCAAAGGGCGTGACATCACCACCGAGCTTGAACGTGATGTCATGCGCTGCCTGCAGCAGATCGGCATGCATGCTGATGAGTTGCGCGTCACCCAGACGTGACTTCGGGCCGCTCACTGCCAGCGCACCCGCCAGAGCACCACTCTCATCGAACACCGGTGCGGCAATACCTGCCATGCCCTCTGCAAGTTCATCCGTGGACGACAACACCAACCCACCCGCGCGGGCGGTGCGTACCGCATTGAGTGGCGAGTCGAATATCTGAAACACGCGACCGCTCGCGCCCTTGCCGATGGGAAACACATCACCGACACTCAGGTGATCGCGGATCCGGCTGGGCGAATCGACGCGGTACACGCAAACCCGCAAGTCGCCGCGACGCACGCTGTAGGTTGCGCTTTCTCTGGTGCTGACCACCAGTTTGCGCATGACCGACAGAATCACTTCAGGCGGGCGCACCGCGGCACGATAAAACAGGGCAAGGCGCAATGTGCTCGCACCCAGACAATACTTGCCCGACGGCGCGCGCTCAAGATAGCCGGCGCTCTCCAGCGTATTGGCCAGGCGCATGACCGTGCTTTTGTGCACACCGATGCGCTC
>CANJOT010000200.1 GCA_947475815.1 Burkholderiales bacterium | reverse complement strand
GCGCGGCAACAGCCACCTTGGCCTTGAATGCCGCTGTGTGATTACGTCTTGGTCTTCTCACTGCTCTGCTCCTCGTCGGGCGATTGCCTCGCCCAGTCTAAGCAGGTTCTTCACTTATAGGTTAGTCTTGTTTTGCTGAGCCACCTCTATACCTCCAATAGGCTAGTCACTGTTAAGGTTTTGACATGTTGATAACCGAACGATCGAAACTCTGGCGTCTCGCAGTCGCTGTTCTGCTGGCGGGAATCTGCGGCTCAGTGTCAGCGCAGGTTTATCCCACGCGCCCCGTTCGCATCGTCGTGGGCTACCCGCCCGGCGGGGCGACCGACATTGGCGCACGCATTCTGGCCCAGCAACTCACCATCGCTTTGGGTCAACCCGTGCTGGTCGACAACCGGGCAGGCGCTGGCGGTAATATCGGAACGGAGTACGTTGCCAAGTCACCGCCTGATGGTTACACCATCGGCTGGATTGGTGGCACCACGACGATCAATGCATCGTGGGATCGCAAACTCGGTTATGACGTACTGAAGGATTTCTCGCCAATTTCCCAGGTCACGTCCATGGCTCATCTGATCTTGGTGCATCCTTCATTGCCGGTCAAATCGGTGGCTGAATTGATTGCCCTTGCCAAGGCCAGCCCAGGAAAGCTCGACTACAGTACCTCTGGCGGAGGTACGGCGCCGCATCTGGCTGCGGAATGGTTTAAAACGATGGTTGGCGTCGACCTGGTTCACATCGGATACAAGGGCACGAATCCGCAATTGGTTGATTTGCTCGGCGGCACCGTCAAAATCGCATTCCCGACGATGCCCTTGATGCCCGAATATATCAAGCAAGGCAAGCTTAGGGCGCTGGCCGTGACCACCTCGACCCGCAGTCCTTTGCTTCCGGATGTCCCCACCATGAAGGAACTGGGCTATCCCGATTATGTTGTAAACAGCTGGCACGGCATGGCATTTTCCGCCGGAACTCCCAAGGAGATCGTGGCCAGGTTACATCGTGAGACGGTCAAGATACTTGACATGCAGAGTGTCAGAGAAAAGCTGGAGCTCGCCGGATTCGCGGTTGAAGCGAGTGCGTCTCCGGAACAGTTTTCTGCTTACATCGAAGCCGAAACCAGAAAGTGGGCCCGCATCATCAAGGATGCGAAACTCAGCGCCGATTGAGCCCCCCCAAAACATCCCTTCCATACCCTGCTCCCCATTGGCGGAGTCGAGGAAGTGTCACTACTGAGGCCAAGCCATGAATTCAGTCCTGTACGAAGTTAAAGATCACATCGCGTACATCACACTCAATCGGCCTGAAGCGCTCAATGCCATTAACCGAGAGATGAGCGAAGAGCTGGAGGACATCTGGTATCGGATCGAGGCCGATCAGAATGTCTGGGTTGGAATTCTGAGTGCCGCCGGCGACAAGTCCTTTTGCTCGGGCGTTGACCTGCGTCAAATGGCGGATGGCAATGGTAAGCCGAGCCATCGCCCCGTCCACAAGCTTGGCCACGGGATTGATGTGTTCAAGCCGTTGATCGCCGGCGTCAATGGCCATTGCCTTGCTGCGGGGCTGGACATGATGTTGTGCTGCGACATTCGTGTGGCATCAGAAAGCGCCACCTTCGGAATGCCGATGACCCGTGTTGGCGTGATGGCATCAACCGGAGCTTCACAGCTGCCACGGTCGATTGGCTGGGCCCATGCCATGGAGATGCTATTGACCGCGGAGAAAATCGATGCCCAGGAGGCCTATCGCATCGGTCTGGTGAACAAAGTGGTTCCTCCTGACCAGGTCATGGCTGCTTGCGAAGCCTACGCACACAAGATACTGCGCAACTCACCGTCGGCGGTTCGCTTAACCAAAGAGGCCGCCATCCGCGGGCGGGATACCACGATGCAGGAAAGCCTGCATATCGGCTTTGGCCTTCAGCGATTCAACCGCACCACAGCGGACGCCAAGGAAGGCCCCAGGGCGTTTGCAGAAAAGCGTAAGCCCAACTGGTCAGCTGGCTAACCCGAAGATTTACCGCAAATTCATTCCAGGAGGTAGTAATGAAAAAGTGGAGATTGTTGAAGGTGGCGCGGCTGGCCTTGGTTATGGCTTTGTCGTCAGTGTTCGCTCCTGTGTTCGCTCAGGATGCCTACCCTAACAAGCCTGTCCGTATCGTGGTGGGGTATCCGCCGGGAGGCGCCACCGACATCGGCGCACGGATCATGGCGCAAAAACTCACGGTCGCCCTTGGGCAGCCGGTTATCGTCGACAACCGTGCCGGCGCGGGAGGCAACATCGCCGCGGAATATGTCGCCAGAGCTGCTCCAGATGGCTACACCATCTACTGGATTACCAGTTCCACGGCGATCAGCCAGACCTGGTACAGCAACCTCAAGTTCAATATTGTCAAAGACTTCGCACCGATATCACAAGTCACCTCTTTGGGCAGCCTGGTTTTGGTCCATCCTTCGTTGCCGGTCAAGTCGATCAAGGAGCTGGTTGCCTTGGCCAAAGAGAATCCTGGCAAGCTTGACTACAGTACTTCTGGTGCGGGCGGTGCCCCGCATTTGGCGGCTGAATGGTTCAATACCATGGCCGGAATCCATATGACCCACATTCCTTACAAGGGAACGGCACCCCAGCTGACCGACCTTCTCGCAGGTATCGTCAAAATCGCTATACCGACCATGCCGACGATGCCTGAATTCGTAAAGCAGGGAAAGCTCAGGGCACTTGCTGTGACCATGGCGGAGCGCGACCCTTTTCTGCCCGATGTGCCGACATTGAAGGAGTCCGGCTATCCGGATTACGTGATGACGGGCTGGCATGGTATGGCGTTTCCGTCAGGCACTCCTAAAGAGATCGTCGACCGTTTAAACAAAGAGGTCGTGCAGATCGTGCGCATGCCAGACGTTAAAGCGACTCTTGTTGCGGCCGGCTTCTCGGCGGTTACCAATTCCCCAGAACAATTTGCTGCCTTCATCGAGGGTGAGACCAAAAAGTTCGCCAACATCATCAAGACCGCAAAAATCGTCACGGAATAGCCCCCAGCATGCATTCATTCAGGTTTCCCCCCGTAGAAATGCCGCCGCAGGCGCAGGCCTTGCGTATGGAAGTTCGCCAATTTCTGGCTGATGAGATCGAAAAAGGAAGCTTCACACCCAAACCCAATTGTTCTTCCTTCGGCCTGTTCGATCAAAAATTCACCAAGCTCTGTGGCGAGCGGGGCTACATTGGTATGACATGGCCAAAGAAATACGGCGGTGGAGAGCGGTCTGTTCTCGAACATTTCGTGACCATGGAAGAAATGCTGGCCGCCGGCGCCCCCATTGGCGGCCATGGTGTTGCGGATCGGCAAAGTGGGCATCAAATCCTCAGGCATGGCTCTGAGCGGGCGCGACAGAGCTTGCTGCCCAGGATCGCTGCTGGTGAGTGCTATTTCGCCATCGGCATGAGCGAACCGGATGCGGGATCCGACTTGGCAGCCGTGAGTACCCGCGGTACTCGGGTTGATGGCGGTTGGTCGATCACCGGGACCAAGGTCTGGACTAGCCATTCTCACCGCGCCCACTACCTGATTGCGCTGGTCAGGACAGCACCAAAGGCAGAAGACCGTCATGCAGGTTTGACGCAGTTCATCATTGATCTCAGCCAGCCGGGTTTGACCCTTCGGCCGATATACGATCTTTACGGTGGACACAACTTCAATGAGGTCGTTTTCGATCAGTACTTTGTCCCGGATGACATGATCATTGGGGAGGCTGGGGAGGGTTGGAAAATGGTGACCGGGGAACTGGCATTGGAGCGCTCCGCGCCAGACCGGTTTCTGAGCACCTATCAGCTGCTTACAGAGTCTATCCGCCAGATCGGTGCGCACCCTGATGACCGGTCCGCCAACGAGATCGGGCGCTTTGTCGCGCATCTTGCCACGCTGAGGAGGATGTCTGGCTCGATCGCTGGCATGATCGAGCGAGGCGATCGGCCTTCAGTGGAGGCCGCCTGTGTCAAGGACTTGGGTACCGCTTTTGAGCGCGAGATACCCGACACGTTTCGCCATCTGCTACCTGGCGAGCCCAGGATAGGAGGCAGCGACGCTTACGACGAGATGATTGGCACCGCCATTCTCAGAGCGCCGTCTTTCACCATCCGTGGAGGCACCCGCGAAATACTCCGTGGAATGATTGCTCGGGGGCTTGGTCTGCGATGAGCGATGATCTCGATGACTTGATGAAGACGATCGACCGCGTGGTTGAAGATCATTGCAGTCGCGCTACCCGGATTGATGCCGAGTTGGGAATCTGGCCCGCGGGTCTGTGGTCCGCTCTCGAAGAAATCGGTGTGACCAATGCAATGCTCAACGAAGAGCAGGGTGGTGCGGGACTCGATTTCGCGAACGCTTTGCAGTTGCTGCGGCGCTGTGCCTACCATGCTGTTCCGGTTCCCCTCGCGGAAACCTATCTCGCCGGTCGCCTGTTGATGCAGGCCGGAATCGCGGTTCCCAAGGGCATTTTGACGATTGCTCCCGTGGTCACTGAGCAGAGGCTTGAGGCCGCTACACCGGCAGCGGGGTTCTTGTTTTCTGGGATCGCAGGCGCCGTCCCCTGGGGCGATCGGGCTGATCACATTCTTGTTCCTGCGATGATGGATGGGACGTCAATGCTCGCAGTACTGTCGACGAAGAGCGGAACAACGAGTACCCGGCTCAATTTGGCAGGAGAGCCGCGTGTCGATATCCGCTTTGACCGAGCCCTCGTTGATGTCTGTGTTCCGAGCCCCTCTGTCGAAGATCGCCTGAAAGCCGAGGGGGCCCTCTTGCGCTCTGTCCAGATGGTCGGTGCTCTGGAAAGGATTCTGGAGTACTCCGTGCAATACGCCAATGACCGGGTTCAGTTTGGCAGGCCCATCGGCAAGTTTCAAGCCGTCCAGCACATGCTGGCGATCCTTGCAGGGCAGGTGGCTGCGGCCAGTGCCGCGGTGGACATGGCGGTTGACCTGTCCGCTCAACAGGCCGATGAAATCGCGGTGGCGATCGCCAAGTCCCGCGTTGGCGAAGCCGCAGGCAAGGGCTCCGAGGTCGCGCACCAGGTCCACGGTGCCATGGGCTTTACTCGAGAGCATAGCCTGCACTTCAGCACCCGCCGCCTCTGGGCCTGGCGTGACGAATTCGGCGGAGAGACTTATTGGCAGACCCGTCTTGGCAGGATCGTGGCAGCCCAGGGCGGTGACGCACTCTGGCCTATGCTCACATCTCTCGATGCATGACTGAGCAATGATGCCTAAACAATCTAACCCCCCCTTGGCCGCGCAGACGTCTGCGCCTGTAAAAGAAGGCCCATTGTCCGGTATCCGTGTACTCGATTTGACTGCGATCGTGCTCGGTCCAATGGCCACGCAGATGCTCGGTGACTATGGCGCCGACGTCATCAAGATCGAACCGCTCGAGGGAGATCGTATGCGGGGAACCGGGGTCACCATCGGCCCCGGTATGAGTGCGCTGTTCCTGGCCCTCAACCGAAACAAGCGCTCGATTGCATTGAATCTGAAATCCCCCGAGGGGGTGGCTGCCTTACAGAAGCTGATACCGACGGTGGATGTGATTGTTCACAACATGCGCGTCAGCGCCATCGAAAGACTGGGTTTTGGATACGACTCGGTCAGCAAGATGAATCCCAATATTGTCTATTGCGCTGCGACAGGCTTCGACCAGGACGGCCCCTATGGCGATCGGCCGGTCCTTGACGACATCATTCAAGCTGCATCGGGTCTTGTTAGCTTAAACAGCCTCGGGGACAATGAGCCGGAATACACCCCCAGCCTGATTGCAGACAAGACAGCAGCCATGGCAGTCGTCAATGCGGTTCTGGCGGCGCTTGTCTATCGCGGTCGCACGGGCAAAGGGCAATATGTCGAGGTCCCGATGTTCGAGACCATGGTCACTTTCATGATGACGGAGCATCTTGCGGGAATGACCTACCAGTCGTTTCCGGCGAAGGCAGGATATACGCGTTTGCTGGACGGTGGCCGTAAACCGACGCGTACCGCAGACGGGTACATGGCCATATTGCCTTACACCGGCGAACACTGGAGCGTGTTCTTCACCATAGCCGGCCGCCCCGAGTTGATTGAAAAATACAAGGTGTACGAAACCCGTTCCCGCAGTGTTAACGTGGTCAAGCTCTATGCCGAATTGCGACCCATCGTGTTACTCAAGACCACGGCGGAATGGATGGAAATCTGTGAGCGGCTGGACATACCCGCCACGCCAATCTATGCGCTGGATGAGCTTCCGCAGCACCCTCAACTTCAGGCCGTGAAATTATTCTGCACGGCAGAGCATCCGTCGCAGGGCACCATCACCTATCTGCGCCCATCGACAAAATTCCGCGGCACACCCGCCGCAGTGAGAGCGCTGGCTCCGGAACTGGGAGAGCACACGGAAATCGTGTTGCGCGAAGCCGGCTTCGAGTCTGCCGAGATTGATGGCCTTGAAAGCCGCAAGGCGGTGTTGATCCGAAGACATTGACGTGTCGATCGATCACTGTCGAGGTAATCGTCTTGGGGGTCGTCGTGCGCCCTAATCGGCGCATTCATCGCTCGAAGAAAAACGGCGGCAATCGATGGTACGCAATTGCCCTACAATTTTTATCAGTTCGACGTGGTTATGGAATTGCAATCACGAGCGCCCCAATATGGCACTCAGCGCGATTCACGCCGAAGCAGCGTCTGGCCGCATAGACATCTATTCGATACATCGATGTAACTCGCGCCGCAGATCGACTTGATACTTGGCTTTACATTCATTTCTTCTCAGCTTAAGATGTACATGTACATCCAAAAAGGGTTTGCCATGGCCAACACCAAACTTTTCAAGAACGGCAACTCGCAAGCCGTTCGCATTCCTGCCGAACTTGCCTACAGCACGTGGGACGTTGATCTGGTCATCGAGCGACAAGGGGACGAGTTGCGCATCCGTCCGGCCCAGCGCCGCATGGG
>CANJOT010000199.1 GCA_947475815.1 Burkholderiales bacterium | reverse complement strand
CGCCACGTCACCGCGCAACTGGTTGGCCATGTCTTCCGGTCCGCCATAATTGATGACAATGCCATTGCGCAGCAGATCTTCCTTGACCTCGCGGCTGTTGAGGATGGCGGCGATTTCGCGGTTATACCGATCGGTAATTTCGCGCGGCGTGCCCTTGGGCAGGAAAATGCCGGTCCAGCTGTTGTAGATCACCCCTTCGATGCCGATCTCCTTCAGGGTCGGCGTGTCCAGTGTCCAGGGGGTACGGACATCGGTGACCGTGCCGATCATGCGCAGCTTGCCGGCCTTGACCAGCGGCAATACCCCATGCAGGGGCTGAAAGGAAAACTGCACCTGGCCACCGGCCACGTCGGTCACCGCCGCGGCACTGGTCTTGTAAGGGATGTGCACCACATTGACGCCCGTCACCTGCTTGAACAACTCCGCCAGCAGATGGTGCGGAGTGCCAATGCCGGGTGAGGAAAAATTGAGTTTGCCGGGGTCCTTCTTGGCCAGCGCGATCAGCTCCGGAACCGTGGTGACCGGCAGGCCCGGCGGCACGACGATGGCCATGAAGGAACTGGCCATGCGCGACACCGACTGAAAGTCAGTGGCGGCCTGCCAGGGGAGGTCTTTTTGCAGCAGATTGATCATCGACATCGTGCTCGGACCCACCAGCAGGGTGTTGCCGTCCGGTGCGGCACGCTGCACCGCCGTCATGCCGATCGAGCCGCTCGCACCCGTGCGGTTCTCTACCACCACCGGCACACCCAGCCGCTGCTGCAGCGCTGGCTGCAACAAGCGCGCGGTAATGTCAGCCACGGTGGCCGACGAGGTTGGCACGATCAGCGTGACCGGCTTGCCGGGCACCTGGGCCGTGACGCTGCCGCCCCAGACGAGGCCGGCGCACATGCATGCCCTGACGAAATTTTTCATCCTTGTCTCCTTATGCTTTCTTATGGTTGCGTCAGCGTGCCGGCCATTGAGCCAGCGCGCCGCACAACCCGGTTCCGCTCCGGCCTGCTCATGCCGGGTTGAGGAATCTCGGGTTTGTCACATGCTACTGTAAAGTCGCCGCAAACGCAGCCTGCCCGGCTTGAAGTTCGCCGCGCACCACATCCAGAAGCTGGCCCGTTTGCGCCGGCAAGGCCTCACCGCGCCAGGCCACATGCCCATCAGGACGCACCAGCACCAGCCCGGCCGCATACAGCTCGCGAATCGCGCCGTCGCTGATATCCACCACCGACAAGGGCACACCACGACGGCGCGCCTCGTGCTGCAGGTCGGCAGTGTCGGCACCATTGAAACGCAGCAGCGTGAAACCGCGGCCAAACAGATCCAGGGTCGAGCGGCCATCGGCCAGCCAGGCGTGAGGCGCGCGCGCGCCCGGCCGCGCCGTCTGCACATAGGTCTGCAAATCACTGCTACCCGCTGGTAAAGGCGAACCGTCTGGGATGCAGATGGGCGAATCATCGTAACGGTAACCGAGTTGCAGGCCAAGCGTGTCCCAGCCGTGCGGCAGCGCCGCATCGAGCATGGCCACGACACGCTCGCGCGCCAGCCGGCCGGCTTCGCCGTCCGCACCGATGGCGGCGTGGTCAGCACTGGTCATCATCCAGCGCTGATAGGCTTTGGTCGATTCGGCCGCGACACGTACTGCCGTCGGTCTGCGTTCCAGCTCGTAACTGTCGAGCAGATGCGCGCCACCCCAGCCGCGTAGCATGGCCTCGATCTTCCAGCCCAGATCAAAGGCGTCGCCGACACCGGTGTTCATGCCCATGCCCAGATTGGGCGGAATGGTATGGGCAGCATCGCCGGCGAGGAAAATTCGGCCAGAGCGGAAGCGCTCGGACACGGCTTCCCGGCGCCGCCATGGCGCGATGGCAACAATCCGGAAAGGAAGATCGGCGCCAAACGCAGCGCGGATCTGCGCCGGCATGTCCACGCTGGCGCGATCAAGCGCGGCCTCGCTGCCAGTCAGGGTAAAGCGGAAGCGCTCACGGCCATCGATGACGGTCAGATTGGCCCAGGTGCCACGCCCGTCGATGAACAGGTAACGCTCGGCCTGACCCTTGTCATGCGATTGAAAAAAGTCCGGGATATCGAGCACCGCGTTCATGGAATAGCTGAGCGTGCCGTGGCCGGCCGCTGAAATGCCCAGCCGGTCGCGGATCGGGCTGGTCGGACCGTCGCAGGCAATCATGTAATCACAGCACACTTCGATCGCCTCATCTGTCGACAGGTCGGTGATCTGGGCACGCACCTGATGACCCTCATCGACAAAGGAGTCGAGTTGCCAGGAGCGGCTCACCGTCACGGCCGGGAAATCCTTCAGCCGAGCCTCGAGCACCGGATCAAACCAGATCTGCGGACAGCGCTCGCGCGCTTCCGGACTTTGCACCAGCGGCTTGCGCTGCGCCATCGACTCAAACCGCTGGGTGAACAGGGTGTGGCCGGTCAGCGTGGTGCAATACACCACATTGGGGGTGTAATCGCGCGGAAAGCCGGTGGCGCGCACGGCCTCGGCCACACCCCAGCGGCGGCAGAATTCCATGGTGCGCGGCGTCACCGCGGCGGCGCGCGGGTGCACATTGATGGCGGCGGCCTGATCGGACTCCCGGTCCATCACCAGGCAGCTAATGCCACGCCAGCCCAAGTCGAGGGCGGTCGCCAGACCGGCTGGTCCGGCGCCAACAATCAGGACGGGTAGCTTGATATTACGCATGCTCGGTTTTCAGTAAGAGAACTGCAGGTGAATGAATCCGGCCGGTCCGCTCAAAGCCCCTCAACGCAACGCTTGAGCGCGGCACAAATGGCCTCTTCGGCCGCGGCGACCCGGGCAATCGGCCCGGCCACGGCCACCGCCAGCGAGGTCGCGGCCAGCCGCACCGGCATGGCAATGGCCATGACGTCGGGGGAGTTTTCACCACGCGCCACGGTATACCCACGCGCGATCGACTGTTCCAGATCGGCCAGCAATGCTTCGCGCGAGGTGATGGTCAGGCCAGTGCGCGGATTCAGGCTAAGCTTGTCGATGCGCCGCAGCCGCTCGCTTTCGGGCATGGCCATCAGCATGGCCTTGCCCAGTGAGGTGGAATGCAGATTCTTGACGTCCCCGGGTCGCGAGGCATAGCGGATGGTCTGGTCGCTCTCGACCACTACCAGATTGACGGCGCGCTCGTTTTGCAGGGCCGACAACACCACGGTCTCGTGCGTCGCGTCGCGCAAGCGCTCCAGCAGCGGCACCAGACGCGCCACGACCGGGTCATTGCTGTTGATTTCCCGGGCCATTTCGAACAGCCGCGGCGTCGGGTAGGCTTCACGCGTGGCCAGGAAGTACAGATAGCCGGAATCCTCGAGGGCGCGCAACACGCCGTGGCAGGTGGATACCGGCATGTCGGTCAGGCGGGCAAGCTCCGAGAGCAACAGGGGCTTGCCGGCAACGCGAAATGCTTCAAGAATGTCAAAGGGACGCCGGGCCGACCTGCCGCGCCTGAGTTCTGCCGCCATGGGGGGGTTCGTTTATGGTTATGGGTAGAATGTCTGTCGGTCGTTTTTTTATGCCGCCCAGTCAACGGCACCATGCTAACAGAAGGAAGGCGCGCCGCGAAACAATTACGGCATGTTGAAATGCCGTTTACAATCGCGAAAAATCCCCCCGGATCGATTTCAGGCAAAGCATCGTTTCAACCCATACAGGCCCCCGCGGCCGCCGCCCCAGCGGCCCGGAACAACAACAAACGCCCCCAGCGAGGAGACATGGAACCACATCAGCACGGCAGCAGCCACGGCGAAGCACGCGCCATCGACATCCATACCCATTTTGTGCCCGAACATTTCCCTCCCCTGCCGGCCGGCTCGAAGGAAACCACCTGGCCCTCCATGGCGCCCGGTGAATCCTGCTGCCACCGCCATGTCATGGTCAAGGGTGAAAACTACCGCACCGTCACCAACCAGTGCTGGGAAGGGCCCAAACGCGTCGAGGACATGGCCGCCACGGGCGTGACCCGGCAGGTGCTGTCACCGATGCCCGAGCTGCTCTCTTACTGGATGTCCGGCGAAGACGCGGCCGTCCTGCACCGCGATATCAATGAGCAGATGGCCCGGCTGGCGGCTGCCCACCCGGACAAGTTCACGGCGTTTGCCGCCGTGCCGCTGCAAGACGTCGACCTGGCCATCGCTGAGCTTGAATATGCCGCCACGGTACTGAAAATGGCGGGCGCCGAAATTGGCAGCAACATCAATGGCCGTCCGATCGGCGCACCCGAGTTCGTGCCGTTCTTCGCTGCCGCCGAGCGCCTCGGCATGGCAATTTTCGTGCACGCAATCCGGCCCGTGATGGACCGTGTCATCGGACCGCCACAGCTCGAGCAGGTACTCGGGTTCCCGAACGAGATCGGCCATGCCGCCGCCTCGGTCATCACGACCAGCCTGATTCTGCGCCACCCGAATCTGAAGATTGCCTTCAGCCACGGCGGCGGCTCGCTGGCCATGCTGTTGCCGCGCCTGCAGCATGCGTGGACCCGCTTTCCCGGTTTGCGTGGCAAAATCGAAGTCGCGCCCTTCGAACAGGCGCGGCGTCTGTTCTACGATACGCTGGTGTATGACCGGGATACGCTGTTGTTTCTGATCCAGCGTTTTGGCGCGGACGCCCTCATGCTCGGAACCGATTATCCGTTCACGATCATGGAATCCGACCCGGTCGGACGCCTGACGCAAGCGGGGCTCGACGAAGCCACGCGCAACAAGCTGCGGTATGAAAATGCCGACCGGTTTCTGAGTGGCGCGGGCTGATTTGTCCGGCACGCCTGCGGTTCGGACAGCGTGCCGGACCATATACCGGTTGGAAAAACTTTTTTGAGACGATGCCAAGATGAATGACACCCTGATCCAGCAGCTCGGCGACGAGCTGCACCAAGCGCTGGTGAACCGCAAGCCGGTCTCGCCCCTGACGACGCGCCATCCCGACATCAGCATCGACGATGCCTACCGCATCCAGCAGCACATGGTGGGCCGGCGCCTTGCCGGTGGCGACAGGATTGTCGGCAAGAAAATCGGCGTGACTTCAAAACCGGTCATGCAGATGCTCGGTGTGCACCAGCCTGACTTTGGTTATCTGCTCTCGAGCATGATCGCCGACCAGGTCACTGCAGTCGATTTTGATTCGCTCATCGCCCCCAAGGCCGAGGGCGAAATCGCTTTCGTGCTCAAGCGTGACCTGCGCGGCCCGAACGTCACCAACGCCGACGTGCTCGCTGCCACCGAGGGTGTGATGGCCTGTTTTGAGATTGTCGATTCGCGCGTCGAAAACTGGAAAATCAAGATCCAGGACACGGTCGCCGACAATGCCTCATGCGGCGTGTTCGTGCTCGGCTCCCAACTGATCGACCCGCGCAAGATCGATCTGAACCTGTGCGGCATGGTGCTCGAGCAGAACGGTGAACTGGTCGCCACCGGCGCCGGCGCCGCGGCACTGGGATCGCCGGTCAACGCCGTTGCCTGGCTGGCCAACGCCCTGGGCCGTTACGACATTCCCCTGCTGGCCGGCGATGTCATCCTGTCGGGCTCACTCGCCGCCATGATTCCGGTCAAACGCGGCGACCGTTTCCGCATGCAGATCGGCGGCATCGGCGATTGCAGCGTGCGCTTCGAATAAACCATCGCTCACCATTCAGAAATCATTCAGGGAACAGCTCCATCATGGCAAAAATCAAGTGTGCAATCATCGGTCCGGGCAACATCGGCACCGACCTGCTCTACAAGCTGCTGCGCAGCGAGGTGCTCGAGCCCGTCTGGATGGTCGGTGTTGATCCGACCTCCGAGGGGCTGGCCCGGGCACGCGAGTTCGGTCTCAAGACCACCGACCAGGCCGTTGACGGACTGCTGCCGCACGTCAAGGCCGATGGGGTGCGCATCGCCTTTGACGCCACCTCGGCCTACGTGCACGCCGAAAACTCGCGCAAGCTCAATGAACTCGGCGTGCTCATGATCGACCTGACACCCGCCGCCATCGGCCCGTATTGCGTGCCCAGCGTGGCCATGGGCAGTGGCGGTGAAATTGACTTCCCCGAGGGCATCGAGAACGTCAACATGGTCACCTGTGGTGGCCAGGCCACCATCCCGATGGTCGCGGCCGTGGCACGCGTGCAGCCTGTGAGCTACGGCGAAATCGTCGCCACGGTATCGTCGCGCTCGGTCGGCCCGGGAACACGCAAGAACATTGACGAATTCACACGCACCACGGCCGGCGCGGTCGAGAAAGTCGGCGGCGCCAAAGTCGGCAAGGCGATCATCATCATCAACCCGGCGGATCCGCCGCTGATCATGCGCGACACCGTGCATTGTCTGGTCGAGGGCACGCCCGACGAAGCGGCCATCACCAAATCGGTGCTCGACATGATTGCCGAAGTGCAGACCTATGTGCCGGGCTACCGGCTGGTCAACGGACCGGTGTTCGACGGCCAGCGCGTTTCGGTGTTCCTCGAAGTCGAGGGCCTGGGCGACTTTCTGCCCAAATACGCCGGCAACCTCGACATCATGACCGCCTCGGCGGCCCGCACCGCGGAAGTGTTTGGCCGGCGCATGCTGGCCAAAGCTACCCGGACTGAAGCCGCGGCAGCTTAAGGAGAATATTCATGACCACCAGCAAATACCCAAAGATTACCGTGCACGACATGACGCTGCGCGACGGCATGCACCCGAAGCGTCATCAGATGTCGCTCGAACAGATGAAGTCGATCGCCGTCGGCCTCGATGAAGCCGGCGTGCCGCTCATCGAAGTGACCCACGGCGACGGCCTGGGCGGCAGCTCGGTCAACTACGGTTTTCCGGCGCATACCGACGAGGAGTACCTGTCGACCGTGATCCCTCTGATGAAGCGCGCCAAGGTGTCGGCGCTGCTGCTGCCGGGCATCGGCACGGTTGATCACCTGCGGATGGCCCACGAACTCGGCGTCTCGACCATACGCGTGGCGACCCACTGCACCGAGGCGGACGTGTCCGAGCAGCACATCAATCTGGCGCGCAAGCTCGGCCTCGATACCGTCGGCTT
>CANJOT010000198.1 GCA_947475815.1 Burkholderiales bacterium | reverse complement strand
TGGCACGGTGGCTGCGGTCAGGAGTTTCTCTATGAGTGCCTGTCCGACACACCGATGACCGTGCGCGCCTCGCATGGCAAACTTGCCATCCCGCCCATGGGCCTGCAAGGTGGCCTGCCGGGCAAAGCCGGCGGCATCTGGAAAAACGGCGAACCGATCGCCGACAAGATTCCGGTGGTACTACACAAAGGTGACCGGATCTGTCTGCAAACGCCCGGCTCGGGCGGGCTGCGCGCACCGCAACAGGATGTCTGAACGCTGGGACTGAACACACGCACTTCAACCACCATTACAAGACCTGAACGAGGGAACGAACATGAACACAGGATGCCTGAAACAGCGCCGCACCGCAGTGCTCACCGCCGCGCTCACCGCCGCGCTGTGGGCCGGAACACTCGCACCGGCGGCCGCGCAGAATTACCCCAACAAACAACTCCGCATGATCATTCCGGCACCGGTCGGTGGTGCGGTTGATTCCTTTGCCCGGCTGGTGTCGCAAAAGCTTGCCATCGCGCTCGGCCAGCCGGTGGTCCCTGAAAACAAGGCGGGTGCCGGCACCATGATCGGCTCCGAATTTACCGCCAAGGCAGCACCCGATGGTTATACCGTGCTGATGATCACCAACAGCCACGCCATCAATGCCGGCCTGCGCAAGACCATGCGTTATGACTCGGTCAACGACTTCGCGCCGGTGATCCTGATCGGCTCGATCGCCGATCTGTTGCTGGTGCACCCGAGCGTGCCGGTCAAAAACGTCAAAGAGTTTGTTGAACTGGGCCGCAAACAGCAGATTACCTATGCCTCGGCCGGCGTTGGATCAGGTACACATCTGGGCGGCGTGTTGTTTAACCAGGCAGCCAAACTCAATATGCTGCACGTGCCGTTTGCCGGCGGCCCGCCGGCCCTGTCCGACGTGGTGGGTGGCCACATCAACATGATGTTCAGCAACACGCTCATCGCCATGCCGCTCATCAAGGATGGCCGC
The DNA here is from genome assembly GCA_947475815.1 of Burkholderiales bacterium. Taxonomy (GTDB): domain Bacteria; phylum Pseudomonadota; class Gammaproteobacteria; order Burkholderiales; family Burkholderiaceae_D; genus CANJOT01. Next base: position 6,069 of record CANJOT010000198.1, on the reverse strand, counting down.
CTGCGCGCCCTCGGACTGGCCGCACCGAAACGCAGTGCCCTGCTGCCCGACATTCCCACCATTGCCGAGCAGGGCTACCCGGGCTTCGAGTCCGGCGCCTGGTTTGGCGTGCTGCTGCCGGCCAAAACGCCGCCCCAGATCGTCAATCTGCTCAACCGTGAGATCGCCAAAATCCTGCAGATGCCGGACGTACGCGAAAACATGATCTCCAAAGGACTCGACATCGACTTTGGCACGCCCGAGGAATTTGGCGCCTATTTGCGCAAGGATATCGACGCCTGGAAAAAACTGCGCGAAGCCAATCCCGATCTGACGATGGGCGACTGATCAGTCGCGCGGTCGGCGCATACCGGTCGCCGTGGCCGCCTTGATCGTCAAGGCGCGCATCGGCGCCGCCTTGCGCGCCCGTCTGCCTGCCCCCTTGCGCGAGTTGCTCGAACGTCGCGCCTGGTGAAGCCCTAGCGCCGGCTGCATGCAGGCTCGATCAGCCGCCAGTCGTCCCCGCCGGTCGCGCCCAGGCTGTCGGTGGCACCGTGTAGCGGCCGGTGGTCTTGTCGCCCGGCGGCCGCTTCCAGGTGAGCTCGACCGGCTTGGGGCAGACCTCAAAAATGCGTCGCTCACAAGCCGCACACGTGCCCGGCCGCAGCCGTTCAAAAATCACCGCCACCGGATCACTGCCAGGCGCAAAAATGTTGTCCGGGCCAATGTCGACATGCGCGCCGGACCACTGCAAAGCACGCAGCAGTCCGGGGCCGACATCAAACAGATACAAGCCGCCACCAAGCGCCTGCCGGCGTTGCGCCTCACGTCCAAGCAGCGCCGCACCGACGCCATCGACGTCGGTCACCGACGCGGTGACCAGCAGCAGATGGCGCTGCTCGGCGTCGATGCCCTCGAACTCGGCCTGCAGTCCCTCAGCACTGGCAAAATTGATCGCACCTTCAAGCTGCAACATCTTGAGCTGCGGACAATCCGCCGTGCCGGTCTGAGCAAGAAAGCGCACCGGGGTGAGTTGGGCCACCGGCTTGACATCCACCAGCCGCGCACCCGCCGAACGCAAGCCATACAGCAGCAGCGACAACAACACCCCCAGAAACAGGGCGTGCACCAGATCGATGGTCAGCGTCGCCAGCAGGGTGATGATCAGCACGGCGCTGTCCTCGCGGCTGGCGCGCCAGGTCGCGCGGATGGCCGCCACATCGACCAGATCCCAGGCGATCACCAGCAACAGGGCTGAAAAGACCGCGAGCGGCAAATACATGGCGTAGCGCACGGCAAACCACATGACCGCAAACACCAGCACGGCAGCGAGCATCGTCGCCAGCGGTGTGCGCGCCCGATACGTCAGATTAAGCGCACTGCGCTGCGCAGAGGCACTCACTACATGTGCCGAAAAGAAGCTGCCCACCACATTGGCCAGACCCTGTGCCACCAGTTCCCGATTGTCATCCGGCCGCTGACCGGAGCGGAGGGCGAGCGCGCGCAGGGTGGTGGCGGTCTGTGCCAGCGCCAGCAGCAGCGCCGCCAGCGCAATGGGCGCGAGCTGTCCAAAGGTCTTCCAGGTCAGATCGGGTTTGGAAAACGCTGGCCAGCCGAGGGTGATGGCATCAATCGGATAAATGCCCGTGCGCAGCGAACCATAATACTGGTTCACACCCCAGGCGAATGCGCTGGCCACAAGCAGGGCGACCAGCAGTTGCGGCCAGTGTGGCAACCAGCGGCGCATGAGCACCACCACCAGCACGGTCAACGCCGCCACGGCGGCCAGATAGGTATTGATTTCCAGGAAATAGCGAAACAATCCCGTGAATGCCTTCCAGGGGCCAACATTGCGTTCCAGTGGAATACCCAGCACGCTGCGCAATTGGCCGGCGGCAATCAGCAGCGCCACGCCCGTGGTAAAGCCGGTGAGCACAGCGGGTGAAATCAGCCGGCCGAAGGCGCCGAGGCGACGCGCGCCGACTACCAATTGCACCAGACCGATCAGAAAGGCAAGCAGCAGGACGAGCTTGATGTACTCCGGGCTGCCCGGCAAGGCCAGTGGCGCAAGGGCAGTCAGCATCAGCAGCGACATGGCGGCCGTCGAGCCACATGCAAGATGCCAGGATGCGCCCCACAGGGCCGCCACGATGACCGGGATCACCGCCGCATACACGCCGTATTCGAGCGGCAGGCCGGCAACGGCGGCGAACAGCACACTCTGTGGCAAGAGCACCAGCGCACCCAGCAGGCCGGCGAGCCCATCATCACGCAGACCGCGGCGGTCTAGCCGGCCACGCCAGCCGACAAACGGCAATACCCGATTCCACAACAAGCGCATGCTCCCTCCGTTTCGAGCGACGTGACACGCCAAACAGGCAGAAAAAGCGACCACAAACCCTTAGCGCGACGTCCGTGTTCAAGCAATATGGCGGTTCGATCATGCCGCCCCCGACCGCCACATTTCACACCCGAGAGGGAACGCGTTTACCTGGTCGGCCTTGCCAATTTTTCAATTCTAAAGAATTTCTTCGATATTGAATAAAAATCTTTTCGAAACCAGAAATAGGGCATATATTTAACTTTAAGTAATCAATTTTAAGCGTTCGGCGAGCACGCCATGCCATCGCGACGGGGAGGATTTCTCGTTCCTGTCGCAGTGCTGGATTCAACGCTGAAGTGCAACAGTGTGATGGCGCGACGGTAGCTTCCGCCAGAAGACTTCGTGGGTATTGTGAAACCGGGGCACTCTCTCGGACAGTAGTTAAAGCGGTGCGTGCCCCATGCGCGACCATCGCCCAGATGGCAGAGACAGCATGAAAGCACCCGCAATCCCCGAAAACGAAGAGCAACGTCTGAACGCGCTGTGCGCCCTCGAGATACTCGATACGCCGGCCGAAGCGCGCTTTGACCGCATCACCCAAATCGCACAGCGCCATTTCGGCGTCCAGATTGCTCTGGTGAGCCTGGTGGATGCATCACGGCAGTGGTTCAAGTCGCGTCAGGGCCTGGACGCGACCGAGACCGCGCGTGATATCTCCTTTTGCGGGCACGCCATCCTGAGCGAAGACGTCATGCTGGTCGCCGATGCCGCGCAGGACCCGCGCTTTGCGGACAATCCGCTGGTCACTGGCGGTCCCCGCATACGATTCTATGCCGGGGCCCCACTGCATGCCCCGCTCGGGGAACGCGTCGGTACGCTGTGCATCATCGACCCTCAGCCGCGACAACTGGGCAGCGAAGATATGGCCATGCTGCGCAACCTCGCCGACTGCGTGGAAGCAGAACTGGAGCGCACGCAGATGCGCGACCTGGCGCAGCAAGCGCACTCGATCAAAGACCGCCTGAATGCTATCGTCCAAACCGCGGCCCATGGCATCGTGACGATTGACTCCCATGGCGGGATCGAAAGCTTCAATCCAGCCGCTGAGGACATCTTTGGCTATGCCGCGCCCGACGTCATCGGCCGCAACATCGATCTGCTCATGCCGCGGCCGACTCCTGAGGCGCACGACGGTTTTCCGCACGACCCCCTCGGCAACCCTAACCGCGAAGTCATGGCACGGCACCACGACGGCAGTACGTTCCCGATCGAACTCTCCGTGAGCGAGATGCAGATCGACGGCGAGCGCATGGCCACAGGCATCATGCGTGACATCTCCGAGCGCAAGCGCATTGAAGCGGATCTGGTGACGGCGCACATGGAGGCCGAGGCCGCCAACCTGTCCAAGAGCGCCTTTCTGGCCAACATGAGTCATGAGATTCGCTCGCCGCTCAACGCGATTCTGGGCCTGGCTTATTTGCTGGAGCAGGGCAAGCTTGAGCATGAGCCGCGCGAGATGGTGCGCAAGATCCGGGACTCCGGGCGCATGCTGCTGGACATCATCAGCGACATTCTGGACATGTCCAAGATCGAGGCCGGCCAGATGCTGGTCGAACACGCACCGTTCAACCTGGAGACGGTGCTGGACAGCGTGGCCACGGGCCTGAGGCTGTCGATAGGCACCAAGAACATTGCGCTGACGCTCTCGCCGCTGCCCCCAGGCGTGCGCAGCATTGTGGGCGACGCCACGCGCGTGCAGCAGGTGCTCATTAACCTGAGCAGCAACGCCGTCAAATTTACGCAGGCCGGGCGCATCGCGGTGCACATCGATTTGATTGGCCGTACAGACGCGACGGAGTGGCTGCGTTTTTCGGTCCGCGACACCGGCATAGGCATCGCGCCCGAGATGCAAGGCGGCATCTTCTCGGCCTTCGTTCAGGCAGACACTTCGACCACCCGACGCTTTGGCGGCACCGGTCTGGGGCTGGCGATCTGCCGCCAACTGGTCGGCCTGATGGGCGGCGAGATTGGTCTCTCCAGCGTGCCCGGTCAGGGCTCTGAATTCTGGTTTACCTTGCCGCTTGAGCGCGCCGACACGGCGCAGTATTCGTCCCCGAGTCTGATTGAGCTCAAGTTGCTGATCGTCGACGACAGCGATGTTGCACTACAGGCCATAGGCGTGGTGGCGCAGAACCTGGGCTGGCAGGTCAGCAAGGTCGACTCGGGCGCCGCCGCCGTGGCCTACGTACTCGAGCGCGAGGGTAGCAAGCGCCCCGATGTGGTGGTGCTGGACTGGAAGATGCCGGGCATGGACGGGCTGGCCGTGGCGCGCGCCATCCGCGCCGGCGTGGCACAGAACGAATGCCCGATCGTGATCATGGCCACGTCCCAGTCACTCACCGACCTGACCAGCCAGAGCGACGCCGAGCTGGCCGATGCTCTGCTGAGCAAGCCCGTCACTGCATCGGCCCTGCACAACGCGGTGCTGCAGGCCCAGCATCACCGCGCCGCCCTGCTGGGCGACTCGCCGGCGGTCTTGCGCCCAGCCGGCGACCTGCTGGCGGGGGTGAGAATTCTGGTGGTGGACGACAGCGAGATTAACCGCGATGTGGCGCAGCACATCCTGAGCGGCCAGGGCGCCACGGTGACACGCGCTGAAGATGGCCAGCAAGCCATCGACTGGCTGGTGGCGCACCCGCAGGATGTCGATCTGGTTCTGATGGACGTGCAAATGCCGGTGCTCGACGGTCTGGAGGCAACCAGGCGTTTACGCCGCATGCCTGAATTTGACGATTTGCCGATCGTGGCGCTCACCGCAGGGGCCTTCAAGTCACAGCAAGAGGAGGCAATGGCCGCGGGCATGACGGAGTTTGTCAGCAAGCCCTTCGATGTGCCACTCACCGTCGCCCTGATCCGGCGCTTGCGCCGACCCTCCAGGCTGGCCGCAGCCTCGCCAGCGGCCGCTTCGTCCACTGCGGTGAAACCGGTGGCGGTGGCGGTGGCGGCGGTCGCGACGAGCGCGCCCCGCCCCGAATCAGCCGCGCGAGCGCGCGTCATGGATACGGCGCAGGGACTGGCCATCTGGTCCGACCGGCCAATCTATCAAGCTTATCTGCGTCGCTTTGCCGACAGTTACGGCGATGCTGTGGAGATGATCCGCGCCACGCTGGCCAGCAGCGACCGGCCGGGCGCGGCCGCGCTCGCCCACAAACTCGCGGGGGTCGCCGCCAACCTGGCCTTGCCAGACACGCGCCGCGCGGCGCACGAAGCAGAGCGCTTGCTGGCAACGCAGGGCGACCCCGAGGCGGCACTGGCCGACTTGAGCCGCGCCTTGGCGGCAGTGATGGCCGAGATCGAGCGCTACGCGCCGTCCACCGAACCCGCCGAAGAGACACCCAACACAGCCGGCCCGGCAACGCCTTACTTGTCAGTGACGGAGCAAGCCGCGCTCAAGCAGCAGCTCTGGCAATTGCTGCAGGCACTGCGCTCGGACAATCCGGTGCAGATCAAGAGCGCGATGAAGCGGCTGGAACAACAGTTGCCAGCGCCCGCGCTGGCAGCCCTTTGGTCGAGTGTGCTGGACTATGACTTTCGGGCGGCAGAAACCCGCACGCGCCGGCTTGCCATCGATTACGCCATTGAGCTGGGGGTTTGAACCATGAGTCATCCGACCATATTGATCGTGGACGACGAGCCGGTCAATCTGGCCATCATGGAAAGCATTCTGGCGTCCAGCTATACGCTGGTGGTGGCCCGCAGTGGGGCGG
>CANJOT010000197.1 GCA_947475815.1 Burkholderiales bacterium | reverse complement strand
GTGGTGGCCAATTTTGCCTGTGAGCTGGCGCATGGCGGCAGCGCCCTGCAGTGGTTTACCGATGAGGGCATCGTCGCCCTGCTGCCGATGCCGGGCAAGGACTACTCGCTGGTATGGTCGGCGGCCGATGCGCTGGTGCCGGAGTTGCTGGCCCTGTCGCCAGCCGAACTGGCGCAGCGCGTCGAAGCCATCGTCGGGAGCCGGACCGGCAAGCTGGTCCCTTTGGGGCGTGCGCGCGCCTTTCCGCTCGGGGTGATGACCGTGCCACGCATCATCGGGCAACGGCTGGTGCTCGTCGGTGATGCGGCGCATCTGGTGCATCCGCTGGCCGGCCAGGGTTTGAATCTGGGCTTTCAGGATGTCGAGAGCCTGCTTGGCGTGCTTCGGGCGCGTGAAGGTTTTCGTGATTGCGGCGATGCCGTGCTGTTGCGCCGCCATGAGCGCGCGCGCGCCGTGCCGGTGATGGCGATGCGCACGCTGACTGATGGTTTGCAGCGTCTGTTCGGCGTGCAGCCGCCGCTGGTGCGTCGAATCCGTGACGATGGAATGAACTTGCTGCAGGGCTTGCCTGTCTTAAAGAAGGCTTTGATCCGTCAGGCGATGGGGCAGTAAATCTCGCTGCTCCGGTTTTTGCCGGGCCGGTCTACAATGGTTGTTCAATCCGCCATGGCTGTTGCCATGGTTTACCCCGGAGTTCTCATGCGTTTGGGCGTGTACCGTTTTTTTGCCATGCTGTGGCTGGCGCTGATGGCCGCGTCTGCGCTGGCCGCCGATACCGCGGCGGCCGCGTCCGCCGGCGGTATCGAGCAATTCCTCAAGACTGTGCTCGAAAAACGTCTTGGCGGACCGCGCGTTGACGCCGTCGTCAAATTGCCCAACCTGCCCTTGTACGAGGCGCGCGTGGGCAAGGATGTGCTCTACATCGACCCCAAGGGCGAATACATCTTCCTGGGCAATATCATCAATACCCGTACGGGCGAGGACTTGACCCAGCAGCGCACTGCTGCTCTGGCGCAGGCGAGCCAGCCGAAGATTAAGTTTGGCGATCTGCCCCTTGCATCAGCGATCAAGTTCGTCAAGGGCAATGGCAAGCGGCAGCTGGTCATTTTTGCCGATCCGAATTGTGGGTACTGCAAACGCTTCGAGCAGACTCTGGCACAGGTGACCGACCTGACGGCCTATGTTTTCCTGATTCCCATCCTCGGCCCGGATTCGGTAGAAAAAACCAGGCTGATCTGGTGTTCCAGCGATCGCGCCGCCGCCTGGACGGAGTGGATGCTACGCGGGACGGCCCCCACCGGCGGTGCAGCACCCTGCTCAACGCCCACTGAAAAGCTGCTCGCCCTGGCCAAGAGTCTGCAGATTGATGCCACACCGACACTGGTGCTGGCCGATGGCAAGCGCGTTGCCGGCGCGGTGCGTCTGGAAGAACTGCAGCGACTCCTCGCTGAAGTGCGCGGCTGATCCGTCCTTGACGCTGGTTCAGCGTGGCAGCAGCAGCCAGATGCGCCCCTGCTGTTTCATGCGGCCGGCCTGTTGCCCGGCCGCGTCGCCGAATCCCCAGAAATAGTCGGCGCGAATGACGCCGCGGATGGCACCGCCGGTGTCCTGCGCCATGACGAGGCGCTGCAGCGGTTGTGAGCCGGATGGCTCGGTGGTCTCGAGAAAAACCGGCGTGCCCAGAGGAATGCTGGCCGGATCGACGGCAATCGAGCGTTGTGGCGTTAGCGGTACGCCGAGCGCACCGTTCGGGCCGACGGCTGCGTCGGCGATGGCTGACTCGCGGAAAAATACATAACTCGGGTTGCTGTCGAGCAATTCCGACAGTCGCTCGGGATGGGCGGCAGCCCAGGCGGCGATGCTCTGCATGCTGACCTGATCAATCGTCATCTGACCTTGATCGACCAGCCAGCGGCCGATCGATTTGTAGGGATGGCCATTCTGGTCGGCATAACCGAGGCGGATGGTTTCGCGGCGGCCGGGCGGTTTGGCGTTGCTGTCGTCGATGTCGACCCGTCCCGAGCCCTGAATCTGCAGGAAAAAGGCCTCGACGGGGTTGTCGACCCAGACGATTTCCTTACCTCTGGGCGGGCGCTCACTTACTATTTCATGACGGTCCGCATAGGGAACAACCTTGTTGCCGAGCAGCCGGCCACGCAAACGCATGCCGGCCAGTTGCGGATAGACTGAGCTCAGATCGATGGTCAGCAAGTCGTCGGGCACGCCATAAAGCGGGGTGAGGTAGGGGGGGCGGCGTGTACGGCTGCCGCGCAGCAGCGGTTCGTAATAACCCGTGACCAGACCTGTGCTGGCGCCGTTGCTGTCGCGCAGTTCCTGGACGGTAAAGCGGGTTTCGAAAAAATTGCGGATGGCCAGATTGTCGTCGGCCGCCACGCCGCCGGCTACCGCACACGGGGCGCGCCAGGCCGGCCGGCTGCGCAGGGCCTTGCAGGAATTGAGAAAGGCTGGCCAGGCTGCGCGCAGATCGTCGCTGGCCCAGCCGGGGAGGCTGTCAAAACCGGCTTCGCGCAGTTGGGCTCTGGCCGGTGGCAGTGGAGTTGCCGGGGCCAAGGGGCCGGCCGGAGCGGGGGGTGTCGTGGTGCAGGCGCCGAGCACGGTGATCAGTAGGGCAAGCAGGGGTGCAAGCAGGGGTGCAAACAGCGCGGCGAACCGCGCGGCGCACCGCGGCCTGCCCCGGATTGCTCCGCGGATCTCCGGGCAGGAGGTAAAATCGTGCCACGAACGATCGGAACCATACCGCCCTGGAGGCCGCAGCATGTGGATGTTTGTACTCGAAGCGGCGATTGCGCTGGCCTTGTTGCTGTTCATTGTCTGGTGGACCATGGCGCCGGTCAAAAAGCGGGAAGACGCCGCGCGGACCGCAAAAGCCGCGACCGAAGAGCGGCCTGACGGCAAGGATTAATGCAGGGTGCGCGGCAGGCTGAGCGAAAATTCCGGAATGGGCGCCTCGAATCGTGTGCCGTCCTCGGCAACGATGAAGTATTCGCCATGCATGCTGCCATTGGCTGTGGCCAGCGAAGTACCGCTGCTGTATTCAAAACGCTCGCCCGGTTTGAGCAGCGGCTGATGGCCCACCACGCCGAGCCCGGTTACTTCCTGGCGTTGCCCGCTGGCATCGACGATCACCCAGTGGCGGCTGATCAGCTGCGCACTGACCGTGCCGCTATTGACGATGGTGATGGTGTAGCTGAAGATGAAACGTCCCTGCGCCGGATCGGACTGTTCTTCGATAAAGCGCGTGCGCACGCTGACGGTGAATTCATATTTGCTCATCTGCTCTCTTCCATTTGCTTGCGTTCATCCCGGCTCCGGTAGAATTGGCCGAGACTCTCCAACCACGCCGACATCATGACTGATTATCGCATTGCTCCGAGTATCTTATCCGCCGACTTCGCCCAATTGGGTGAGGAGGTCCGCCGGGTGTTGCGGGCGGGCGCCGATTTTGTTCATTTCGACGTGATGGACAACCATTATGTTCCCAACCTGACGGTTGGTCCGCTGGTGTGCGAGGCCATCCGCCCGCATGCGCGCGTTGGCGGCGCGGCCGATGGTGCGCCTGCGGTCATCGATGTGCATCTGATGGTCAGTCCGGTGGATCGCATCGTGCCCGATTTTGCCAGAGCGGGCGCCAACATCATCAGTTTTCATCCCGAAGCCTCGGATCACATTGACCGTACCCTGTCGCTGATCCGCGATCAGGGCTGCAAGGCGGGGCTGGTGTTCAATCCGGCCACGCCGCTGCATTATCTTGATCATGTGATGGACCGGCTCGACCTGATTCTCATCATGTCGGTCAACCCGGGTTTTGGCGGCCAGAGCTTTATCCCCGAGGCGCTCCACAAGATCCGTCTGGTGCGCCAGCGCATCGATGCCTATCGGGCCGAAACCGGCCGCGACATCCTGCTTGAGGTCGATGGTGGCGTGAAGGCCGACAACATCGCCGCCATCGCCCGCGCCGGCGCCGATACCTTCGTGGCCGGCTCGGCCATTTTTGGCAAGCGCGATGCCGATGGTGGTTATCTGGGCGCGGTCACTGCCCTGCGCAGCGCGCTGGCCACGGCATGAGCGCTGAGCGGATGCCACTGCGCGGCATCCGCGCGGTGGCGATCGATCTCGACGGCACGCTGGTGGATACCTCGCACGATTTTCATGTGTCGATCAATTTGCTGCGTGCCGAACTCAGCCTGGCACCCCTGTCGCTGATCGCGATCACCCGCTTGGTCGGCCGCGGTGCAGACCACCTGATTCGTCAGTTGCTCGCCGTCGACTTTGCGCCGGCCGAGGTGGAGGCGCGGTTTGCGGACACCCTGGCGCGTTATCTTCACCATTACCGCATCAACAACGGCTTGCATTCAAGCATCTATCCTGGTGTGTACGAGGGTCTGGCCGGCTTGCAGGCGATGGGTTTGCGCATGGCCTGCGTGACCAACAAGCCCTTCGAGTTTGCCGATGCCCTGCTCGCGCAGCGCGGGCTGCGGGAATATTTTGAGGTGGTCTATGGTGGCGACTCGCTGCCGGCGCGCAAGCCCGATCCCTTGCCCCTGCTGCAGGTCTGCAGCGATTTCCAGCTCGCGCCATCGGCGTTGCTGATGATCGGCGACTCTTGTAACGATGCCATGGCGGCGCGCGCCGCCGGCTGCCCGGTGCTGATGGTTCCGTACGGCTACAACTATGGCGAGGATGTGCATGCCATTGATTCGGATGGTATAGTCGCAACGCTGCATGCGGCCTTGCCGGCTTTGGAAACCTGATGTCCGGCGCCCGTCGCCGTGTGCTGTGTGCCACGCTGTCTTCAACCTGCTGTCCATCGCCCATGAGCCCTGATCAGGAATTCGCATTGCACACCATGCCCGCCATGACCCTAGCCGGTTGGCGCTGGCGTTGCCGGCATTGGCGGGCCTGAAGCCCGCTGCGCTGCTCAGGCAGTGCATTCCCGGCAGTGTGTTGTTCTGCCCATTCCCAGATCCAGCGTTGTTATTTACGCACCCGCGTACCGCAAGCCCTTGCGGGCGCCCCATGAGGCTGTCATGACCGAAATCGAATTCAATTCCTTTGCCGCGCAGGGTTACAACCGCATCCCGCTGATTGCCGAGATCATGGCCGATCTCGATACGCCCTTGTCGCTGTATCTCAAACTGGCCCATGCCGAACGCGGCGGCGCCAATTCCTTCCTGCTCGAATCAGTGGTCGGCGGCGAGCGTTTTGGCCGTTATTCCTTCATCGGCCTGCCGGCACGCACTCTGGTGCGCGCCTCGGGCTTTGGCGAACACGCGGTCACCGAGGTGGTGACCGACGGCACGGTGGTTGAAACCCATGGCGGCAACCCGCTTGATTTCATCGCGCAATTCCAGAGCCGCTACAAGGCCGTGGTGCGTCCCGGCATGCCGCGGTTTTGTGGCGGCCTGGCCGGTTATTTCGGTTACGACGCCGTGCGTTACATCGAGCCGCGCCTGGTCAAGAGCGCTAAGCCGGATCACGTGGGCCTGCCGGACCTGCAGTTTCTGTTGTGTGAAGAGCTTGCAGTCGTCGACAACCTGTCCGGCAAAATCTACCTGATGGTTTATGCCGACCCGAAAACGCCCGAGGCTTACGGTCAGGCGCGCACGCGTTTGCGTGAACTCAAGGCGCGCCTGCGCCGGCCCGTCGACATTCCCTATTGCAAGCCCAGCATGTATACCGAGCCGGTGCGCGGATTTGCCAAGGCCGATTACCTCGCCGCGGTGGCCCGCGCCAAGGAATACATCGCTGCCGGTGACCTGATGCAAGTGCAGGTCGGGCAGTGCATCACCAAGCCCTTCCGTGACGCACCGCTCACGCTGTACCGGGCGCTGCGCTCTCTCAATCCTTCGCCGTATATGTATTACTACAACTTCGGCGACTTCCATGTGGTTGGTTCGTCGCCGGAAATTCTGGTGCGCCAGGAAAAGCGCAACACCGGCGAAGGCAGCACGCAGGAGGTGGTCACCATCCGGCCGCTGGCCGGCACGCGGCCGCGCGGCGCTACCCCGGAGCAGGACGATGCCCTGGCCAAAGAACTGCTGGCCGATCCCAAGGAAATCGCCGAGCACGTCATGCTCATTGATCTGGCGCGCAACGACATCGGCCGCATCGCTCAGACCGGCACGGTGAAAGTGACTGACAAGCTGGTGATCGAGAAATACTCACATGTCATGCACATTGTCTCGAGCGTCGAGGGCTGGCTCAAGCCCGGGCTGAGTGCGCTTGATGTGCTCAAGGCGAGCTTCCCGGCCGGCACGCTGACGGGTGCGCCCAAGGTGCGCGCCATGGAACTGATCGATGAGCTGGAGCCCGTCAAACGCGGCCTGTATGGCGGTGCCTGTGGTTACCTGAGTTTCGGTGGCGAAATGGATCTGGCCATCACCATCCGCACCGGTGTCATCAAGGACGGCATGTTGTATGTGCAGGCTGCTGCCGGCATCGTGGCCGACTCGGTACCCGAAAGCGAATGGCAGGAAACCGAAAACAAGGCGCGCGCCGTGCTGCGCGCCGCCGAGCAGGTGCAGGCCGGGCTCGACGACGAGTTGTGAACGCCGCTGATCCGGCAAGTTACGCCGGATCAGGTTGACGGTTGCTCGCTATCGCTGGCTTTAGACGCGCTCGAGCAGAATCGCTATACCCTGACCGCCGCCGACGCAGGCCGACGAAATGCCGAACTGTTGATGGTCCAGCGTCAGCTGCCGCGCCACGGTGTGCGTCAGGCGCACCCCCGAGGCCGCCAGCGGGTGGCCGATGGCAATCGCGCCGCCGCGGGTGTTGACGCGGCTGCGGTCCAGGCCGAGTTCGCGTTCACAACCGAGATACTGGGCGCCGAAGGCTTCGTTGATTTCAAACCGGCCGATGTCGCCTAGCTGCAAACCGGCTTTGGCCAGCACGGCGCGGATCGCCGGCACCGGCCCCATGCCCATGATTTCCGGTGGCACACCGGCCGAGGCGCCGCCAACAATGCGCGCCAGCGGCTTCAATCCATGGGCACGCACATATGCGCCGGAGGCGACCAGCACGGCCGCTGCACCATCGACGATGGCTGAACTGTTGCCGCCGGTCTGCACGCCCTTGAACGC
>CANJOT010000196.1 GCA_947475815.1 Burkholderiales bacterium | reverse complement strand
TGGTCGGCGAAGCCGGCCCCGTCTGCGCCATGACAGGCACTTGCGTATAAATGAAAGCACCCCAGACCAGCGTGCCGCCCACCGTAAGGAAACGCAGGAAACGTTTCATGGCATTTTTTCCGATATACCCCTGATGGATCATCCCCGGAAAGGAGATTTCGCCATCAAAGGCCTAGGAGGTTTGTACTAAGATAAATTCTCAGAATATCCAGTCAAAAACCTTAGTAAGTCCAATATACCGACCATGGTATGGTGGATTTGGACTTTTATCAAGATTTGTTAAGCGAGTTGTCTGAAAAATCGCACAAATTACTCAAATCCTTGGCCCATAAGGAAAAAATGCGAATGCTCGCCTCCCGAGAGGTCCGGAATGCCAGAAAAAAGCGCGCTGAAAGTTGGGATGAACCAGTTCAGGGCTCAAGAGAGCGACTGGCTTCCATATAAGTCACCAGCTTGGAACTGGTGTTGCGCAGGCGTTGCGCCAGCAGGTGAACAAGCTTGACGAGAATTTTTGCGCCGAGGCGCGGTTCGTGTTGAATCAGCCAGGTGAGCGTGGCGCGGTCGAGCACCGCAAAGCGGGTGGGTTCGAGCGCAATGCACGACGCAAAACGCGGCTCGCCATCCAGCATCGACATCTCGCCCAGCGCATGGCCCTCCTGCACCACGGCGATGCGCGAAGGCCGGTCCTGCCGGTCGAGGCGCGACACCTCCATCGTGCCGGAGATGATGATGACCAGATAATCGCCCGGCTCGCCTTCAACGATCACCGAGGTGCCGCCGTCGGCCTCGAACACCAGCATCTGCTCGCCCAGATCACGGATCTCCGCGAGCGTGAAGTCTTCCAGCAAGGGCGTGCTGGCGATGGTGCGATGCATCTGGTCGGCAAACTCGCGAGCCTTGCCCAGATGGCGCATGCCACGCGACTCAAAATAGGCGATGTCTGCGCTCATGGGGCTCCCCAACGCAAGCTAGCGAGCCGCCCGCGGACGGGCGTTGCTGTCGACCCAGGCTGCCAGTTCATTGAGCACGGCATCGGTGGCCGCGCCCAGCGCCCGCACCCCGCCCGCCGCATTGGCCGACGGCGCCGGCTGGGCCAGCGCAAAACTGTGCTGCGCCACAAAGCGCCCGCTGCTGATCAGGCTGGCGCGCAACTGCACCACACCGCGGCTGCTGTCCTGCGTGTCAAACACCTGCGAGAAATCATCAAGCTCCAGCTTGAGCAAAAACTCCTGCGCGGTATCCCCCGCCGACAGCACATTGGCCACCTGCGCCAGCCGCAGGCGCGCGCGCTGCGTGAGCAACTGGGCCGGCGACATCACCCACGTTGCCTGCGCATACGGCTTGGGCTGCAGCGGATCGGCAAAGGCCAGTCGGTAATAAATGTGCTGGCTGTCGAGCCAGCTCGGCGCCTGAACATCGGTCATCACGATGGTCGGCCGCGCGCCCGTGGACGGCGCGGTGAGTGGCGTGGCGAGAGGCGCGGTGGGTGGCGGTACGCCCAGATCGTAGGTCGCCATCGGCCTTTCCTGCGCGCTGGGCAAGGCACAGGCGCTGAGGCCAAGCACGAGCAGGCAGCTCAGCCCGGTGGCCAAGGTAGGCCAGCGCAGACCGCACAAAACGCGGCCAGGAAGACGATACAGACGCAGGCTGGTGATCAGCGGTTTCATGTTCGGCATCCTCTTGTTAAGGCGGATCAGGGAACTCATCGTGCACCACCCGGTGCGACGTAGCCACGCTCACCCGGCCCCGGCGCGATCGCTCCCTGCCCAAAGATCAGGCTCTGCGGCTGCTCACCGAATTTTTCCACCACGCGGCTGACACTGCGCACACCGTTGGCCGTGCTGTCCACCATGGTATTGACGCGCGGCAAAGTGCTCACGGCAAGGTGATCAACCAGTGCATTGAGGCGCGGCAGCGTGGTGGTGGCCAGCGTGTCGCCCAGCCGGTTGCCGGTGGTGGCCAGCTGCTCCAGACTGGCGCTGACGCGCTCGATAGCGCCGCCGCGTTCCTGCAGGCGCGCCGCCAGACGGGCAAACTCATCGCTGGTGGCGCTCACCGCCTGCAATGTTTTTTGCGTCTGCAAGGCCACGTTCGGCAGGTGCGCCAACGCCGGCTGCAGACTGGCCGTGATCTTGTCGACATCCTTGGCTGCCGTGCCCAGGCTGATCAGGGTCTCAGCCAGAATCTTCTGGTTGGAAGGATCCAGCAGCGTGTTCAAACGCTTGGTTACCTCTTCCACCTGCACCAGAATCGCCTCGCCCCGCGCCGTCAGGTTATCGAGCATGCCGGGCGAAATATCGATGCGCGCCACCGACTCGGGGCTGGTTTCCAGCAACTGCGGGTTGCCGCCCTTGTCATCAAGCTGAATGTAGGCCAGGCCGGTCACACCCTGATACCCCAAGGTAGCAAAGGTCGAGCGGGTGAGTGGCGTACCCTTCTGCACGGCAATACGTACCAGAATCTGCCCCGGTACTTTCGGATCGAAACCAATCGATTCCACCTTACCCACCTCCAGGCCGCGGTAACGCACGGCCGACTGCGTCGACAGTCCGGCGATTGAAGCGCGCGTCACCAGCTCGTACGCCACGCGCACGGTGGTATCACGGCTCAGCCACACCGCTGCCAGCGCCAGTGCCAGCCCCAGCAGCAGCGTGAACAGGCCGGTAATCAGGGCGTGCGATTTGTTTTCCATGGAACGTCCTCAAACAATGAACGGATACTCACGCAAGACTTCCATGGCGCGCTGCCCGCGCTCGCCACGGAAAAACTCTTTCACGAACGGATGCGTCAGCGCGATCACTTCCTTGACCGGCGCATTGGCAATCACATGATTGCTTGCCAGCACGGCCACGCGCGTGGTCAGCTCAAACAGCGTATCCAGATCGTGCGTCACCATCACCACCGTCAGCCGCAGCTCGCGATGCAGCGTGCGGATCAGCTTCACAAAACTCTCGCAACTCTCCGGGTCCAGCCCGGCGGTAGGCTCGTCCAGAAACAGCAGCTCCGGCTCGAGCGCCAGCGCGCGCGCCAGTGCGACCCGTTTGACCATGCCGCCCGACAGATCAGCCGGCATTTTCAGCGCATCACGCGGCTTGAGACCCACCATGTGCAGCTTCAACAACACAGCATCACAAATGGCATCTTCTGGCAGGGTTTTGAGTTCACGCAACGGCAGGGCAATGTTGTCGTACACGCTCAATGCCGAGAACAGCGCGCCATGCTGAAACAGCATGCCCCAGCGCCGCCGCACCGCTGTGCGGCGCGCCGGATCGAGATCGTTCATCAGCTCGCCAAAAATGCGCACCGTGCCACGCGCCGGCCGCTCCAAGCCAATGATCTGGCGCAGTAGCGTGGTTTTGCCCGTGCCCGACCCGCCCACCACCGACAGAATCTCTGCCTCGTGAATGTCGAGATCAAGATCCTTGTGCACCACCGCCTCGCCAAACACCGTCCACAGGCCGCGCACTTCCACAATGTTGGGCTGGTCACTCATAAGGCGGCCTCAGACCCCGACATTCTTGAACAGGATGGCAAACACCGCATCGGCCAGAATCACCATCGTGATGGCCGTCACCACCGACGCCGTCGTGCCCTGTCCCAGGCTGCGCGTGTTCGGCTCAATGCGCAGGCCGAAATGGCAAGCCGTCAACGCAATCAGCATGCCGAAGGCCACGCCCTTGCCCACCCCCAGCCACAGATTGGGCAGCGACACCGCCCCCGGCATCTGCTCAATGAAAAAACCAAACGACATACCCAGCGAAATATTCGCTGCCACCATACCGCCCAGTAGCGCCATGGCGCTGGTCCACAACACCAGCAGCGGCATGACAATGCCCAGCGCCAGCACGCGCGGCAAAATCAGCCGAAAGCCATGCGGTATGCCCATCACCAGCATGGCATCCAGCTCCTCGGTCACCCGCATTACGCCCAGCTGCGCCGTAATCGACGAACCCGAGCGCCCGGCCACCAGAATGGCCGCCAGCACCGGCCCGAGCTCACGGATGATGCTCATGCCCAAAATGTTGACGATATAAATATCCGCGCCAAACATGCGCAGCTGTTGCGCCGACAGGTAGGAAAGCACAATGCCAATCAGAAAGCCCACCAGCGCCGTAATACCCATCGCCTGCGCCCCCCCATGAAAAATATTGGCTGACACCTCCAGCCACGGCCCCTTCGCAGGGTTGCGCACCAGCCTGCCCAGATCGATCACCAACTGCCCCACCATGCGCAAAAACGCCACGCCGTGGATGCCAAAGTTGATCATCCCCTGCCCCAGCGCATACACCCAGGCAAACCGCAGCCGCTCCGGATCGGGCAGACGCACGTCACCAAAATGGTAGAGCCGGTCAAAAAACTCATCGTGGTGCGGCCCCAGCACCAGATGCTCCGGCCGGCATTTGCCCCAGAGTTTCCAGAAATACTGCGCGCCAAAGTGATCGAGCTTGGTGACGCCCGACAGATCCCAATCGACCGCGCCCGGGTTGCGCGCCATGGCCGGCAAGTCGCGCGCCAGCCGGTCCAGCACTCCCAGCACACCCATCGAATGCACCAGCCACACCCCGCTGGCCACCACCCGCGTTCGGCCCTGCCCGGTCACCAGCCGGATTTCGGGAGGGGAAGCCGAGGTCGATGGAGGGGCAGCTGTAGCCAAAGCAATCCGCTGTTAGGTGGTTTTGTTAAAATATCCTAAGGGAAATTGCTAGTAGGCGTCGACCAAAAACGGCGCAGCGGGGAGGTTTTTTCAACAAAACACAAAAAAATACCACGCCACCCGACGGACAAAGCAACGCCCGTCGGAATGCATTTGTTGAACCCGCCCCGCTCTGCTAGAATGCGCCCTCGTTTGACCAATTGCGAACGAAGCCGGAGAGGTGGCAGAGTGGTCGAATGTACCTGACTCGAAATCAGGCGTACTGCAAGGTACCGTGGGTTCGAATCCCACCCTCTCCGCCAAAATATGTCGCAGGTCATTGAATAGTTTAATAAATTACTATTCAAAAAAATCCTACCCACACGTCTACCCATGCTGCTTAGCTTAGCGGGCTGTCTTATGGCAGGCGCACTGGTTTGCTAGGGGTGGGCAGAGACATCGATGCCACGCTCGCCACGGCCCTGCTGGTGACGCGCAGACCCACCGGGGGGGGGCCTTGGCCCTGCCGTGATCGCACGGGATGAATCCGTGAACAGAATTTTTTATTCTGTGGCCTTGGCCTGCACACTGCTCAGGTTGTTAGCACCGCCACGCTTTTGCGGTTGCACATGGTCAGACCGACCCGCAGGGAATTCACTTAAGAAGTGTCCGGCTATGTCTTAAACAACCGAGCCACCTCTCTGTGGGCATCGACCGTCCAACTGGGAAGCCGTGCCAGTTGACTCGTTTGCCGATGCCTTTCGCAAGTTGGTCTGCTCCCGATAGCGAAACGCAAGCCAATCGAAACCGATTCGGTTTACTCAACGCAGTCTTTAGATTTTGCGTCACCGCTGCAACGATCTGCAAGAGCGCCAGCCTCAAATGCCCTTGACCCGCACGCGCAGAATACTGGTCATGAAACTGACGTGTTGGTTTGGCATCTGCGCATGCTCCGCTAGTTCAAGACCATGTCGGAACAACAATTATTCTGACTCGGTGGGACGCTCAGAAATATACTGTTGCCATTCCGGTGATTTCCTAATCTTCGCCTTCAAACTCTCGCTGAAGCTTTCAAATAATTCAATGTCCGGCGCTGCGCAGTAGAAAAACTTCAGTTCGTTGTGGCCTGCTGGTAGACCCGCTTGTTTGACTTCAGGGGGCACTGGCATGATTGCGGCGATGCCAGTGCAGTCCTGACCGGCTTGATCCATCGCATTGACAACCGAAATCAATGCCCACTCCCCAAGCACGCTCTTTAGTTGAAACCCCCGCAGTTCGTTCGGGGTGAATTCGCGTCCACGCCAAGTCTCGATATCTGTGCGTGGCATCACTGCGGCCGCCGCTTGAAGCGTCGTTCAGTGCACGTTCTTCGATTTCTCACTGCAGCTCAGACACGTCGAACTCTGCCAGCTCGATCCCTTTCCAGGTGCCACGATCCGCCATCTCCTGACAGAGTCCACAAATCTCATGTGCCACTGATCGCGCGGATTGCTCCATGTCCGTTCTGTCGCCCCAGACCAGCAACAACTGGCGGGTCACCCGGTTCGGTCTGATCGCCCGCACAGCGACTCGCCCGCCGGCAACAGCCCCCTGGATGGCACTCCAAGGCAAGACAGTCACACCGAGACCGTCCTGAACAGCCTGCAGCAGCGAGTCAAGATCGTCGATGTGCCCCTGGATGGCGAGCTCAATGGGATTGGCAGCCTGAATGGCAGACATCAGGCCAAGCATCCGCTCTCTGCGCGTGGTCATCAGAATCGGCAGCCTGGACACTTCGGCTACCGTCAGTTCGCGCTCGTTGGGCAACCAGGCGACCGGAACCGCTGGCACCACGACAACCATCTCCTCTGCCAGCAGTGGCATTGTTCGTGTCCCTGACGACGGGCCAGGCGCGACGATGATCGCGAGATCGAGCCGATTCTCTGCAACGGCGCGTCCCAGTTCGCCCGAGTAACCGTCAGAGATCTGCAGTTGTATGGCCGGGCAGCACCTTTTGAGGCGCGCGAATATCGGATACGCCAGCAGTCGCGCAACTGTTTTCGGCAAGCCCAGCGACACGATGCCGTCCGCCGGCGCACCGCGCAACATCACCGATTCGATTTTGCCTGCCTGTCGAAGCAGCGCGACAGCGTGCTGATACAAAAGATCGCCCTTTGCCGTCGGCAACATGCCTTTGGGGCCACGCTCCAGCAGACGTGCTCCGAACTCCTGTTCAAGGTTCTTGAGGTGGTGACTCAGCGCCGGCTGGGCCAAATGCAGCTGTCTGGCGGCGGCCGCTAGGCTGCCACTCTGCACCATGCAAACGAAATACCGGAGTTGTCGAAGGTCCATGGCACACCTAATGCGTTGGGGGGGGTAATCCCCCCATTTTTAGCAGCGCTCAGCAGTAGAACGGTTCAGGATTGATTGCCTAGCATCTGTCGTGGAGTAAAGCCGCCAAGCGCCATGTTGGGCCGCTCGTTGTTGTAGGTCCAGAGCCATGAGGTTGCGCCCCGTTGC
>CANJOT010000195.1 GCA_947475815.1 Burkholderiales bacterium | reverse complement strand
CTGCACTGGGCCGACGATCTGGCCCACAAGAACCGTCTGCTCGATCACGTGCTGCGTGACACCAGTGTCGATCAGGCCGTGGTCTTTACCGCCACCAAGCGGGATGCCGACCTGATTGCCGACACCCTCAGCGAAGCCGGTTTCCTGGCGGCCGCCCTGCATGGCGACATGAATCAGGGTCAGCGCAACCGCACCCTTGACTCCCTGCGTCGTGGTCGCGTCAAGGTGCTGGTTGCCACCGACGTCGCCGCGCGCGGCATCGATGTGCAGAGCATCAGCCACGTCATCAACTTTGATCTGCCCAAGCAGGCCGAAGATTACGTGCACCGCATCGGCCGTACTGGTCGTGCCGGTCGCAACGGCGTGGCCATCAGTCTGGCCAATGGCAAGGATTTTGGCCAGGTCAAGCAGATCGAGCGTTTCACGACCCACCTGATTCCGGTGCATGTGATCCCCGGTCTTGAGCCGCGTTATGCCGGCAAGGCTGCACCGAAGCGCTCGCCTGGCGCGCGTCCGGGTGCCGGTCGTCGTCCTGGCGGCCCCACGGCTACGGCACCCGGTGCCGAGCGTCGATTCAGCAAACCGCGTACGCCGTCGCGGGAATTTCGCCGCGGTTGATAAAATTAATAAGTGTTAACCCTTAAAAGGCCGCGAAAGCGGCCTTTTTTGTTATTGCGCTCTTGCTCACCGTTTCACGTCAACTTTATACTCAACGTTAGAATTCGGGGCGGGTGCGAGAAGGGTTCGCTGGACTGGGCCGTCAGTGTCTGGGAAGTGGAGTTCGGATTGTTCCACTGAATGCTGGGTGAGCGTTGTGAGACTCAAGATTCGGCTAAGTCGCTGGTGCGGTGTCGTGGTGTGCCTGTTTGCCCTGTCCGCCCTGTTCGGACGTGGCTTGCCGCCGCCGTTTGGGCGGCTGTTTTACACAAATTTACCGATTCTGCCTCTCGGTGCCCTGCTGTTTCTACTCTACGGTATGTATCTGGTGTCGTGCGGCGTCCAGTCGCCGGCGCTGCTGCGATGCCGTCGTCTGCTGATCTTCTTTGCGGCGCTGCTGTCGCTCATGGCCGCGCTGCAACTGCCCCTGCCAGGCGGGCTGGAGCTGAGCGCATTGGGGGCAACACCGTGGACGGCGCTGGCCGACGGTGAGTCGCGGGTGTTCGAGCGAGCCAATGCTTTGGCATTGTTGCTGTTTGCGTTTCTGATCTGGCGCATTGAGGCACCCGCGAGCCGCTGGAACGACAGCCTGCTGCATGTCCTGTTGCTGGCGCTGCTCTGTTATTTTTCCATCGCGCATCTGCTCAGCCTGACCGGTTCGGATCTCGTCGTGTATTTCCAGAATCATGTCGGCCGTTTCCAGGCGGTGGTCGCCGCCGAGTTTCTGACCCTCGGTCTGTTGCTCGACTGGCTGGCGCGCCGTGCCCAGACTGCGCAGGGCGAGGTCGGCAGCGCCGGGCGGGCCTCTTTTCGAAACGCCAGTCTGTTGCTCGTGGGTTTGCTGCTTTTGGGCAATCTCGTGTACCTGCGTACGACCCGTCAGCTTGAGCCCCAGCATCTCGATTATCTGGACTCGGCTTTTCGCCTGCAGTTGCGCCAGGCCAATCAGGCTTTGGCTCAGGCCGTGGGGCTGGCTGATCGGCTGGCCACTGCGGTGCCGTCAGGACTCGATGATCCGGGCCGACTCAATCGTCTGATCCGCCGCGAAGTGCTGGCCATTCAGCTGTGGGATACGTCAGGCCAGTTGGTCGCGCAAGCCGGCCTGCCGGCCACGAGGGCTGCTTTTGATCAGGATCTGGGTGAGGGCCGGCACCTGATCTGGTCGGAGGGCGCGGTGCTGCGTCTTGAGCGTCCGGTGCTGCGCGCCAGCGGCACGCTCGGCGGGCGGGTGGTGTTTGATCTGCGCATGCCGGCATTGGATGGGGTGTTGATGGCCACCGAGGCCTTCGGTCCGGATGTCTAGACCCTCATCTGCGTGGCGCACGATGCCAACCATGCCCGCTGTTTGCCCAGCCGCCTGCGGCAGGCGGCGGTGCTGCTCGAACGCACCAGTGCCAGCGGTGCAGCGATGTTCGCCGCGCTCGAGGGAAAATCCGGGCAGGTGCGGGCGCGCAACGCAAACGGTGTGCCGGTATTCGTGGTGCATGGGGCGCTGGTGCCCTATCGACTGGGTCTGATCAGTACGGTGCCCTTGTCAATGCTGGCGAAGTCCAATCAGGGCGTGTTCGCCGCCTATTTCCTGCTGGCGCTGGTCGAACTGCTGGCCATCAGCTGGTTTTGGCGTGCGGCTCTGCCTGCGCGTGCTGCCACATCATGAGAGTCCGTCGATGACACCGCATCGCCTTGCCCGCATGCAGCAACTGTTGCGGTTCTGGGCTTTGCTCACCTGTGGCCTGGCCTTGTCGACACCGCTGTCGTACTGGCTCGCGCCCTTCTCGCCGGACCTGCAGATCAGCAAACCGATGACGGCTCTGGGCGCCTTGATTGTGTTCAGTGGTGGGTTTGCCATACTGGCCGCCACGAGTCCGTGGCGTCGCGGCCTCCGCCTGGCGACTCTGGCGGCATGGATGTCTCTGCTGCTCTCGCTCATGTCCTTGTTGACCAGCCTTGCGGCAACGCTGGCGCCGCGTTTTACCGGTGCCCTCGGCGCGCTGTTGGGTCTGCTGTCGGCTTATGCACCATGGGCCTCGCGGCCGCTGGCCTCGTACGGACTGACCCTGCTGAGCATCGTGTTGTTGCTGGTTCTGGCGCGCGAAACCGCGCGGCGTGATGCCTTCATTCACGTCGCCGTGATTGCCGTGCTGTCGATGGCGGTATTGCCGTTTTTTGCGCTGATTGGGCGTTCGGTGTTGCAGGGTATTCAGCAACAGGGGGGGCCAAATGATCAGGGCGTGATCGGGGGCATTTTGTTCGCGTACGGTACGGCCTGGTTGTGGTTGCTGCGCCGCGCGGCGGCTGCGCCGACGCGCACTTTCAGGCTTACCCTGACATTCTGGCCCGCCACGCTGCTGGTGGTGACCGTCAATCTGACTTCGGCATTGATCTACTTCGCGACCATGGATCGGCTTGAGGGCATACATCGGGATTATCTCGAGGCCGTCTTCCGGCTGCAGAACCGTGCGCTGTCCTCGGCCCTGCGCGCCAGCCAGAATGATGCCGATGTTCTCAGCAATCTGCCCGACCTGCAGGTCGCGCTCGGCCAGCTTGCCGAGCTGCCGCGTTCTGCCACTGCCAGCCGTCAGGACCTGGATGCCCTGGCGCGCACGCTGGTGCACGACGACGTCGTCGCTCTGGCCATCGCCGGCCTCGACGGCGGCATCGTGGCGCGTGTCGGTGCTGCTCCGGATGCAGCGGGCTTTGAACACGCGCTCGATCATGAGCACGCTCTGTTTTGGTCGAACGGCTTATGGCTGCGCAGCGCACTGCCGGTCATGTTGAACGAGCGTCTCATGGGGCACATCGAAGTGCACATGAAACTGCCCGCTATCGAGCGCATCCTGCTCGATACGGAGGTCTATGGCGCCAGTGCCGAAACGCTGTTGTGCGTGCCGGTCGACCCAACCCATGCCAATTGCCTGCCGCGCCTGCTGCGTGGCGCACCGCTGCAGATTGAACGGGTCGGTGGGGGGCGCGCCGGCAATGCGATCGGTCTGGCGATGGATGGAAAAATGGGCAGCGTGCTCAACAACGACCCCACGGGCCAGGCCGTATTTTCGGCCTACGGTGCCATCGCTGCCACTCAAATCGGCATGGTGACGCAGATTCCGGAGGCGGAAATCCTGCGGCGCAACCTCGGCATTCTGCTGAGCCATTCGATGTTGAGCCTGATCATGATGGTGGTGCTCTCAGTCCTCTTGCGCCGGCCCTTGCCAACGCCGGCAATACGGTCAAATCAAGGGGGCGTCTGAACATGTACCGACACACCCAGACACGATGGAACGCAGTGCCGGTGGTCCGCTGCGCGCAGGGGCTGGTGCTGGTGTTACTGCTGCTGGCGCTGGCCGCCTGCGAGCGCGGTGCTGGCGATCGCCCGGCACCGGTCAAGCTTTATACCGTGAGTCGCACCGCCCAGATTTCGGTGGCGGGCTCGGCGGTCATGGCGCCCCTGCTCGAGGGTCTGGCGCACCAGTATGAACAGCTTTATCCGGGCATTTCGGTGACGGTGACGGTGGTGTCGCCGATGGAGGCGCTGGTGGCGGTGCGCAATGGCAGGTCGATGATCGGCATGCTGGCACGCACGCTGCGCGACGAAGAATCAGACCTGCAGGGCTTTCCGATTGCCCGTGATGGTGTTGCACTGGTGGCGCTTGCCAGCCATCCGCTCCTGGGCGTCAATCGGTCGACTCTGGAGGGCCTGCTGCTCAGCCGACTGCCCGCGGCTGGTCCGTCGCCCGCAGTGCAAGCCCTGCTGGTATCGGGCGAGGAGGCGCGCGTGACCGCTGTGCTGCGCGCGCGCTTGCCGGCGCTGCGCGCCCGCCTCGCGGCGGGCGGTCTGCCTGCAACCGGCGCGAACGTGCGCGAGGCACTGCGTGGCATGCCGGCCGGCATGGCGCTCATGCCGGTGAGCCGCGCACAGGCCTTGCTGGCTACGGCGCCGGGTGAGCTCAAACTGATCAAGGTCGATGGTTATGCGCCCAGCGCGCGCAATCTGCGGCGCGGCCTGTATCCGCTCTTGATCCCGCTGTCGCTGGTGACCCGTGAGTTGCCTCAAGGTGAGATCAAGGCCTTCCTCGATTTCTGTCTGTCCGCGCAGGCGGCCGCGCTCGTGGCGCGTCTCGGGTTCGTGGCGTATGTCGATTAACGCGCTGTCGGCACGCTGGTTCGCGGTGGCCCGTTCCCGCGGCCGTCTGCTGCGGTCGCTGAGCGTTGCCCAGGAACTCACGCTGGGCTTTTTTCTTGTCGGCGTGGTGCTGTCTTTTGTCATCACTGGCGTCTTCTTGAGCCAGCAGCGCATCGGCGCGGACATTCGTTTGCTGATCACCCGTGATACCCGCCTTGCTGAGCTGGCGCTGCTGGGCAACAATGCGCTGATCAAGGCGCGCCGTTTTGAAAAGAATTTTTTCCTCGGTGCCGCTGATCTGGGTCATGCCGAAGCAAAAGCGCGTTATGCAACTTTTTTCCGCACTCAGATTGCCGATCTGCGCGGCAATATCAAGGCCATGCGCGCGCTCGCGAGTACGCCGGAACTGAACACCACGACGCGCGCCGTCGAGGCCTTGCTGACACGGTACGAAGTGGGCTTCATGCGCGTGGTTGATCTGTCTGCGCAACTGGGCGATGACAAAGGCGGTCTGGCGCGTCAGCTGCGCCTTCAGGCGGCCGATCTGCAGCAGGTCCTCAAGAACGCTGGCCTCCATATACTGCTGTCGCAGTTTCTCGAATGCCGCCTGTCTGAGAAGGATTACCTGCAAGGGGCTGGCGAGGCCGCTGCAGAAAACCTGCGCGCCTGCCTCGCCACGCTGCGAGCCAGCGCGCGCGTCGGTGCGCCGGCGGCGGCTCGGCTGGTGGCCCGTATGGATGCTTATGGTGAGACGTTTTTTTCTTACGTCAAGGTGAGCGATGAGATTGACGCTTTGCGCCCCGACTACCTGCTGGCCGCGCAGACGGTCGAGCCGCTGCTGGAAAACCTGTATGTGGGTGCCTTGCGTTTTGCCGAAGTGTCGGCTGCGCGCATTGATGAGCAGGGCAACATGGCGACCCGTTGGGTGATCGGCCTGAGCCTGCTGGCGCTGCTGATCAGCATGTCGATCGCCTGGGCGGTTGAGCGGGACCTGGTGCGTTCGGTCAACGCAACCCGCAGCTTTGCCGAACAGGTCGCCAGCGGCAATCTGGAAACACGCATCACGGCGCCGCCCCAGGCCGAGCTCAAGCGTCTGGCCATGTCGCTCAATACGATGGCCGACGCTTTGCTGGAAGCGCGGATCGCGCGCGACTCCCATGAAATAGAACTCGAGGAAACCGTGCGCGCGCGCACCGCCGAGCTGGCGGTGCTCAACCGCTCATTGCTGGCCGAGGTGGAAACGCGACGCCTGACCGAGCGCGCCCTGCAGTTGGCCAAGGAACTGGCGGAGAAGGCCACTCAGGGCAAGAGCGAGTTTCTCGCCAACATGAGTCATGAGATCCGCACCCCCATGAACGGCGTGGTGGGCCTGGTGGAGCTGATGTACCGCACGGCACTGTCGCGCCAGCAGCGCGAGTTTATGGATATGATCAAGACCTCGGCTGATTCGCTGTTGCGCCTGCTCAACGACATTCTTGATTTTTCCAAAATGGAAGCGCGCAAGCTGGAGCTCGACAGCAGCGATTTTGACCTGCGCGAAATCATCGGCACGACCTTGAAGGCGTTCTCGCCCAATGCCAATGCCAAGGGCCTGGAACTGGTCTACCGGGTCGCGCCGGAATTACCGCTCTTGGTCAATGGCGATATCGGCCGGTTCAGTCAGGTGATCGTCAATCTGGTTGGCAATGCCATCAAGTTCACGGCGCAAGGGGAGGTGGTGGTGCGGGTTGAGCAGGTGGCTGCCGAAGCGGGCCGGGTCGGCGTGCAGGTGACGGTCGCCGATACCGGCATCGGCATTTCGCGGGAACAGCAGGGCCGCATCTTCGAAGCGTTTGCCCAGGCGGACACCTCGACCACGCGGCAGTACGGTGGCACCGGCCTGGGGCTGGCCATCGTCACTCAGCTGGTGGACTTGATGGACGGGCACGTCTGGCTGGAGAGCCAGCCTGGTGCCGGCACCCAATTTCATTTCACCGTCCTGTTCACGGTGGCCAGCCAGCCGGCCGCGGCCCCGGCGATTCCGGCCGGCCTGGCCGGCCTGAGTGTGCTGGTGGTCGACGACAATCACTCACATCGCACCGTCCTCGAGGAAATACTGCTGGGCTGGGGCATGCGGCCCGTCCTCGCGGCGACCGGCGATGAGGCGATCACGCATCTGCGGGAGGCGGTCGGGCAGGGCGCGCCGCTGGCACTGGCGCTGATCGATACGCGCGTGGCTGATTTTGATGGTTTTGATCTGGTGCCCTTGATGCTCACGCAGAGTCATTATTGTCAGACCGGCATCCTGATGTTGTCGT
This sequence comes from Burkholderiales bacterium, assembly GCA_947475815.1. Lineage (GTDB taxonomy): Bacteria > Pseudomonadota > Gammaproteobacteria > Burkholderiales > Burkholderiaceae_D > CANJOT01. The sequence goes on along the minus strand of CANJOT010000195.1, from coordinate 89 downwards.
CGCGGGACATCAACGGAGAGATCGACCGCTGTCATGCGCTGGGCGTGACCATGTATCTGCGCAAGCCGATCCGGCAGTCGGAGCTGTTT
>CANJOT010000194.1 GCA_947475815.1 Burkholderiales bacterium | reverse complement strand
GCGCGGCAACAGCCACCTTGGCCTTGAATGCCGCTGTGTGATTACGTCTTGGTCTTCTCACTGCTCTGCTCCTCGTCGGGCGATTGCCTCGCCCAGTCTAAGCAGGTTCTTCACTTATAGGTTAGTCTTGTTTTGCTGAGCCACCTCTCCCGGACTCGTCTGGGCGAGCCCTTTGTGGTTTCGCCCAACCACCAGATCCAGGTGCTGCACTCGCTGTTTTATCGCAACAAGGGCGCCTACGCGATCGGCAAGATCATCAATGGCCATGCCGAGTGTCCGTTTGCCATCCCCATCCTGCATGGCAGGGATGGGCGCCTGATCATCGACACCATCCTGTTCGACCTCGAAGACATTCTCGCGCTGTTCAGCTTTTCGCGCGCCTACTTCCTGGTCCACATGGAGGTGCCGGCTGCCTACGTGCAGTTTTTGCACAGCCTGCTGCCGACCCGTCCGAAAGCCGAGTTTTACACCATGCTCGGGCTGCAAAAGCATGGCAAGGCGCTGTTTTACCGAGATTTTTTGCACCACCTGCGCCATTCGAGTGATCCCTTCGTCATCACCCCGGGCATCAAGGGTCTGGTGATGGTGGTGTTCCACCTGCCGTCTTTCCCCTATGTCTTCAAGGTCATCCGCGACCGCATCCCACCGCCCAAGGAGATCGACCGCGGAGGGGTGAAATCGAAATACTGGATGGTCAAACTGCACGATCGCGTCGGTCGCATGGCGGACACTCTGGAATATTCCGACGTGGCGTTTCCAAAAGAGCGCTTTTCCAGCGAACTGCTCACGGAACTGCGTCGGGAAATCCCGGACCTGCTGCAGGAGCGACCGGGCACATTGATCATCAAGCACCTCTACATCGAGCGCCGCATGGTGCCGCTCAATCTCTACCTGCAGACGGCCAGCCCCGAACAAAAACGTCATGCCCTCAACGAGTATGGCCTGGCGATCAAACAGCTTGCTGCGGCCAATATTTTTCCCGGCGACATGCTCTACAAGAATTTCGGCGTTACGCGCAATCGCCGCGTAGTGTTCTACGACTACGACGAAATCGAATACATGACCGTCTGCAACTTCCGCAATGTGCCGCAGCCGCGCAATGATGAAGAAGAGATGGCCAGCGAACCCTGGTACCCGGTGGGTCGCAACGACGTATTTCCCGCTGAATGGCCGACCTTCCTGCTCGGTTCACCCGAGGTGCGCAGCATCCTGCTCGAATTGCATCCCGACCTGTTTGAGGCCCGCTTCTGGCAGGAGCAAAAGCAGCGCATTGAGAGTGGCCATATCGAGGACGTCTTTCCCTACGCGCTGGAGAAGCGTTTTGGTCAGGATGAAACGCGCACTGATGATGTCAATGCAGAGGCATAGCGGGGCGCAATGACAACAGGAACAATAGTATCGGGGTTCCGGATCAGGCCGCCGCCCTGTCAATCACACATCGCCATGTCGGGTTTCTGGCGCAATCGCAATTTATAATAGCGACATGCGAACCGGACATAGAGCAAACGCCCGGTCACGCCCTTCCCCAATTTTCTGCCCTCCCCTGCCACGCTAGCCCGGATCACTCACATGTCAACGTCTCATCTTTCCCGCATCGGCACGCCGCTGAGCCCCTCCGCCACGCGGGTCATGCTGCTCGGTGCCGGCGAACTCGGCAAGGAAGTCATCATCGCCCTGCAGCGCCTGGGTGTGGAAGTGATCGCGGTCGACCGCTATGCCGATGCACCGGGCATGCAGGTGGCCCATCGCAACCATGTCATCAACATGACCGATGCTACCGCCCTGCGTGCGGTCATCGAGGCCGAACGGCCGCATCTGGTGGTGCCCGAGATCGAAGCCATTGCCACAGCCGTGCTGGCCGACATCGAAAAAGAAGGACTGGCTGAAGTCATCCCCACCGCGCGTGCCGCACGGCTCACCATGAACCGGGAAGGTATACGTTGCCTGGCTGCCGAGGAACTCGGTCTGCCTACCTCGAAGTATGCCTTCGCCAGTTCGCTGGCCGAACTACAGGCGGCCATTGATGCTGGCATCGGCTATCCCTGCTTCGTCAAACCGGTCATGTCGTCTTCAGGCAAAGGCCAGTCGCTGCTGCGTGACCCGCAGGATGTGCAGGCAGCGTGGGAATATGCCCTTCTGTCCGGGCGCGTCAAGGAGGCGCGCGTCATCGTTGAATCGCTGATTCCGTTTGAGTATGAAATCACGCAGCTAACCGTGCGCGCGCTGGGCACATCGGGTGAAATCGAAACCTTTTTTTGTGAGCCGATCGGCCATGTGCAGGTTCATGGTGATTACGTCGAATCGTGGCAGCCGCAGCCGATGTCGGCGTTGGCGCTCAAGCGTGCCCGCGACATCGCGCGTTGCGTCACCGGTGCTTTGGGCGGTCGCGGCATTTTCGGGGTTGAACTGTTCGTCAAGGGCGATGAGGTCTGGTTCTCCGAGGTCAGTCCGCGCCCGCACGATACGGGTCTGGTGACCCTCGCCACCCAGCGTCTGTCCGAGTTTGAACTGCACGCGCGCGCCATCCTCGGTTTGCCGGTCGATACCAGCCTGCGCCGGCCGGGCGCCTCGGCGGTGATTTATGGTGGTCTGGCCGAACAGGGCATCGCCTTCGAGGGCGTGGCCGAGGCCTTGCAGGTGCCCGAGTCCGACCTGCGCCTGTTTGGCAAGCCGGAAAGTTTTCTCAAACGACGCATGGGCGTCGCCGTCGCCAGCGCTGACACGGTTGAAGAGGCCCGTGCCCGGGCCAAGCTGGCGGCAAGTCGCGTGCGGCCGGTGCAGGGCTGATGGTCCTCAGGCGCTTATACCCGTCGGCTTAAGCCACCCAGCGTCGCGCATTTCTGAACATCCGCATCCACGGGCTGGACTCCTGCCAGTCGGCCGGATGCCAGGACATCTGCACCGTGCGGAACACCCGTTCGGGGTGCGGCATGAGCACCGTAAAGCGGCCATCGGCAGTGGTCGCCGCGGTCAGTCCGGCAGGGCTGCCGTTCGGGTTGGCCGGGTACGCCTCGCCCGCCACGCCATGATGATTGATGAAACGCATCGCGCCCAGCACCTTCGTGGCATCGCCCTGCTGGCTGAAGTCGGCATAGCCTTCGCCGTGGGCCACGGCGATGGGCGCGCGCGTATCGGTCATACCGGCGAAAAACAACGAGGGTGAGTCGGTCACCTCGACCAGCGACAAACGCGCTTCGAATTTTTCTGATTTGTTGCGGGTAAAGCGCGGCCAGTGCTGCGCACCGGGAATGATGGGCGCCAGTGCAGCCATCATCTGGCAGCCATTGCACACTCCCAGTGCAAAGCTGTCCGGGCGGGCAAAAAAACGCGCGAACATGTCGGCAAGCTGATTGTTGAAGCGGATCGTCTTGGCCCAGCCTTCGCCGGCACCCAGCACATCGCCATAACTGAAGCCACCGCAGGCCACCACGCCCTTGAAGTCAGCCAGGTCATGACGGCCGGCAAGCAGGTCGCTCATGTGCACGTCGATGCTGTCAAAGCCAGCCTTGTGAAAGGCATACGCCATTTCGTGCTGACTGTTGACGCCCTGCTCGCGCAGGATGGCCATGACCGGGCGGGCGCCGGTGGCGATATACGGTGCGGCAATGTCGTGCTCGAGATCAAACGGCACCGAGACCGACAGGCCCGGATCGGACACCTCAGTGGCCAGAGCATATTCCTGATCGGCAGTCGCGGGATTGTCTCGCAAGCGCGCGATGCGCCAGCTGGTCTCACTCCAGGCGCGACGCAAATCGGCACGGGTTTCGCTGAGGATTTTTTTGGCGTCGCGATAGAACTCGATGACATCACGGTCATTCGGCTTGGCCACAACGTGGGCAATCGCACCCAGGCCGTGCGCACGCAGCACATCCATGACGGCGCTGCGCTGGGCGGTGCGCACCTGGATCACCGCACCAAGTTCTTCGGCAAACAGGGCGCGTACGGTTAGTTCATGGCGACGCGCGGCAACCTGCTCGGCCCAGTTTTTTGAATCACCCCAGTCGCTGGCGTGTTCGCTTTCGAGCGTCAGCATGTCAAGATTGACCGACAGACCCGTGCCGCCGGCAAACGCCATCTCGCACAGGCAAGCCAGCAAACCGCCATCGGAGCGGTCGTGGTAAGCCAGAATCAGATCCGCGGCATTGAGTTGCTGGATCGCCGCGAAAAACTTCGCAAGGCGCTCCGGGTCGTCCAGATCGGGCACGCTGTCGCCAATCTGGCTGATCACTTGCGCCAGAATCGAAGCGCCGAGGCGATTGCGGCCGGCGCCAAGGTCGATGAGGATCAGGGACGTGTCGCCACAAGCGCTGCGCAGTTGTGGCGTCAGCGTACGACGCACATCCGCCACCGGCGCAAAGGCGGAGATGATCAGCGAGACCGGCGACATCACCTGGCGGGCTTCGTCGCCGTCTTTCCACGCGGTACGCATCGACAGGGAATCCTTGCCGACCGGGATGCCGATGCCTAGCGCCGGGCACAATTCCATGCCCACGGCACGCACGGTATCGAACAGGGCGGCGTCCTGTCCGGGGCTGCCGCAGGCCGCCATCCAGTTGGCGGAAAGCTTGAGGTCGCCCAGGTGCGCAATCGGCGCGGCGGCGATGTTGGTAATGGCCTCGCCCACGGCCATGCGGCCCGAGGCCGGCGCATTGAGCACCGCCAGCGGGGTGCGTTCGCCCATCGTCATGGCTTCGCCGGCATAACCACTGAAATCCATCAGGGTGACGGCGCAATCGGCCACCGGCACCTGCCAGGGACCGACCATCTGATCGCGGCTGTTCAGGCCACCAACGGTCCGGTCGCCAATGGTGATCAGGAAACCCTTGTCCGCCACCGTCGGATTGCGCAGGACGCGGTACACCAGATCCTTGAGTTCATGGTCGATCACGTCAACCGCTGGCAACATCAGGCTGCTACGCTGCACATCGCGGTGCATCTTGGGTGGTTTGCCCAACAGGACCGACATGTCCATGTCGACGGGCGCCACCGGGCTGAGTTCATCAACCACACTCAGGTGTGCGGCCGCCGTCGTTGTGCCGACCACCGCGAACGGACAGCGCTCACGGGCGCAGATCGCGCTGAATTCTTCCAGCCGTTCGGGGGCAAGGGCAAGGACATAACGCTCCTGCGACTCATTGCTCCAGATCTCGCGCGGCGACATGCCGCTTTCTTCCAGATGCACCCGGCGCAGATCAAAGCGCGCGCCGCGCCCGGCGCCATCGACCAGTTCCGGGAAGGCATTCGAGAGCCCCCCCGCGCCGACATCGTGCAGCGACAGGATGGGATTGTCTTCGCCCAGCGCCCAGCAGCGATCGATAACCTCCTGAGCACGCCGTTCCATCTCGGGATTGCCGCGCTGCACCGAATCGAAATCGAGGTCGGCAGTATTCGTGCCGGTGGCCATCGAACTGGCGGCGCTACCCCCCATGCCAATGCGCATGCCCGGACCGCCCAACTGGATCAGCAGCGAACCGTCGGCAAATTCAATTTTGTGGGTATGGGTGGCGCGGATCGTGCCGATGCCACCCGCGATCATGATCGGCTTGTGATAGCCGTAGACCTGACCGGCGACATTCTGCTCATAGGTGCGGAAATAGCCTCCCAGATTGGCACGACCGAATTCGTTGTTGAACGCCGCACCACCGAGGGGGCCATCGATCATGATGTGCAGCGGCGAAGCGATGCGCTCGGGCCGTCCATAGGGCTGCGCTGTGCCATCGACCGCCGGCTTGCTGACATCGCGATCGTGCTCCCAGGGCATGGGTGCATCGGCGAAGTTCAGGTTGGAGACCGTGAAGCCGGTCAGCCCGGCCTTGGGCTTGGCGCCGCGGCCGGTCGCGCCTTCGTCGCGAATCTCGCCGCCGGCGCCGGTGGATGCGCCCGGAAACGGCGCGATCGCCGTGGGGTGATTGTGGGTCTCGACCTTCATGACCGTGTGCGTCAGTTCACGGTGTTCGGCGTAATGACCGGTCTGGCCCGGATACCAGCGTAGCGCTTCGGTACCGCGCATGATGGCGGCATTGTCTGAATACGCAACGATGGTGCCTTGCGGCGACAGTTTTTCGGTATTGCGGATCATCTGAAACAGCGAGATGTCCTGCTCTTGGCCATCGATGGTCCACGAGGCATTAAAAATTTTGTGGCGGCAGTGTTCGCTGTTGGCCTGAGCGAACATCATCAATTCAACATCGGTCGGATTGCGACCGACTGCGCTGAACGCCGTGTGCAGGTAGTCGATTTCATCGTCGGACAGGGCCAGGCCCCAGGCGACATTGGCCTGTTGCAATGCGGCCTTGCCCTGCGCGGCGATATCGACGGTCTCGATGGGCCGTGGCGCAAGACTGTCGAACAGGCGTGACAGATCGAAGGCGGCATCGACCATGTTCTCGGTCATGCGATCATGCAGCAAGGCGGCGATGGTATCGCGACCGGCGCTCGAGAGCGTCTTGCGGCCCAGCAGACCTTTTTTCAGTCCGACGCGATAGGTGATGCCACGCTCGATGCGCCGGATCTGGGTGAGGCCACAGTTGTGGGCAATGTCGGTGGCCTTGCTGGCCCAGGGCGAGATCGTACCCAGACGCGGGATGCTGATGAAGGTTTCGCCTTCGTCATCCCGTCCGGGGTCGCCATAGGTGAGCAGGGACTCGAGCCGGCTTTGCTCATCGGCGGCGATGTCGGCGCTGCTCCAGACGACGTGCAGATAGCGCGCGCTGACGCTGGCGACCAGCGGCTCAGCGCCTTGCAGGCGCTGCAGCAGGCCGGATACTCGAAACTCGGAAAGCGCGTTGGCGCCCTTCAAAACCAGAACGTGGCTCATCGGCGAAAGCTTAATTGGGCAAGGCCGGATTATAGCCTGCCCGCCTGCCCCGCTGAGCCGACGTTGAGGTGAACCGCCATTTGTTCGGTGAATCTGCACCGCTGGTACAAGCGACGGGCTGCGATCACAATCTGCTCAGACACGGGTCGAAAAGCCGATCGCTGCCTTGACAGCACTGCGGGGGCTGGTTACATTTTCTGCACCCCGCGCAAGCGCCGATCGCGCACCCGACAACGACGTTCCCCCACAACAGGCACGCCTTGAATTCCCCTGACCTGACCACAGACGTACTGATTGCCGGCGCCGGACCGGTCGGGCTGACGCTCGCCATTGATCTGGCGCGGCGCGGGGTGAACGTCACCCTGATCG
>CANJOT010000193.1 GCA_947475815.1 Burkholderiales bacterium | reverse complement strand
GCAGGGGCACGTGGTGCAGCGACTTGAGCATCATCACCAGATCGGTGCTGGCATCGGGCAAAGGCACATCCTGCGCGCCAGCCAGAATGAAAGTCAGGCCATCCTGCGGTGCGGCGAGATTCTTGGCATGCTGGATCTGGTCAATCTCTACGCCGCTGACGCGACACGCGGGGTAGCGCTTGAGCAGGCTGCGTGCCAGCGCGGCCGCACCACAGCCCAGTTCAGCGATCTGTTGCGCCTGCAGCGGCACCATGTCGTTGAGGACGGCAAGTTCATCGGTCGTTGAGGGCATCAGTTTGGCAGTCATGGGGGACATTCCGCGGTTTGTGGTTGTGATGGGGCTGCGGGCGCATCATCGCACCAATCCGGCAGGCTGGCCATTTACCGACCAGCCTGCCGTCCCGCAGTGCAGCATACAACGCTGCTTTGCACTGGATGTTGCCGCGCGCCGTGACGGTTCCGCAAGAGGGGGAAACGCAATAAGGGTTCCACACTCCGGGAATCAACTTGACAAGTTTTGGCGCCGGCCTAGATACTCGAAAGTTAAGCCTACCCGAAGTACAAATCTGAAACACCTAACCTGAGCCTGCCGACTGCCATGGATCTGCCCCGCGCCCGTACCTTTCCTGGATTGATGGATGAAATGGCCGAGCGCTACGGCGAACGCAATTTCGTCACCGATTTTCGCCGGCGCCTGTCCTACAACGAATTTCGCGCCGAGGTGCGTCAGCTTGCCAAGGGCCTGCACGCGCTTGGCGTGCGCCGTGACGACAAGGTCGCCCTCCTGATGGGCAACCAGGCCGAGTGGCTGGTGATTGACTTCGCCGTCACCCTGCTCGGCGGTGTGCTGGTCGCCGTCAATACCTGGTGGAAGCACAGCGAATTGCACCACGCTCTGGGCAGTACCGACAGTTCGGTGCTCATCATGGTGGATCGCTATCTGGGCAACGACTACAGTGCCGCCATGCGCGAGATGGGCGACCTGTCCAAAGCCCTGCCCGACCTGAAACACATCGTTGGCCTGGGGGACGACCTGCTGCCTGGTTCGCTGACCTATGACCAGCTGGTGGCGATGGGCAATGGCGTTGACGATGCGCTCATCGATGCCGCCCAGGCGCTGGTGCAGCCCGACGATACCGCCTACCTGCTGTTCACCTCAGGCTCGACGGCGCGTTCGAAAGCGGTCCAGCTGACGCACCGCGGCAACATCGAAAACACCCATGGCATCGGCGAGCGCATGCACCTCACCGAGCACGACCGCATGCTCATGCCAACCTCGATGTTCTGGAGCCTGACCTGCGTGAACGGCCTGTTTGCCGTGATGAGTCATGGCGGTTCACTGGTGCTGCTGTTCAAGTATGACGCCGCTGAACTGCTGCGCTTAATGGAGGTGGAGCGCTGCACCGGCCTCTATACCCTGCCCAATATCGCGCTGGCCATCCACGCCCACCCCGACCGCGCGACCCGCGATCTGTCGGCCTGGCGCACCGGCACGGCCCGATCGGCCGTCATCGGCCTGATGTACGAGATGGGCGCAAAGGAAATGATCAGTGGTTATGGCCTCACTGAATGTTATGGCCACAGCATTGATAGCGACGGTTACGACCCGATTGAAACCAGAATGCGCAACGCTGGCAAGCCGCTCACCGGTGTGGAACTCAAGGTGATCCATCCCGAAACCGGCGAGCCGGTGCCGCAGGGCACGCAGGGCGAGATTCTGCTGCGCGGCTATGTGACGCCCGGCTATTACAAGAACCCCGAACGCAACCGCGAAGCCATTGACGCTGACGGCTGGTTTCATACCGGCGATATTGGCGTAGTCGAAGAAGACGGCAGCCTGTCCTTCCGCGGCCGTTACAAGGAACTCATCAAAACCGGCGGCATCAACGTTGCTCCGGCCGACGTTGAGGATGTGCTGCTGGCCCATCCCGATGTGCAGCAAGCCGTCGCCGTGGGGGTCCCTGACAAAACCCGCGACGAAATCGTTGCCGTGATGGTGGTGGCCCAGCCGGGTCGCACGATTGATGTCGATGAACTGCTGGCGTACTGCCGGCGCACGGCAGCGGCCTTCAAGGTGCCGCGTTTTGTCCAGGTGGTCGATGCCAGTGAAATTCCGCTCACCGACACGGGCAAGATTCACAAGGGCCGCACCCAGGAGGCTTTGACCAAACGGTATCAGGCGCTGCACGGCTGAGGCCGGCAGGGTCGCCGCGCACGCCGCACTATTCACGTTTCAATACTCAATGAAAGCATCCAGATGATCGCCAGAAGAGATGTCTTGAAAACCGTCGCCGCCCTCGGCTTGGGTGCGCTGGCGCTGCAAAGCCGGGCCCAGACGGCCGCCTATCCTTCGCGACCGATCAAGGTCGTGGTGCCGTGGCCGGCCGGTGGCAACGCCGATGTCACCATCCGTCCGATTCTGGATCGCATGTCGCAAACCTTCGGCAGCCCGATCGTGGTGGAAAACCGCGCCGGCGCGACCGGCGTGGTCGGCACGGCCAATTCGGCGCGCGCCACGCCCGACGGTTACAACCTGCTGCAACTGTCGTCCTCGACAGTGCTCAACATCGCCCTGTCGGGTGAAAAATCGTTCGATCTGTCGCGCGACTTCGTTCCCATCGGTCTGGCCGCGTCGACGCCGCTGGTGCTGGAAGTGCATCCCTCGGTGCCCGCGAAAAACATTGCCGAGCTGATCGCCTATGCGCGCGCCAACCCGGGCAAACTGTCCTACGCCTCGGGCGGCATTGGCACGACGGCGCACCTGCTCTCCGAGCTGTTCAAGCAGAAGGCCGGCCTCGACATCATTCACGTGCCTTATCAGGGTGGCGCACCGGCCGTGGCCGACCTGATGGGTGGCCACGTCAACATGTATTTCGATGTCCTGCCGACTGCCTTGCCTGCGGCCAAGGATGGGCGTGTGCGCATCCTCGGCATCACCCAGGCCAAACGCTCGCCCATGCTGCCCGATGTGCCGACCTTCGCCGAAGCGGGCCAGCCCGCCATTGAAGCCGCGGTCTGGGTCGCCATGCTGGCACCCAAGGGCACCGATGCGGCGATCGTCGCGCGGCTCAACGATGCCATGAACCGGGCGCTGGCCGAACCCTCCGTGCGCCAGCGTCTGGACACCATCGGCGCCGAGCCGACGCCGGGCACGCCTGACAAGCTGGCCACCCTGATCAGGGTGGAACTCGAAAAGTGGAACGAGGTCGTGCGCCGCGCCAACATCAAGGCATCCTGACATGAGCTGCTGCGGACCCGAAGAACCTCAGGAAGAATCGGCCACGCCTCAGGCCAGCACTGCCGTGCCGGCCGCCAGCGAGGACATGAAAACACGCAACTGGCAGCGCTGGGGTGCCGAGGATGAGCTCGGCGCGGCCAATCTGATCAACGCCGGGCACGTTACCGCTGGCGCGCAACTGGTGCAGACCGGCCGTGTGTTCAGCCTGGGCCTGCAGATCGACTCAAAAAATGTCCCCATGACGCCGGGGCGCGTGCCGCCGCAGCATTTCATGCGCACGGACGGCGGTGATTATGCCGCCGGCCTCAAGCGTGGCGACGGTTTCCAGAGCACCGACGATGTCATCTCGATGCCGGTGCATGCCGGCTCGCATATCGATGCGCTGTGCCATGTCGGCGATGCCGATTTTTTGTTCAATGGTTATCCCCTGTCGAGCGTACGTTCGATGGGCGCAAAAAAGCTCGGCATGCAGAATCTGCGTTCGCTGGTCGGGCGCGGTGTGCTGCTCGATCTGTGTGCCCTCAAGGGGGTGCAGATGCTCGCCAAGGGCACGGTCATTACACCCGAAGACCTGGAAGCCTGCGAGGCGCGCCAGGGCGTGTCGGTCACGCCGGGTACCATCGTGCTGTTGCGCACCGGCTGGCTGGGCGCCTTGCCCACCATCGGCGCAGCCGAGTACCTGTCGGGTGAGCCCGGCATCGGCATGGCGGCGGCACGCTGGATTGCCGATCGCGATGTGCCCGCAGTGGGCGCCGACAACTTCGCCGTTGAAGTCATCCCGACTGAAAACCGCGGTGCGGCGCCGGTGCACCGCATGCTGATCCGCGGTTGTGGTGTGTATCTGATGGAAATGCTCGTGCTTGACGAACTGGCCGCTGCGGGCGTTTCCGAATTTCTGTTCGTGGCAGCTCCGCTGCCGATTACCGGGGCGACCGGCAGCCCCATCAACCCTCTGGCGATTGCTTGAACATGACAACAACTACAGGCCAAAATGCGGGCCACAAACTTCCATTGCGGCGCAGTGCCGCGGTGGTGGGCATCGGTCACAGTGACTGGCGCGGCGATCTGGCGCGGGTACGCGCGGGTGAGACACCGACCGATTCTTATGGGTATGCCACGGTGGCGTTTCGCAACGCTCTGGCCGATGCCAACATCACGCGCGACCAGATTGATGGTCTGGTTGGCGGTCATACCACCTCGTATGAACGCATGGGCGAAGTGCTCGGTCTCGACGTGCGCTGGGGCGGGCAGGGCGATTGTGTCGGAGCCATCCTGCAGGCCGTCATGGCGATTGAAACCGGCATGGCCGAAGTGGTCGCCCTGGTCTACGGCAACAACCAGCGCTCGGCCAAGGTGCAATACGGTGGGCCCAAGGCCATGGGCGGCGACAACTTCCTGTCCTATGTCTACCACGCGCCCTGGGGCCTGACCTCGCAAGGTGCGCTGTATGCCATGATGCAGCGGCGCTTTGCCGAGGTGCGCGGTTATACCGAGCGGGATTTGGGCGAAGTGGCCGTGGCCGAACGTGCCTGGGCCTCGCTCAATCCGGCTGCCATCATGCAAAAGCCCATCACCATGGAAGATTATCTGGCGTCGGATTATGTGTGCGAACCCTTGCACCTGTTTGACTACTGCCTGATCAACGACGGTGGCGTGGCCATGATCATCGCCGAGGCCGGCCGCGCTGCAAAGATGTGCGAACGGCCGGTCTACATCGAAACCGTCGGACGCTACGACCTCAACAACAACGCCACCTCGCTCGGGCCTCGCCTCGAAACCTTCTATGCCAACGCCCAGGCCGAAGTGGCCAGCCAGATTTTCAATGGCACCGGTTTTGGTCCCGAGGATGTCGATCTCGTTCAGGTCTACGACAGCTTTTCGGTGCACGTGCCGCTCACCCTGGAAGGGTATGGCTATTGCAAGCCGGGCGAGTTCGGCAAGCTCGCGCGTGAACAGGGCATCGGCCCCGGCGGCAAACGGCCGGTCAATACCGGCGGTGGCCATCTCTCGGAAACCTATATGCAAGGCTGGAACCACCAGATCGAGTCGGTACGCCAGTTGCGCGGCACCTGCGGTGCGCGCCAGATTGAAAACTGCCGCCTCGCCCACTACTCGTCGGATGTTTCCGGCAAGGCCATCTCCATTCTGTACGGACGCTAATCATCATGACGACCACTCCCGCCACGCCGCATCCGGTGCTCGGTTTGTTTGACCCACCCATGTGGGATAGCATCCGCGCCCACGACCTCAAGCTGCAACAGTGCCGCGACTGTGAAGAGTTTCGTTATCCACCCGGACCAACCTGTTCGCACTGCCTGTCGACCAGCTATGAATGGAAGGCGCCGTCGGGCCAGGGCGAGATCTACAGCTGGGTGATCTTCCACCGCGGCTACCTGCCGGCCTATCCGCCGCCGTACAACGTCATCAGTGTCAAACTCGATGAGGGTCCGATCATGGTGTCGAACCTCGAAGGACCGGTGCCGGAGGGTTCGTGGATCGGCAAGCGCGTGAGCCTGTGTTACGCCACCATGCCTGATGGGGTGGTGTTGCCGCGCTTCAAACTGGCCTGATCCCGCTTGCGCCGCTGTTGCGGCCCGTCTGAAGGGGGCAGAGCCCTTTCAGGCGGGACTCGATTTGCGGCGATGCACTGCCGTTGCGCCGACACTGCCGGCCTGTTTCATGGCGCTGATGTCCTCGGCGCCATAGCCCAGTTCACTCAGAATGGCATCGGTATCGGCACCCAGCATCGGCGGCGCGCCGTTCAGGCGTACCGGTGTTTTGGACATCGTGAACGGCGTCGTCACCGACTTGGCCGACACGCCGTTGTATTCAAATTCGGTGATGCCGCCAATCGCCGCCAGTTGGGGATCATCGGCCGCTTCACCGACAGAATTGACCTTGGACACATTGACCATGGCCTTGGACAGGCGGGCGATGATCTCGGCACAGTTCATCGTGCTGGTCACGCTGCTGACGACCCGCACCAGTTCAACGCGATTGGCACGCCGGTCAAGAAAATTGCGGAATTGCGGCAGATCGACTTTGTCCGCGTCCAGTGCCCGTGCGCAGCGCGACCACATGTCATCGCTGCCGGCGATGATGATGACGTTGCCATCACTGGCCGGAAACGCCTGGTTGGGCACACTCAGCAGATTGGCGGTGCCCAGGCGTGGCGGCATGCTGCCGTCGAGCCAGTATTCGGTATAGAAATAGTTCATCAGGTGCGCTGAACTGCGCAGCAGGGAGGTTTCGACGTACTGGCCTTCTCCGGTGCGTTCGCGATGCAACAGCGCGGCAAGAATGGCCGAGGCTGCAGCCATGCCGCCGTGGATATCGACCACCGACGTGCCCGAACGCACCCCTTCGCCGCCCTCCGAGCCGGTGATGCTGACCAGTCCGGAATGGGCCTGCAGGGCAACATCGTTGGCGCCAAAATGGGCCATCGGCCCGGTCTGGCCATAGGCCGAAAATTCACAGTAGATGATGCGCGGATTGCGCGCCTTGATGGTGTCGTAGTCGAGGCCGCGCCGTTTCATGACCCCCGGCCGCATGTTGTGCAGGATGACGTCGGCGCGGTCGAGCAGGCGCAACACCACCTCATGGCCGCCGGGACTCTGAAAGTCGAGCACGATGCTGCGTTTGTTGCGATTGAACGCCAGGTAGGACGGGCTGGCATCATGGAGGCGCGCCTGGGTCTCGGGCTGGCCGGCGAAGTGGCGTGAACTGTCGCCCGAGCCGGGCTCTTCGATCTTGATGACTTCGGCGCCCAGATCACCCAGCACCTGGGTGGCGCACGGCCCGGCAAACACCCTTGAAAAATCGACGACGCGTATGCCGTCCAAAACGCCTGACATGACCTGCTCCTAAGAGGTGCTGCTGCCGGCATCGCGCGCCGGCAGGAATGTGAGCGGTGCGGGTAACTCGCGCCAGAAATGACAGGCGACCTCGTGGCCCTCGCT
>CANJOT010000192.1 GCA_947475815.1 Burkholderiales bacterium | reverse complement strand
GGCACAACAGCTGGCACAACAGCTGGAGCAAGCGGAGTTTTCCCTGGCTGACTATGCGCGTGCGCGCATCCTGCGCATGTTTGACACCTTGCGCGCCAGAATCAGGCAAGTTGACGACGCCGAAACCGAGCATCGGGTGCGCATGCGCGCCCGGCGACTGCGTTACGAAATTGAATCGTTTGCCACGGTCTTGCCGCGACATCTCGCGCGCAGCAAGCTCAAGGCACTCGCACGCTTGCAGGCCGATATCGGCGCCGAACGCGACCTGGCGCAGGCCGTCGCCATTCTCATGCAATGGCCACAACATCGCGCTATCGCCGAGTTTCTGCGCGGGCTTATCGCAGGTCGGGCCCGGCCTGCAAAAGCCGCGGGCAAATTGGCAGCTTGAGGCGCGATCGGCGGGGCATTCGCGGTAACATAGCGCTACGTCGGGCCGGTTTGGCATGCCCTGTTCTTTGCAACGCACGGAGAGTTTTTCATGATCACACGGCGCAGAACCTTCATCGGACGTTCCGTCCTTGGCGCGCTTGCGCTCACTTTGGGCTTGGTCGCTGGCCTGGCTGCGGCGCAGAGTCCCGCACGCATCAATATTCTGGTTGGTTTTCCGCCGGGCGGGGGCACGGATGCGATTGCGCGCATTCTGGGCGAGCGTCTCAAGGACAAGCTGGGTGTGCCGGTGACGGTGGAAAACAAGGCGGGTGCGGGCGGCCAGATCGCGGCGCAGGCCTTGAAGGCCGCGCATCCCGATGGCACCACCATTTTCCTGTCGCACGATCACACCATTTCGATTCTGCCGATGCTGGTCAAAAATCCCGGCTTCGATCCGGCGCGTGACTTCGTGCCGGTGGCCGGCTTCGCTACCTTCGTGAACGCGTTCGCGGTGTCGGCCGGCACGCCCGCCAGGACGCTCGCCGAGTATGTCAGCTGGGTGCGCACCACCAGAGGCGGCAAGGGCGCGGTCGGCATTCCGGCGCCGGCCTCTACGCCTGAGTTTCTCGTCAAGGTTGTGGGTGACCGCTACAAGCTTGATCTGGTGGCCGCGCCCTACAAGGGCAGCGCGCCGATGATGGCCGACATGCTTGGCAATCAGATACCGGCCGGTATCGGATCGGTGTCCGACTTCATTGAAAATCACCGCGCCGGCAAGATTCGCGTGGTGGCAGTGCTCGGCAAGCCGCGCCAGGCGGCCTTGCCCGATGTGCCCTCGTTTGCCGAACTGGGTGTCGATGGCCTGGAAGACACGCCGTATTACGGCTTGTTTGCGCCCGCGGGCACGCCGGCGGCAACACTCGAGCGCATTGCCGCTGCACTGGCGCAGGTGCTCGATGAACCCAAGGTGCGCGGTCAGCTCACCGACATGGGGCTCACCGTTGGCTACCAGAATGCCGCGCAGTTCGGCAAGACGGTCGATTCCTACTCGCGGGTATGGGCCGGCATCATCAAGGCCAGCGGCTTCCAGCCACAGTAAGCATGTCGGCGGTCGCGTTGCGCGACCGCCGCTTCAAGCCATCTGACTTAGTAGACGTATTCCGCGCCATTGGCCTGAATCAACTGGCCACTGATGTAGGACGTCGGGTGCGCCAGAAACAGACAGGTCTGGCCGATGTCGTCGGACGTGCCCTGACGGTGCAGCGGAATCGACTTGAGGCGGCGCTCCACCATCTCCTTGAAATCCGGGTAGTGGGTCAGGTCACGCTCGGTGTCCATCAGGCCCGGGGCGATGGTATTGGCGGTGATGCCGAACTCGCCGAACTCGACCGCGATCGCCTTGGCCAGCGAATGCATGCCGGCCTTGGCGGTCACGCCGTGGGCACGATTGGGCATGGTGAAAAAACCATCGCGACCCGAGATGTGGATGATGCGACCGTAACGCCGCTCGCGCATCGAGGGCAGCACGGCGCGTGCCAGATAGAACGCCGAATGCAGGCTGGTTTCCATCACGCGGCGCCAGTCATCGTCGGTGATGTCACACAGCGGCTGGTGCAGGCGCAGGCCGACGTTGGAGACCGCGATGTCAACCCGGCCAAAACGTGCCAGGGTTTTTTCAACCATGGCATTGACCTGATCTGATTTTGATACATCGGCGATCACCGGCATGGCCTGCACGCCGAGCTTTTCCAGTTCGTGTGCGGTTTCTTCGAGCGCCGCCATATTTTTGCTACCGTTGAGCACAATGTTGGCGCCGGCTGCCGCGAAGGCGAGGGCGATGCCCTGGCCGAGGTTGCGGCCCGAGCCGGTGACGATGGCAGTCTGGCCCTGCAGCAGCTTGGGGTCGTAGAGGTGGGGCATGCGGTCTCCGTAGAATGGCAAGTTTGAAATGATCGTCAGGCAGCAAAGATCGGACAGCAAAAACAATAAGGGCTGGCACGTAGCCAGCCCTGTTTCTGGCAGTGCCGGGTTTCAGGCTGGGTTGAATTCCGGCAAGGCGAGCACGGCGCTGGTGGCCAGCACGCTGGCCTGACGCGGGAACACTTTTTCGGTCAGAACGCGGTGCACTTCCTCGTCGCTATCGGCGCAGGCATCCGCGGCCAGGGTCAGGCCGTAGTCGCGATCGGCTGCCCAGCGCAGGGAAGAGAGAATCACGCCGCTGGTCACCAGACCGGACAACACCAGTTTGTCGACGCCATGGGCGCCAAGCACCGTGTCAAGGTCGGTGTTGAAAAAACCGCTGACGCGCCGTTTGGTGACCACCGGCTCACTCGCCAGTGGTGCGAGGCGCGTGTCGATGTCAGCACCATTGGTGCCTTCAACCAGTCGCCCGGCACCTTTGAGGGCGGTGAAGCCCTTGTTGCGCGGGTTGACTTCGGGGTAGCCCGGGCGGAATTTGACGACGATGTAGAACACCGGCATGCCGACTTCACGCGCACGCGCCTGCAGGGCGGCAGCGTTGGCGACGACTGCGCTGCGCTGCGGTTCAGGAATCATCTGCACGATGTCGTTCTGAAAATCCATGAGCAGCAGGGCAGTTTTTCCATTGCTGGAAGTGGTCTGAGCCAATTTATTCTCCCGGAGTAAGGTTGGTATGGAACTGCGCCGGCAAGCGCAGCGCTTGCCGGGGAACAACAAATAAGGGGATCAGTTGCCGCGCCGCATCAGTTCAAAAAACTCGGCGTTGCTTTTGGTCGACTTCATTTTGTCGAGGATGAACTCCATGGCCTCGATTTCATCCATGCTGTAGAGCAGTTTGCGCAGCACCCAGATCTTTTGCAGGATCTCGGGTTTGATGAGCAACTCTTCTTTCCGCGTGCCGGACTTGTTGAGGTTGATGGCCGGATAGACGCGCTTTTCGGCCAGACGCCGCTCAAGGTGCACTTCCATGTTGCCGGTGCCTTTGAACTCTTCGTAAATCACGTCGTCCATCCGCGAACCGGTTTCGATCAGCGCGGTGGCGATGATGGTCAGCGAGCCGCCCTCTTCGATGTTGCGCGCTGCGCCGAAAAAGCGCTTGGGGCGCTGCAGGGCGTTGGCGTCGACGCCACCGGTGAGCACCTTGCCCGAGGCTGGCACTACCGTGTTGTAGGCGCGACCCAGACGGGTGATCGAGTCGAGCAGGATGACAACGTCCTTTTTCATTTCGACCAGGCGCTTGGCTTTTTCGATGACCATCTCGGCCACCTGCACGTGGCGCGTGGCCGGTTCGTCGAAGGTCGAGGCGACCACTTCGCCGCGCACCGAGCGCTGCATTTCGGTCACTTCTTCAGGACGCTCGTCGATCAGCAGCACGATCAGCACGATGTCCGGATGGTTGGCGGCGATGGCGTGCGCGATGTGCTGCATCATCACCGTCTTGCCCGACTTCGGACTGGCGACCAGCAGGGCGCGCTGGCCCTTGCCGATCGGCGCGATCATGTCGATCACGCGGCCGGTGATGTTTTCGTTGCCGATCATGTCGCGTTCGAGAATGATGGGCTCGGTCGGAAACAGCGGCGTCAGGTTTTCAAACAGGATCTTGTGTTTCGAGGCTTCCGGTGACGAACCATTGACCTTGTCGACCTTGACGAGCGCGAAATAACGCTCGCCATCCTTGGGGGTACGCACCTCGCCCTCGATCGAATCGCCGGTATGCAGATTGAAGCGGCGGATTTGCGAGGGGCTGATGTAGATGTCGTCGGTCGACGCCATGTAGCTCGAGTCGGGCGAACGCAGAAAACCAAAACCGTCGGGCAGGACCTCAAGGCAGCCATCGCCGAAAATCTGCTCGCCGGTACGGGCGCGCTTTTTCAGGATGGCAAACATGAGTTCCTGCTTGCGCATGCGGTTGGCATTCTCGATTTCGAGGCCATTGGCCATCTCGAGCAGGGCGGAAACGTGTTGGGCTTTTAATTCGGATAGATGCATGGAGTAATCCCTGAGGGGATGGCAGCGGGGCTGCGCGTGAAGGATGGTCCTTCTTGGGGGAGTGGGCGCCGTCCTGGGAAGTGGGCGGCTGACGAAATGGTGATGATGGTTTTGTTCAAAAAAATAGGAGGAACGATCGGGGAGCGGGGTTCTCGGCGTGTCGCCAGAACCGGGATGCCACGCGCCCCGTCGGTCGGATTACAGATTGCTGTCGATGAAGGCGGTCAGTTGCGACTTCGACAAGGCGCCAACCTTGGTGCCGACGATGGCGCCGTTCTTGAACAGCATCAGGGTCGGAATGCCGCGGATGCCGTACTTGGCGGGCGTGGCCTGATTTTCATCGACGTTGAGTTTGGCAACGGTCAGCTTGCCGGCGTAGTCCTTGGAGACTTCTTCGAGGATCGGGCCGATCATTTTGCAGGGGCCGCACCACTCGGCCCAATAGTCGACGAGCACGGGGGCGTCGGACTTGAGCACGTCGGATTCAAAACTGGCGTCGGAAACGTATTTGATGGTGTCGCTCATGAAAACCTCTTGACAGGGCTCTGATGTGAAATGGTTTGGGAAGGGGTTTCGGTCGTGTGCCGGACTGGCGCCCTGCAACAGCAGTGTAGTGGCGTCAGACCGCGCGTGTTCAAGTGGGGTGGATTATTCTGGAATCCGTTGCGCCGCTTGCGCAAACCGGGCCGCAAGAAACGGGGCTGTCCGGCGATGGAACTTGATTCTACAGGTTTTTCTGCAGGTTTTTATTTACCATCAGAACTCAAATGATGGCACAAATTCGCGGCTTTGCGACGGTCTTTGTTACTTGGTGCTGGAGCAGCATGACAATTAGGGGATTTTTACAACACTCTGGCCGCTTCTGTGGCCGCTTCTGGTCCCTGTAAAAAAGCGGTGTGAACGTGGCGTGGCGCGCCGACACCGTCGTCGCAAACTGCGGCCCGCGCAGATGCTGTAGAATTCGCAGTGGCGGGCCCCCTCGCATTGGGGCGTGGCAAATCTGGTCAGGTCGGGAACGAAGCAGCCATAGTCATTAACTCCAAGTGCCGAGGACAAGGCTCGCCTTTTCGCTTCCTGGGTTCATCCCATAGCGTAATCACCCCGGAAACCGATCACGATGTCCTACCAAGTCCTTGCGCGCAAGTGGCGGCCCAGGAATTTCGCGACTCTCGTCGGTCAGGAGCACGTCGTGCGCGCTCTTTCGCATGCGCTCGACCAGAAACGCCTGCACCATGCCTGGCTGTTTACCGGCACGCGCGGTGTTGGCAAGACCACCCTTTCGCGCATTCTCGCCAAGGCACTCAATTGCATCGGGTCCGACGGTCTGGGTGATATCACTTCCGAGCCCTGTGGGGTATGTCAGGCCTGCACGGAAATCGATGCCGGCCGGTTTGTCGATTACATCGAAATGGATGCCGCCTCGAATCGTGGCGTGGCCGAAATGGCTACCCTGCTCGAGCAGGCCATCTATGCCCCCTCGAATGCGCGCTTCAAGGTCTACATGATCGACGAAGTGCATATGCTCACCAATCAGGCGTTCAATGCCATGCTCAAGACGCTCGAAGAGCCGCCCGAGCATGTCAAGTTCATTCTCGCCACCACCGATCCGCAAAAGATTCCGGTAACGGTGTTGTCGCGCTGCCTGCAGTTCAATCTCAAACAGATGCCGCCGGCGCAGATCAGCGGCCATCTCGATCACATCCTCAAGGCCGAACAGGTGCCCTTTGAGCAGGCCGCCTTGCGTCTGCTGGCTCTGTCGGCCTCGGGCAGCATGCGCGATGCCCTGTCGCTGACCGATCAGGCGATTGCCTACAGTGCCGGTCAGGTCACCGAAGAAGCCGTGCGCAGCATGCTCGGCGCGCTCGATCAAACTTACCTCATACGCATTCTCGACGCGCTGTCGGTCAGCGATGGTGCGGGCCTGCTCGGCGTGGCCGACGAAATCGCAGCGCGCAGCCTGTCCTACAGTGCGGCGCTGCAGGATCTGGGTGTGTTGTTGCACCACATCGCGCTGGCGCAGACCGTGCCCGAGGCCGTGACCGACGACTGGGCCGAGGCCGAACATGTGCGCCGCCTGGCCGCTGTTTTCAGTGCCGAGGAAGTGCAACTGCACTACCAGATCGCCGCGCATGGCCGTGCCGAACTGGCGCTCGCTCCCGATGAATACGCCGGTTTTTCCATGACCCTGCTGCGCATGCTGGCCTTCCGTCCGACCGAGGGTGGATCGGGTGCGCCGCGTTCGGCCGGACCCCTTGCCGTGCCGCGGCGGCCCGTGGTGGCCGCGGGGGGCACTGCGCCTGTTGCCCTGACCCCCTCCAGTCCTGCCGTGGTGCCTGCTGCCCGTGCTGAACCGGTCGCCCCGGCTGCCCCAGTTGCCCCGGCGAGCTCTGTCGAACCCGTCGCTCAGGCTGCTGTGCCGGCCACCGCCGACGGTCCCTTGCCCTTCGATGGCAACTGGCTGGCTCTGGCCGCGTCCCTGCGTGTGGGAGGCATGACCGGCCAACTGGTGCAACAGGCTGAACTGATCAGTTTCGATGACGACGGTTTCCGCTTGCGTGTCTCCATGAAGGCCGTGCTCGAAGGCGGTACGGTGGAAAAACTCAAGGCCTCGCTGAGCAGCCATTTTGGCCGGCCGGTGCAACTCAAGGTTGAAATCGGCACCGTCCAGGGTAAGACGGTTGCCGCGGTTGAAAGCAGCGAACGCGCCGCGCGCCTCTCCGACGCGGTCAGCGCGATCGATGCCGATCCCTTCGTGCAGTCACTGGTCAAGGACTTTGGTGCCAGCATCGTGCCGGGTTCGATACGGCCACTCTGAATTCACCACATTTAACACCGAACCAGGAGCATTTCCATGATGAAGGGCCAGTTGGCCGGGCT